>NZ_CAJXIP010000001.1 GCF_913054395.1 uncultured Roseovarius sp.
GCAATGCGAGGTTTTCGCCGTTGCTAGGCGTTGCCGAGGCGCGGGTTCTGTGCCAGAACCTCCCCATAGGATTCCGAAGCCGAGAGTTTAGCTCATGACAGATTATGCCGCGCGGCGCACGATGATGGTGGATACGCAGGTTCGCCCTTCTGATGTGACGAAATTTCCGATTATCGACGCAATGCTGTCCGTCCCGCGCGAACAGTTCGTGCCGCGCCCCCTTCGAGAGGCCGCCTATATGGGCGAGAATGTCGATCTTGGCGGTGGCCGCGTCGTGCTTGAGCCGCGCACCCTTGCCAAGATTCTCGATGCGCTTGAGATCGAGGGCGATGACCTCGTGCTTGATGTCGGTTCGGGGCTTGGATATTCTTCCGCGGTGGTGGCACGCATGGCCGAGGCGGTCGTGGCCGTCGAGGATGACAGCGATATGGTGCAGGAAGCACAGCGGGTGCTTGCCGAAAACGGCGCCGACAATGTCATTCTGCATCAGGGGGAATTGACCCAGGGCGCCCCGGATCATGGCCCCTATGATGTGATTACCATTCAGGGTGCGATCGAGCATCTGCCCACCGCGCTTACAGACCAGTTGAAAGAGGGGGGGCGGATTGCCTGTCTCTTCATGGAAGGGTCGCTTGGTGTGGTGAGGATCGGTTACAAGATCGACGGTCAAATCAACTGGCGCTTTGCGTTCAACGCTGGCGCGCCGGTTTTGCCGGGATTTGAACGGCACGCGGCCTTCACACTGTAAAAATCGGGACTGAGCGGTTCGCCAGACAGGCGAGGCAAGGAGCGAAAGTTGAAAGCGAAGACGACATTCATGACTTGTGGGCGGGTCTTTGGCGCCGCTCTCGGGCTGGCGGTTCTGGTCTCTGCACCGGTCGCGGCACGGGCCGAAACACTGGCGGACGCCCTTAAGAGCGCCTATCTCAACAGCGGCCTGCTTGACCAGAACCGGGCGCTTTTGCGCGCGGCGGATGAGGATGTGGCGCAGGCGGTCTCGGGGCTGCGGCCGATCATCGACTGGACCACCGATGTGACCCGCGACTTCGGACGCACACGCACCCTTGGCCGGACGCGCAACACCGGCACCACAAGCCTGAACCTCGGAATCACGGCCAGCCTTCTGCTCTATGATTTCGGGCGCAGCAATCTGGTGGTTGAATCGACCAAGGAAACCGTGTTGGCGACGCGCCAGACCCTGATCAGCATCGAGCAATTGGTGCTTTTGACCGGCGTGAACGCCTATATGAATGTGATCCGCAACAGCGAATTCGTGGCGTTGCGGGAAAACAACCTGCGGCTTTTGCGCCAGGAATTGCGTGCCGCGCAGGACCGGTTTGAAGTGGGCGAGGTGACCCGCACCGATGTCGCCCAGGCCGAGGCGGCGGTGGCGAATGCCCAAAGCGGGCTTGCGGGGGCTCAGGGCGATCTTGCCCGCGCGGTCGAGGAATTCCGCTCTGCCATCGGGCGCAGCCCCGGCGCTCTCAGCACTCCGACCGTGATGCCGAACCTGTCAAACGATATCCAGGCGGCCAAATCCGTCGCGATGCGCCGCCATCCAGACCTGTTGCGGGCCCAGCATGATGTGGCCGCCGCCGAGCTTAATATCCAGGTGGCTGCGGCGGCGATGAAGCCGCAATTGAACCTGGTCGGCCGGGTTGGCGCCAGCGAGGATTTGTCGGAATCCGACTTGTCGCGGACCGGCAGTTTCGGCGTTGAATTGCGCGGCCCTATCTATCAGGGCGGGCGGCTCAGCTCTGCCAAGCGCCAGGCGATGGCGCAGCGCGACGCGCAGCGCGGGGCGCTTCACCTTGCGGGGCTTCAGGTGACACAGGATGTGGGTGATGCCTATGCCAACCTGCGCGCTGCCCGCGCCAGCCGTGCCGCCAGCCGGGAAGAAGTCCGCGCCGCCACCGTCGCCTTTGACGGGGTGCGCGAAGAGGCCAAGCTTGGCGCGCGCACGACGCTTGATGTGCTGGATGCCGAGCAGGACCTGCTTAACGCCAAGGCCAACCTGATTTCGGCCAATGCCGATGTGGTCATCGCGGCCTATTCCGTGCTGTCCTCGATCGGCGAGCTGACGGCGAAGGACCTGAACCTCGGGGTTCAGACCTATGACCCGAATGCCTATTACGATCTGGTCAAAACGGCCCCCGTCGACATGAGCCCTCAGGGCCAAAAGCTTGACCGGGTTCTGCGTGCTATTGGAAAAAACTAAAACTCTTCCTAAACGGCTGAGTGAATCGGTTGTGTGAAAAGGCCCTCAGGGGTAAGCTGTGACAAGGCAAGAGTGGTAGCGATATATGTCAGATCCCGTGACAAATGTGGAAATCGAGGATGTCCTGTCCTCTATCCGGCGGCTTGTTTCCAATGGCGCGCAAGACAGGTTTGCGCTGCCGGAGCCCGATAGTGAACCGGTGAACCGTCTGGTTCTGACGCCCTCGTTGCGCGTCGACGACAGCCCCGCCGCCGAGCCGTCGGGCATCGCGTCGCCCGCTGCCCCCGAAGATCAGATCACGTCAGAGGACGAAGAGGCGCGGGAGGCTGGCGATTCTCAGCTCGAGGATGCACCGGCCGAGGCGGATATGTATGCCTCGGAGCATGAAAATCACGACGATGACGAGCAACGGACCGCCGAAAAGGATGCCGCTCGGGATCATGCTGAAGGGGATACCTCGGCGGATAACGTAGAGCCCGAGGGTGACATCTGGCTTGAGACCGCCGAAGAGGCGGACGATCCGGTGCCGGTTGAGAGCGCGCAGGCGGAGCCCGCCCAAACCGCGGAGAGCGCGGCGGAAACGCCCGATCTTGACGATGGCAAAGATGCCCGCAGCGATCTTGAAGCCCAGGCCGCAGAGTTCGAGGCGGTCGTGGCCAATCGCTATGACCAATGGGAGCCGGATGGCGAATCCGGCGATGATTATGCCGGTGGCCGGGTCACCCCGCTGTCCTGGGGCAATGCGCAGGACCGGCTTGACGAGGCTGATGAAGAAGAGCTTTCTGCAGATCCTGATTGGGCCGAAGCGGATGACGTTGCCTCGGCCCGGCACGAGCAGGACTGGTCACAGGATGCAATGCCGATCCCGCCGGTCGAGCAGTGGGGCGACAACGATGGCCTGTCGCTTGATGATGCAGTTCTCGATGAAGAGGCGCTGCGCGACATGGTGTCGGAAATCGTGCGCCAGGAATTGCAGGGCGCCCTTGGCGAGCGGATCACGCGCAATGTGCGTAAACTTGTACGCCGCGAAATCCACCGCGCCCTGACCAGCCAGGACATGAACTAGACCACGTTGCGTCAAGGCAGGCGTCGGATTTCCGCGCAACAAGCGTGCAAAATCAAGTTGTTAGAGGCGCGCGCGTGAATGCGAATGAACGCGACAGGCGCTAGGGCGTCGGCTCGGTGCTGAGCGACAGGAGCAGGTCAAGGTTCATGTGACATTCAAGATGCGCGGCAAGTGCATCCAGCGTGTCTTCGACATTTTCCCCGTAACTCAAGCCCGATGACGCCCCAAGCCCGCCGAGAAAAGCGGCGCGAAACGCATCGCTGGCAAACAGCCCGTGCAGATAGGCGCCACGCACCCGGCCATCCGCTGAGGCCGCACCTTCCGCGCGATTCCCGACCGAAAGCCAGGCATTGGCGCAATCGGGGCCGGTGGTGTTGCCAAGGTGGATTTCATAACCTTCGACCTGGTCGCCGGTCGCCAGATAGGTCGCGCTGGTCAGTGCCAGCCGCTTTTCGGGGTGCATGGTGGTGACCACGTCAAGATGCCCGAGGCCCGGCACCGAACAGGCCGGCCCCTCGATGCCGTCGGGGTCGTTGATCTGTTGGCCAAGCATCTGGTAACCGCCGCAAATCCCAAGGACATGCCCGCCGCGCCGGATATGCGCCGCAAGGTCGATATCCCAGCCGTTGCGCCGGAAATCCGCCAGATCGGCAATGGTGGATTTGCTGCCGGGGATCAGCACGAGATCGGCATCGCCGGGCAGGGGCTGACCGGGCTGGATGATCTCGACGCTCAGGCCGGGTTCGCTCGAAAGCGGATCGAGGTCGTCGAAATTGGCGATCCGTGTCAGGCGCGGCACCGCCACCTTGAAGGCGCCACCCTTGGTCGAGGCGATATCCATTACATCCTCGGCTGGCAGGCGCCAGGCCTGATCAAACCACGGAATGACCCCGAGCGAGGGCCAGCCGGTTCGCGTGACGATCTCGGTCACGCCCTCGTCAAACAGGCTGACATCGCCACGGAACTTGTTGACGGCAAAGCCTTTGATATGCGCGGCATCGGCGGGCGGCAAAACCGCCTGCGTGCCGACGATCTGGGCAATCACGCCACCGCGGTCGATGTCTCCGACAAGGATCACCGGGACGCCAGCAGCCTCGGCAAAGCCCATATTGGCAATATCGCCCGCCCGCAGATTGATCTCGGCCGGGCTTCCGGCACCCTCGATCAGGACAAGATCGGCACCCGCGCAGAGGCGGTGAAAACTTTCCAGCGCGGGGGCCAGAAGCTGGGGTTTGGCCTTGGCGTAATCGCGGGCGCGCAGGGTGGCAAAGCGTTTGCCCTGAACGATAACCTGCGCGCCGATGTCGGATTCCGGCTTGAGCAGGATCGGGTTCATGTCCGTATGGGGCGCGCGCCCGGCGGCCAGCGCCTGGAGTGCCTGGGCGCGGCCAATCTCGCCGCCATCACAGGTTACAGCGGCGTTGTTCGACATGTTCTGCGGTTTGAACGGGGCGACGTTGAGCCCGCGCAAACGGTAGGCGCGCGCCAGTCCCGCAACCAGCATCGACTTGCCCACATTCGAGCCCGCCCCTTGTATCATGATCGCGCGCGCCATGGCCTATTCCCCGCTTGGTCTTGTGCGCTTGATACAAAGACGGCGCGCGCTGCGAAAGCGGTGATTGCTGGCGTGCCGCTGTTTTCTGGTGGCCCCCGGACAAGCAAAAGCCCCGCCAGTCATGGCAGGGCCTTTGAAAATTCCAGGAACTTTGGCGCGATCAGGCCGCTTCGGCCTGGGCCGCGGCATTGCGACGCTCGCTCTCTTCACGCGACAGCGCGACCGAGGTACGTACACCTTTGGCAACAAAATCCATCAGGCCCGAAACGACACGTTCGTTCGGGTCGATACCGGCGCAAGACAGAACTTCACGGCCATCGCGCGAGCGTGCCCAGCGGGCGATCTGCTCGGGGCCGTTGCCATATTTCTTGTCATCGGAAATTGCATCATCCAGCGCGGCCAGTACAACGGCCGCAAAAAGTTTACGTGCACGATTGCCCTGTTCGCTTTTGAAAGCTGTGCCGTCAACGAAATCTTTCATCATTCGTCCTTGTTCTTATTGCTCTTGTGTTTTGGGCGTGGCGCTCCTTATGGAGGAGTTTTTATGATTCGGATAGAGCGTATATGCATAACTTCTATGCACTTTATGCATGCCTCGCCTTGCTGAAATCGATATTTCGTTGTCTTGCCACCCATCTTAACGCCAGATATAGGTCGGGTAGACTTCTTATCAACCTTTTGTCATGGTTTGGACGCAATGCCCAAGATTAACGGAAACGAAATCCGCCCCGGTAACGTACTGGAGCATAACGGTGGCCTGTGGGCTGCGGTCAAGGTTGACCACGTCAAGCCCGGCAAGGGCGGCGCGTTTGCCCAGGTCGAGATGCGCAACCTGCGCAATGGCTCGAAACTCAACGAGCGGTTCCGCAGCGCCGACAAGGTCGAGCGCGTGCGCCTTGAACAGAAAGACCAGCAGTTCCTTTATGAGGAGAACGGCAAGCTGGTGTTCATGGATACCGAAACCTACGAACAGATCGAGCTTCCGGCGGACTTGCTTGGCGAGCGTCGCCCGTTCCTTCAGGATGGCATGACAATCACCGTCGAGTTCCACGAAAGCGAGGCGCTGCATGCGTCATTGCCGCAAAAGGTGACCTGCAAGATCGTCGAGACCGAGCCGGTGGTCAAAGGCCAGACCGCCGCCAACAGCTTCAAGCCCGCCATTCTAGACAACGGCGTCAAGGTGATGGTGCCGCCGTTCGTGGGCGTCGACGAGGACATCATCGTCAACACCGAGACGATGGAATATGCCGAGCGCGCGTAACCGCGTGACGGGACAGACAGAGTATCAGGGGCCTCCATGCGGGGGCCTCTTTTCATTTGGCGGACGGGGCAGGGGGCACGCGTGGGCTTCACCCACGCCAGGGGTTAGACAGGATCAATGCGCGCCGTGTCGGCGGTCATGCCGCGCACGGCGCGATCATGGCGCAGATAGGCAATGGCGCGGTTACCCGACTGGGTATAAAGCGTCCCGGCGGCCTTGCCCTCGGGCGTGATGATCTCGCTGCCGAGCGGGGCGCTGCCGTCAATCGCTACGGTGATCAGCCCTTTGCGCAGTTCGGTCTTGTGTTTCATCCGCGCCGTCACCTCTTGCCCAACGTAACAGCCCTTGCGGAAATCAACGCCGTTCAGCCGCTCGAAGCCGGCCTCCAGGATAAAGCTGTCGGGTGTCAGCTCGATCCCGGTTTCGGGGATGCAGTGGGTGACGCGGATGCGGTCGAAGTCGCTGCCGTCATCGCCGCCCTCATCGCCGTAAAGCCGCCAGCCCATATCCGGGTGACGCGGATCCATGAGGGCACCCGCAGGCGCGGGGCCGGTTCCCCGGCGGACCTGACGATCTGTTGCGGCAATGGCTACATCGGCGCGCAGTTTGTACATGCCCAATCGTTGCGACAAGGGGGCGGCAAGGCTGGTGTCGACATCAAGCCAGATTGCATCGTTGCGCCGCAACAGGAAAAAATCCGCCAGGTATTTGCCCTGCGGCGACAGAATGGCGGCATAGACAAGCCCCCGATCAAGCCCGGCAATGTCATTGGTGACCAGCCCCTGTAGAAAACTGGCGGCCTCGGAACCGGTGATTTCCAGAATGGTGCGCGTCATTACCCTCTCCCGCTGGTCGTATGGGTGTAATATAGGTCGCTGAGGCGAAGACAACAGGGGGCAGGTGATGCGTGCAGTTTTATCAGTGGTGATCCCGACATTGAATGCCGATGCGGCGCTTCCGGCCTGTCTTGCGGCCCTGATCGAAGGGCTTGAGGCGGGGCTTATCCGCGAGCTGATCATAAGCGATGGCGGTTCGGGGGATGGCACGCTGAGGATGGCGGACGAGGCTGGCGCGGTCATCGTGCAAGGCGCGCCGTCGCGTGGCGGACAGCTTAGGCGCGGGGCGCATGTGGCGTCGGGCGAATGGCTTTTGTTCCTGCATGCCGATACGGTTCTTCCGGTCGGATGGGCGGGGGCTGTCCGCGATCAGATCGCGCGCGGCGGGCCGGCTTATTTCCGGCTTGGGTTTGACGCGACGGGGCTTATGCCGATGCTGGTGGCGGGCTGGGCCAATCTGCGGTCGCGGCTGTTTGGCTTACCTTACGGCGATCAGGGTCTTTTGATCTCGCGCGCTGACTATGACGCGGCGGGCGGGTATCGCGATATTGCCCTGATGGAGGATGTGGCGATGGCGCGGGCCCTGAAGGGGCGGCTTGCCGCGCTGCCGCTCAGGGTGTGCACAAGTGCGGCGCGCTATCAGGCGGACGGT
This sequence comes from uncultured Roseovarius sp., assembly GCF_913054395.1. Lineage (GTDB taxonomy): Bacteria > Pseudomonadota > Alphaproteobacteria > Rhodobacterales > Rhodobacteraceae > Roseovarius. The sequence goes on from NZ_CAJXIP010000001.1 coordinate 7,589, forward strand.
TGGCTTTTGCGCGGGATGCGCAACCTCGCGCTTTTGGCGCGCTATTTCGCGGGGGGCGATCCGGCGCGTCTTGCGGCACGCTATCGGGCGTCAAAATAGCGGTTTATGCGCCGCGTGATAGGCCGCCTGAAGCGCCTCGTGGTCGTATTCGTTGGCGATCCAGTCTTCGAAGCCGATCGGGCTTTGGGCATCTCGCGCCTCGTATTGGTCGAGGATATAGTCAAGAATTCCGGTGCGTGACCACTTGAGGTGCAGGTATTTCACCCCCAGCATCTTGCGCGCTTCGGCCATGGGCCGACCTTCGATCACCAAAAGATAGATTGCCGAGGCAAACCCGGCCCGGTCGGCGCCGGATTTGCAATGCATCACGAAGGGCTTTTCGATCTGGCGAAAGGCGCGGATCACCGCAAGGATATTCTCGGGTGGGGCCGCATCGCGGGCCTGAAGCGAGCAATTGATAAGCGTCAGCCCAAGGTCGCGACAGCTTTCTTCCTCTACAAGGTAATGCGCCGCACCCGCCGCCCCTCGCAGGTTAAGAACAGAGCGCACGCCTTGCGCCTTGAGGCGCTCAAACCGCTCATGGGTGGGCTGGTTCGAGCGGTAGACCCCCGGCGCCACCTGAAAGAAATTGGTCCAGATCTTGCGAAGCACCGCATGGTCGAACCAGAGGTTGTAAATATGGGCGCGACGACGGTTTTCGGGGGTCGAGAGGTCGGTGTTATACGACGCGCGCAGCGCGCGTTCCCAATTGGAAATCCGTTTGAAAAGGCTCATGCGGGCAAGGCACTCCGGTTTGGGGGCGGTTTGGCCCGGCTCGCCCCCATGTAGGGGGCCGGGCGGGGTATGGCAAGCTGATGATCGGTGATTGACGGCGCCGCACAGCGGCGTAATGTCGGCGCTCAACCGCAGGAGAGCAATACCATGAGCCTGTCGCAAGGGCGCCCCTATCTCGCAATTCCCGGTCCCTCTGTCATGCCCGAAGAGGTGCTGCGTGCGATGCATCGCTCGGCGCCCAATATCTATGAGGGCGCGCTGATCGAGATGACGGCGGGGTTGATCCCCGATCTGACGGCGGTGGCACGCACCAAGGGTCGTGTCGCGATCTATATCAGCAATGGCCACGGCGCATGGGAGGCCGCACTTGCCAATACCGTGGCACCGGGCGAGAGGGTTCTGGTGTCCGCTACCGGGCGGTTTGGCCACGGCTGGGCCGAGGTGGCGCGCGGGCAGGGGATCGAGACGCAGATGCTTGATTTCGGCAAGCGCGCGCCGGTAGACCCCGATCAGCTTGAGGCGGCATTGCGGGCCGATACCGATCATACCATCAAGGCGGTTCTGGTCACGCATGTGGATACATCGTCTTCGGTTCTCAGTGATGTGGCTGCCATTCGCGCGGCGATGGATGCCGCCGGGCACCCGGCGCTTTTGATGGCCGATTGCATTGCGTCCCTGGCCTGTGACCGCTTCGAGATGGACGCATGGGGCGTTGATGTGATGGTCGCGGCAAGCCAGAAGGGCCTTATGGTGCCGCCCGGCCTCGCCTTCGTGTTCATCGGCGACAAGGCTGCCGCAGCGCGCGCCGTGATGCCCAACGTGACGCGCTATTGGGATTGGCTGCCGCGTGCCGAACCCGAGATGTTCTATCAGTATTTCGGTGGCACCGCGCCGACCCATCATCTTTACGGTCTGCGTGCCGCGCTTGACATGATCAAGGCCGAGGGGATCGAGACAGTCTGGGCGCGCCATGACCAACTGGCCCGCGCGATCTGGGCGGCTTGCGATGCCTGGGGCGAGGGTGGCCCGCTGGAGTTCAATATTTCCGATCCCGCGCTGCGCAGCCGCGCAGTCACCGCCTTGCGTATTGGCGCGCCGCATGGCTCGTCCCTGCGCAAATGGGTGGAGAGTGAGGCCGGCCTTACCCTGGGGATAGGGCTTGGCATGGCCGAACCGAATGATCCGGCATGGCACGGGTTTTTCCGCATCGGTCACATGGGGCATGTGAATGCGCATATGGTGATGGGCGCGCTTGGCGTGATCGAGGCCGGTTTTGCGGCGCTTGATATTCCGCATGGCACGGGGGGATTGTCGGCAGCGGCGCGGGTGATTGCCGGGGCTTAACGGTTTCGCGCGATCCGGCTTATCAGCTTGTCGAGCACATAGCCCGTGGCGATCACCGCCAAAAGCCCAAGCTGGACCCAGATCACCATGAATACCCAGACCAGATTCACCAGCCCCATCACCAGGGCGGCGTTGGTGTAATTGGGCGCAGAGGGCATGTTTCCACGATTCATACGGCAATTTTAGCGTATGAAATCCACCTGTCAGGTCAATTTTTGAGTCCGGCCTGTCAGCTGGCCATTATCCGCGCGCCTCTGCAAGGGCCTCGGGCAGGGCGCGGGCCAATACCGCAAGGTCTTCTGGCCGGCCACAGCTTATGCGGATGCACCGATCCTGCGGCGCCACAAAGGGCATGCGCACGAAGACGCCGCGCGCCACCAGCGCCGCCAGAACGGCGCGCGCGAAATCGCCGTCCCGGCCACAGTCGACGGCAACGAAATTGGTCGCCGAGGGCAGGGTCGCAAGGCCGTGCCCGGCGGCGATGCGCGCGATGCTGTCGCGGGCCTCGGCCACCCTGGCCTGAATGTCGGCAAGCCACTCCATATCGCGCAAGGCCGCCAATGCGCCGACCTGCGCCATGCGGTTCATGCCAAAGTGGTTGCGGATCTTGTCAAAGCTGCGGATCAGATCCGGCGCGCCGATGGCATAGCCGATACGCGCCCCGGCCATGCCGTAAGCCTTTGAAAATGTTCGCATCCGGATCACGCGCGGATCGTCGGCCGATACCGGCGCGGCGGTGCCGTCCGGGGCGAATTCGACATAGGCCTCATCGAGCAGGAGCAAACAGCCCTTGGGCAAATGCTCCAGCGCCGCGACGATATCGGCGCCCCTGTGCCAGCTTCCCATCGGGTTGTCGGGGTTGGCCAGATAGATCAGCTTGGCATTGACCGCGTGGGCACGGGTCATGAGCGCGGCAAGGTCTTCGTGGTCGTCGCGGTAGGGCACCTTGTGCAGCACCCCGCCAAAGCCCGCCACGTGATAGTTGAACGTCGGATAGGCCCCGTCCGAGGTAACCACCGCGTCGCCGGGGCCGATCAGCAATCGCACCAGATTGCCCAAAAGCCCGTCTATGCCTTCGCCGACAAGGATGTTTCCGGTCGCAACGCCCATGCTTTCGGCCAGGGCGGCACGCAGGTCATGGCTGGTCGGATCGCCGTATTTCCATACATTTTCCGCCTCGGCCCGCATGGCGGCAATCGCCTTGGGCGAGGGCCCAAAGATGTTTTCATTCGCCCCAAGCCGCGCCGCAAAGGGCGCGCCACGGGCGCGTTCCTGTTCCTCGGGGCCGACAAAGGGCACGTTGGCGGGCAGGGTTTGAACAAGGTCTGTATAGCGCGGAGTATCCATGCCGCGCAGTTAACGGGATCGCAGGCCTGCGCGCAAGGGCATGCCCCCACGTCGGTCTGGCCTTGCCCTGGCAAGTGGTGTTTCATGTCGTCATGCACAGGGGGATGCCATGAGCCGGGTTCGTGTCGAGATCGAAAATCACATCGCAGCGGTGACCCTGACGCGGGCCGACAAGCGCAACGCGCTTGACCCCGAGATGGCCGAGGCGATCGTCGCGGCGGGGCTGGCGCTTTGCGAGAGCGATATTCGGGCGGTGGTCCTGTCGGGTGAAGGGCAGGCGTTTTGCGCCGGGCTTGACGTGGCGAGCTTTGCCAAGTTTGCGGCGGCGGACCCCGAAGGGCTTGTCATGCCGCGCACTCATGGCAATACGAACATCTTTCAAGAGGTGGCGATGGTCTGGCGCCGGGTGCCGGTCCCGGTGATCGCGGCCCTGCATGGCGCAGTTTACGGCGCGGGGTTCCAACTGGCGCTTGGCGCCGATATCCGCATCGCCCAGCCCGACGCCAGGCTTGCCGTGATGGAGATGAAATGGGGGCTGGTCCCCGATATGGGCGGTATGGCGCTCTTGCCGGGGCTGACGCGCAGCGACGTGATCCGCCTGTTGACCTATACCGCCAGGCCGGTCGGCGCCGGGCAGGCGCTTGACTGGGGGCTTGTGACCGAGATCGCCGATGATCCGCTTGCGGCGGCGCATGATCTTGCCGCGGAGATCGTGGGCAAAAGTCCCTCGGCGATCCGCGCGGCCAAGCGGCTGATCGGTCTGGCGGAAAGCGGGGCAAGCGAGGGTGACATTTTGATGGCCGAGAGCCGCGAGCAGGCCGACCTGATCGGCAAGCCGCATCAGATGGAACAGATTGCCGCCAATCTTGCCGGGCGCGCGCCGGTTTTCAAGGGCAAGGCCTGAGGCGCCGCAGGGCTAGCCCCCGTAGACCGTGCTCCAGCGTTCGATAAGCGCCTGTTGCAGGGTCTTGGCACGCCTGTTCCATGCGGCCGCGCCGGGCGGGCGTTCGTCCTGTGCGGAATTGACCTTGGCGCGCAGGCTGTCGCTGGCGGTGAAAATCGCAAAGGCCATCTCGGCGCCGTCGGGGGTTGTCATATAGCCGGCAAGCGCGCTTACAAAATAGAGCGTGCCGGTTTTTGCCACCACCTTTGCCGGTTGAATCTTGAGGGTACGCCCGCGCGCATCGCGCAGCGGAATATCGCGCAGCAGCGGCTTTAACAGCCCCGCTTTATGGGCCTTTCCAAGCCCGCGTGCCATTGACGCCGCCGTCAGCCGTGAGGCATCGCCAAGCCCCGAGTGATCAACCAGCCGTGCGCCGCTCATGCCGAGCACCGCTTGTGCCCATTCGGTCATTTCGCGCGCCGAGGCCGATAGCGATACGGGTTTGCCAAGCCGCGCGGCGCTGCTGGCAAGGCCGACCATCTCGGCGGTCAGGTTGGTGGAATAGCGCAGCATTTGGCGCAAAATGGTGCTGAGTGGATCGCTTCGATAGGTGACAAGGGCGGTGCCCGAGGGCGCCTTGCGGGTGATCTCGGGCTGGCCCAGCTTGATGCCCTGCGAGCGCGCGAAGGTGGCAAAGACCTCGCCTGCGTAAAGCTCTGGCTGACGCACCGGCAACCACCGTGCGCCGCCATTGCCAAGCGCGCTTCGGGCGACGGTCCACTCGTCGCGCTGAGCAGTGCCGCGATACGTGTAAACCGGCGCGCTCCGCTCGGCGATCCGCATGCGCGCGGTGGTCACATCCGGGCGGTACTTGTCGGATCGCGCATCCATGGTGATGGCATATTTGCCGCCGCTGCGCTTCCACTCAAAATGCACCCGGTTGAAATTCAGGTTCAGCCCCGAGAGAGCCGGGTTATAGCCCGCGTGCTCGGGTTGTGTTTCATCAATAGCGCGCCGGAACGGCACGGCGCCGCCCCAGACCAGGAACTTGCCGCGCAATTCGCGCAGTCCGGCCTTTTTAAGGGCGGCGGCCATCCCGGCAAGCGCGTTGGTATCAAGCGTCGGATCGCCGCCACCGGCAAGTATCAGATCGCCCTTGAGGATCCCGCCGCTGATCGGTCCGGTGGCGATAAGGCGGGTCTGAAACCTGTGATCGGCCCCGAGTGTATCCAGCCCGTAAAGCGCCGTTACCGCCTTGGTCACGCTGGCGGGCGGCAGACCGAGGGCGGCGTCGCCCTCTTCCAGGATAAGGCCCGTCGTGGCGTCGCTCACCGCAAAGCCGACGTTTCCCGACAGCCTGGCTTCGGCAATCAGCGCGCTCGTGCTTGGCGCCGAGGGGCCGCGTGTGGCGACGCTGCGCGCGATGTCGCGCGGCCTAGCCCTGGGGCGCAGGGATACGTCTGGCGCACCGGCCCATGCGGGCGCGGCAAGCGCGCAAAGCGCGGTGCCCAGAAAGGCGCGTCGGGAAAGCGGCGTGGTCATGGCACCAAGTAAAGCGCAGCCCGCAGTCCTGTGCAATCGGGTTTCGCAGTCACGGTCACGTCACTTTTGCGGCACTTCACCCCAAGCCCCGTCACGGCGCAGCCGGGTCGAGGAAATTGCCATCATCGGTACGTTGACAAAACACCAGGCCGGGGTGTCGCAGAGGCCAAGCCGCTGGCACTGGCGGGCGGCAAGGCGGGCGTGACCATAGGCGCGCGCGGCGGGCGACATGCGTGCGGAAATCCGCTGGCCGGGGCGGGCAAGTACGCCGACCGGCACGGTGTCCAGGATCTCGCGCCAATCCTGCCAGAGGTGAAACTGTGCCAGGTTGTCGGCCCCCATAAGCCACACGAACCGCACGCCCGGTCGCGCGCGGCGCAGCGCCCGCAGGGTCTGGGCGGTATAGCGGGTGCCTGCCTGGGCTTCGAAATCGGTGATGTCGATGCGCGGGTGGTCGACAAGCGCGCGCGCCGCCGCCATCCGGCGCTCAAGCGGGGCGGGGCCGTGGTCCTTGAGGGGGTTGCCGGGGCTCACCAGCCACCAGAGCCGGTCAAGCCCGAACCGCTTGAGCGCCTCGCGGCTGATATGCAGATGGCCCGCATGCGGCGGATCGAACGATCCGCCCAGAAGGCCGATCACCTGACCGGGATGCGAAGGGGGCAGGGTGTAACTCATGGCCCTTTCATTGCCAGCCGCGTGCGCGGTGTAAAGCGAAAACGCGCGGATCGGGGGCGTGTTCAGGGATCATTCCGGTCAAACGGGTCGCGCAGATCGCGTGGCAGCAACAGGCGCCAGAAATTGGCCTCGGCATGGATCAGGTTGCGCTTCGGGCTGTCGGGGGGCGCGTCGGATTGCAACACCCTTGCCATATCCATCAGCACCTCGGGGTTGTTGCGAAAATAGCCATGGCTCGATTTTCCGGTGACCGCGCTGACATTGATGAAATCCACATTGCCGATCTGGGCGAAAATCTCGCGGTCATTGGGTTCCAGCTCGGAATAGGACAGGCGGCCAAAACGGGTGCCGGTCATCAGGGTCTGGGCAAGTCCAAGCGCGCTATCCTCGGGGTTGATATAGACGGTGATGCGGCCAAAGGCGGGGCCGAATTTTTCGGCAACAAGGCGCTGGCGCACGACGCCGAAATCAAGATCGGGCGCGGCGAGGATCAGGTTCTCGATGCGTAGGCTCTGGCGCGGGTTGCGACCTGCGGCGCGGGTTTCGATCACCAGTTCGCGCAGTGCGGTTGTCACAACATCGCTGCCGCGGCTATGGGCGATGATATGGAACCGTCCCAGCCCCGGCGTGGCGGTAATCATGCGCAGTGTTTCCTTGAGGTGGAAAATCGAAAACTCGCCGCTTTCACGATCCTTGAAATACCCGAACATTCCCGGATTGTCCGCAGGCCAGCTATAGGCAAGCGGCACCGGGCCCTTCCCCGCGCTCTGCCAGATTCGCGCAAGGGTCTCCACGGACTCCGCGAAGCTGCTGTTGAAGCCGTGCACGTAAAGCAGGACCTCGTCCTGACCGCTTTCGCGGAGCGCCTGTGCGAGTTGCGCCTGAAGGGCCGTGGCGCTGGTGCCATAGCGCGTGGTGGCCGCGCGGTCAGGCAGGATGACACCGGCGTTTTGCGAAAACGGCAGCGGGGTCGCAGGAAAGCGCAGCGCCTCGTGAAGCTGTGTCAGCCGGGACCTCTTTCCGTTCTCGTCAGGGCGCAGGCGCGCGGTGCCAAAGGCCATCGAGGAACTGCGCTTTGGGGTGTAGAGCAACGTTCCCTCGGCGGGCCGGGACGGGTTTCGGTCAGTGATGAAGTAAAGCTTCAGGTCCTCGCCCGACGTGTACGGGATCGCATCAACCTCGGCCAGCGGGCGCGGGCCGCCGCAGCCTGCAAGTGCCAGCATAAACACAAGCAAAACGGTCTGGTAGAGGTCGATCAGCGGGCGGGGCATGGCCGGGGTCGCTCTGGGTTGGGTCTCCGGGGACAGTATGACGCGGCTTTTTGTCTTGGGGCAATCTCGAACTTTGCGCGCGGGATCGCCAGTGTTCTAACGGGTTTTGGCGAAAGACACAGGTGGGGTCACGCAGTGTTTACCTTGGCTGGCCTGCAAAGTGATGTATGGCGGGATGTCCGTGCGCGTCCTACGCTCTGTCACCCACTTCGGCATCCGGTGGGCGCGCGCAATGCGCTAGGCCATTGAACCTGCGCGTCATGGGCGTTATCTGATGCGCTGGATTACAGATACGCAAGCGGAGCGGCACAAAATGGCAGCCTATCAATACGTCTATCACATGCAGGGGGTTTCCAAGACCTATCCGGGCGGCAAGAAATGTTTCGAGAACATTCACCTGAGCTTTTTGCCCGGAGTCAAAATCGGCGTGGTGGGCGTGAACGGGTCGGGTAAATCGACCCTGATGAAGATCATGGCCGGGCTGGATTCCGATTTCACCGGCGAGGCCTGGGCCGCCGAGGGCGCCAAGGTTGGCTATCTGCCGCAGGAGCCGCATCTTGATCCGGCGCTGAACGTGCGTGACAACGTCATGCTGGGTGTCGCGGCCAAGAAGGCCAAGCTTGATCGCTTCAACGAATTGGCGATGAATTATAGCGACGAGACCGCCGACGAGATGGCACAATTGCAGGACGAGATCGACAGCCAGAACCTCTGGGATCTGGATTCGCAGGTCGATATCTCGATGGAGGCGCTGCGCTGCCCGCCCGATGACGCCAATGTCGAAAGCCTGTCTGGCGGTGAACGCCGCCGTGTCGCGCTTTGCAAGCTGTTGCTGGAAGCGCCTGAAATGCTTTTGCTCGACGAGCCGACCAACCATCTTGACGCCGAGACCATCGCCTGGCTGCAACAGCATCTGATCGACTATAAGGGTACGATCCTTATCGTCACCCACGACCGTTATTTTCTGGACGACATCACCAGCTGGATTCTCGAACTGGATCGTGGCCGCGGCGTGCCCTACGAGGGCAACTATTCCGCATGGCTGGAACAAAAGGCCAAGCGGCTGAGCCAGGAAGCGCGCGAGGACAAATCCAAGCAAAAGACGCTTGAGCGCGAACTTGACTGGATGCGGCAGGGCCAAAAGGCGCGTCAGGCCAAGCAAAAGGCCCGGATCAACGCCTATAACGAACTGGCCAGCCAGTCCGAGCGCGAAAAACTGACCCGTGCCCAGATCGTGATCCCGAATGGCCCGCGCCTTGGCAACAAGGTGATCGAGGTCAACGGCCTTACCAAGCACATGGGCGACAAGCTTTTGATCGAAGACCTTAGCTTTTCACTGCCGCCGGGGGGCATTGTCGGGGTGATCGGGCCGAACGGTGCCGGGAAATCGACGCTGTTCAAAACCCTCACCGGGCAAGAGGCCCCGGATTCGGGCACGATCGAATATGGCGATACGGTCAAGCTTTCTTACGTCGATCAGGCGCGCGACGATCTGGCGCCGAATGACAACGTCTGGGAGGCGATTGCCGACGGTCAGGACATCATCAAGCTTGGCGATGCCGAGGTGAACGCGCGCGCCTATTGCTCGTCGTTCAACTTCAAGGGCGGCGATCAGCAAAAGAAGGTATCGCTTTTGTCGGGCGGCGAACGCAACCGGGTGCATATGGCGCGGCTGCTCAAGGATGGCGGCAATGTCCTGCTGCTTGACGAGCCGACCAACGACCTGGATGTCGAAACCCTGCGCGCGCTGGAGGATGCGCTGGTGGATTTCGCCGGCTGCGCCGTGGTCATCAGCCACGACCGCTTTTTCCTCGACCGGATCTGCACGCATATTCTTGCCTTCGAGGGCGATGCGCATGTGGAATGGTTCGAAGGGGCCTTCAGCGATTACGAAGAGGACAAAAAGCGCCGCCTTGGCCCCGATGCCCTTGAGCCCAAGCGCGTGAAGCACAAGAAGTTCGTGCGATAGGCGGAACGGATCGGCTTTAATATTGGGGGCGGGCGCGAAATTACCTTGCTATTTTTGCGCCTTGCCCCCATATGCAGCTTGCGAACGTTATTCTATTTCGACCTGCTGTCTCCCTAAACCGGCGCTCAGTCTTCGATGCAGACATACCTTGCCGGGCTGCCGCACCTACGCGGGCAGCATTTAGATTAGGAGAACACGGATATGGCTACTGGCACCGTGAAATGGTTCAACACAACTAAAGGCTTCGGCTTTATTGCCCCCGATGGCGGCAGCAAAGACGTTTTCGTACACATCTCGGCCGTAGAACGGTCGGGCCTGTCGGGTCTTGCAGATGATCAAAAAGTAACATTTGACATCGAAGCCGGCCGTGACGGCCGCGAAAGCGCAGTCAACCTCGCTCTGGCATAAGCCTCAGCTTCGGTAAGATTACAGGCGCGGCCCCCGAAACGGGGCCGCGTTTTGGGTTTTTGGGTGCGGTATTTTGCATCGGGTCGAAAGTGCTAGCGCTAAACCGGTTCACCCCGGCGCGCGAAGGGGTTAGAAGGCGCAGAAGGCCAAGCCAGGAGCAGTTATGCGTATCCCAAAACCCGTCGTTTTATGCATTCTGGATGGCTGGGGCCTGAGCGAACAAACCGAGGCGAACGCGCCACATCTGGCCAACACACCCACCTTTGACCGGCTGATGGCGACCTGTCCCAACGACACGCTGATCACCCATGGCCCCGATGTCGGCCTGCCGCGCGGGCAGATGGGCAATTCCGAGGTCGGGCATACCAATATCGGCGCTGGCCGGGTTGTGGCGATGGATCTGGGCCAGATTGACCTTGCGATTGAAGACGGCAGTTTTTTCGACAATGCGGCGCTGCAGGGTTTTATCGCCAAATTGCAGAAAAGTGGCGGCCGCGCGCATCTTGTCGGGCTGGTGTCGGATGGCGGCGTGCATGGGCATATGACCCATATCGTGGCCGCAGCCAGGGCGATTACCGATGCCGGGGTGCCGGTGGTTCTGCATGCGCTCACCGATGGGCGGGACGTGGCGCCGAAATCGGCGCGGGTCTATCTCGAACGGCTCGCCGAGACATTGCCCGATAACGTCGAGATCGCCACCGTGATCGGGCGCTATTTTGCCATGGACCGGGACAATCGCTGGGGCCGGGTGCAAGAGGCCTATGAGGCGATCGCCCTTGGCAAGGGCATCCGCTGTGCCAGCCCGCGCATCGCGGTGACCAATGCCTATGTGCGCTCTGAATCCGATGAATTCATCGCGGCAAGCGTGATCGGCAACTATCTTGGTGCGCGCGATGGTGACGGAGTGTTCTGTCTCAACTTCCGTGCCGACCGGGCGCGCGAGATCCTGCAGGCGATTGCCGACCCGGAGTTCACCGGTTTTGACACCGGCAAGCGGCCCGAATGGGCGGCGCTTTTGGGGATGGTCGAATATTCCGAGGCGCATAACGCGTGGTATGACACGGTGTTTCCGTCGCGCGACATACGGAATACGCTGGGTGAATGGGTGGCCAAGCAGGGCCTGCGCCAGTTCCATTTGGCAGAGACCGAGAAATACCCGCATGTGACCTTCTTCCTCAACGGTGGCAAGGAAACGCCAGAGCCCGGCGAAGACCGCTATATGGCGGCCTCGCCGCATGTGGCGACCTATGACCTGCAACCGGAAATGTCGGCGCCCGAGGTGACAGAGCATTTCGTCGGCGCGATCCATGCCGGGTATGACCTTATCGTGGTGAATTACGCCAATCCGGACATGGTCGGCCATACCGGCGATCTTGGCGCGGCGATGCAGGCCTGCGAGGCCGTGGATCAGGGGCTGGCGCGGGTGGTCAAGGCGTTGGATGAGGTCGGGGGCGCGATGATCGTGACCGCCGATCACGGCAATTGCGAGGTGATGATCGACCCGCTTTCGGGCGGCCCGCATACCGCGCATACGCTCAACCCGGTGCCGGTCATCCTTGTGGGGGGCGCGCCGGGCGCACACCTGCGGTCGGGCGGGCGGCTGGCCGATCTTGCGCCGACACTGCTTGAGTTGATGGGCCTGCCGAAGCCCGAGGAAATGACCGGGAAAAGCCTGATAGCATGAAGATTTTGCACGCCCTTTTCTGTGTCGGACTGGGGCTTGGGGCACCGGCCCTGGCGCAGACCCAGACCGATCCGGCCAAGGCGGCGCTGGCGGCGTCGGATCGGCTAAGCCGGGCAGCAGAGGCGCTTGATGCGGCCGAGGGGGCGCAAAACCGGGTCAAGGCGCTGACCGAAACGATCACCGCCTTTGAAGACGGGCTGGAGGCGATGCGCGACGGGCTGCGCCGGGCAGCGGTGCGTGAACAGGCGCTCAGCGCGGAATTACGCGCCCGCGACGAAGAGATTGCCCGGCTCTTAGGCGTCCTTCAGACCATGGGAACTGCGCCGGTGCCGGTGTTGCTCATGCATCCGGCGGGGCCGGTGGGTACGGCGCGGGCGGGCATGATCCTGTCCGAGGTGGCGCCCGCGCTTGATGCGCGCGCCCTGGCCCTGCGCGACAAGGTGCAGGAGTTGAGTGTGCTGCGCGCACTGCAACAAAGTGCGGCGGACAAGCTTCAGGAGGGGCTTGAGGGGGTGCAGGAGGCACGCAGCGCCCTGAGTGCCGCAATGGCAGAGCGCACCAACCTGCCGCGCCGCTTTACCGAGGATCCGGTGAAAACCGCGCTTTTGATCGCCTCGACAGAAACCCTAGACGGTTTCGCCAGCGGGCTGAGCAAAATCGCAATCGACGAGGCGCCCGGAAGCCTGCCGGATATCAGCGCGCGCAAGGGCGTGCTGCCGTTGCCCGTCGAAGGGCGCATCCTGCGCCGCGCGGGCGAGGCGGATGCCGCAGGTATCGAACGTCCCGGCATAATCGTCGTCACCCGGCCACGCGCCCTTGTGCGCACCCCGGCGGCGGCGACGGTACGCTATCGCGGCCCCTTGCTTGACTACGGAAATGTGATCATTCTGGAACCGCAATCGGGGATTTTGCTGGTGTTTGCCGGGCTTGATGTTGTTTATGGTCAAACAGGCCAGGTATTGCCCGGTAATAGCCCGGTCGGACTTATGGGCGGGACCGGGGCAGAGGGCGATCTGCTTTTGGCCGCCGATTCTCAGGTGACGGGTTCCGAACGGACGCAGACACTCTATATTGAGGTCAGACAAGACAATTCCCCAGTGGACCCGCTTGCGTGGTTCAAGACCGACAAGGAAGACTGAAACATGAAAAAATTCCTGATGGCCGCTTCGGCCGGTATTCTGACCGGCGTTGTGGTGACAACCCAGGTGGCAGCACCGCTTTTGGCGCAGGAAGCGACCGAGTCTATCGACGTATACGAACAGCTTGATCTTTTCGGTGATATCTTCGAGCGGATTCGCGCCCAGTATGTCGAGAAAGTCGATACAAAGGATCTGGTCGAGGCGGCGATCAACGGCATGCTGACCTCGCTTGATCCGCATTCAAGCTATCTGTCGCCGGACGATTCAGCGAACATGCAGGTGCAGACCCGTGGCGAATTTGGCGGTCTTGGCATTGAGGTGACGCAGGAAGACGGCTTTGTCAAAGTCGTCTCGCCGATGGATGGCACCCCGGCCGACCAAGCCGGTATCGAAGCGGGCGATTTCATCACCCATGTCGATGGTGAAAGCGTTCTTGGCCTGACCCTGAACGATGCCGTCGACCTGATGCGTGGTCCGGTGGGCAGCGAGATCATCATTACCGTCGTGCGCGAAGGCACGGCCGAACCCTTCGATGTGTCGATCATTCGCGACACCATCAAGCTTACGGCGGTCCGTGCACGCGTCGAACAAAGTGCCGTGGTGCTTCGGGTGACCACCTTCAACGAACAGACCTATCCCAACCTTGAGGCCGGGCTTGCCGAGAAGATCGAAGAACTGGGCGGCGAGGACAACGTCAGCGGCATCGTTCTTGATCTGCGCAACAATCCCGGCGGGCTTTTGAATCAGGCGATCAAGGTGTCGGATGCCTTTCTTGACAAGGGCGAGATCGTAAGCACCCGCGGGCGCAACCCCGAGGATGGCGAGCGTTTCAACTCGACGCCGGGCGATCTGAGCAATGGTAAACCGATTGTCGTGCTGATCAACGGCGGCTCTGCCAGTGCCTCCGAGATCGTCGCCGGGGCGCTTCAGGATCACCACCGCGCGATCGTTGTCGGCACCAAGAGCTTTGGCAAAGGGTCGGTTCAGACGGTGATGCCGCTGCGTGGCAATGGGGCGATGCGCCTGACCACGGCGCGCTATTACACGCCGTCGGGCCGCTCTATCCAGGCGCTTGGCGTGAGCCCCGACATCCTTGTGGAACAGCCGCGCCGCACCCCGGCCACCGAAGAGGATGAGGCCGCCACAACCCGGCCCGACCGCTCCGAGGCGGACCTGCGTGGGCGCTTGTCAAATGACAGCCTCACCGAGGATGAGATCAAACAGATCGAAGAGGATCGCGCACGCGCCGCAGAGGCGGCCAAGCTGCGCGAAGAGGATTACCAGCTGGCCTATGCCATTGATATCCTGCGCGGCCTGTCGGTGATGGGTGGCGCAAACTAAACGTTCCCCCAGACATTGAAAGGCCCTGTCCCGATCGGGACAGGGCCTTTTTTGTGATCCGGTGCCATTATGAGCCTGAAGCAGAAGCCTGATTGGAAAACCCACAGTTTGGGCGTGCACATAGCAGCGACAAGGCCACCACGTCCCGCGCTGCAGATCTTGGGGTGGACATATTGAATGGGTGGGGGCGGCGCGCAATCGGTCGCGTTTGCCAGCCGCCAGTTCACTCCTGCTCGCCCGGTGATGCCCTGTCGTGGGCCTTGGTCTAGCCTCCGCGCTCAGGTTTTCGGCGGGGTCCAGGCGCGCAACACCTTGCTGTTGTCGTCATCGTCATATTCATAGAGTTCTTCGGTGGTTACACCGGGAATGGCGCCAAATTCGTCTGAGGTTCTGCGCGGAAGCCAGGACCTGCCGACCTGACCGGGGAACAGCTCCGCGAGGATCTGGGATGTCGAAAGCGAACACTGCGCCGAGGGCACCGGGCCTGCGGCCTTGGAGAGCGCGATGGCGCGTTCTGCCAGTTCGGGCGAGACATCGAGGCGCTGAATACGCACGCGATAGGTCTTGCGTGCGTGATAGCGGGTATAGACATCGGCCACCGGCGGGGTGATGCCATAAAGCAAGTCGTTGCGTTCCGGGATTGTCTCGTGCTTGAACGATCCCGCCGGGTCAAAGATCACCCGTTGCGATCCGTTGATCATCAACGAGGTATGGGCGCCCGCATCGCTGTGGTTGTTGAGCATGGTGAACAGGGTCAGGCGCGGCGGCCCGTCATGCCGGTAAGCGGCGCGTGACACGGCCTCATCCGGGGCCCAGACCGATTCGGCGGCGCAGCCCGCCATCATCGACACCGCCGCGATTGCCAGCATCCAACCCCGCATCCGACCCCCTTTACCTTACTGCCCGCCAGTCGGCGATTTAACGCCTCAGCTGTTGACCAAAGCCATGAAGATCAGCACGCCGATGATGACGACAACGCTCCATGTGACTGCTTTGACAAAGCCGTCAAAGGTTTTTTGCTGTACCTGAATATCCATCTCACCATGCTTGTGATCGGCCATTTGGGTATCCTCTTTCTTAACTGAATTTATGTCTCTCGCGGCTGGATACTGTATTTGTCGGGGGCTGTCACCACCCAAGCTGCCGCAGGGGATCAAGCTTTTGCAAGGTCTTCGGCAAGACGGAAACCAATGCGGTTGGGTGCCGCCACTTCCGCCGGTTTCGGCAGGGCGCGCAGCGTCACGCTAAGCTGGCCGACATGCTGAACAAGCTGGGTACGCGCGCCGCTGGCATCCGCGCCATAAAAGGTCACGATGTCGGGGTCGAAATATCCCATGCCTTCGATCCGCAGAACCCCGGCATTGCCGCCGACAAAGCCCATTGCCACCTCGTGTTCCTCGTCGAGGGTTTTTTCAAAGTTCTGGATATAGAGGATCAGCCGCTCATAGGCCCATTGCGCCGGGCTTTTCTTGTCGCTCGGCTTGTCGGCAAGAGCCTTGGCGGCGGCGCCGATACAGGGTTGATCCGGATCGGAGTGGACTTCGTGACAGCGCGGTATCGCATGGGCCTCTGCGGCCTCGGCCGAGGTGCTTATCTTGTCGTCCATGTTTCCACTCCTCTCAACTGTCACATACCTGCCAGAGCCAGGCCCCGTCGTCGCGGCGCCAGCGTCTGACCTCGCCAGCCTGATGCATATGATTGAGATGCGCAACCGCCTCGACAAGGGCCAACCCATAGGTGTCGTGATCAATTTTTCGTTTGAAGAGCTGCGGGAAACACTCGGCGGCGGTGTGCGGGGTCTTGAGGTGATCGCGCAGGCGCGCCAAAGCGCCGTGGTGGTTTTCGCTAAGCTGTCGCATCCGCATCGGCAGCCCGGTAAACGGCAGCTTGTGCCCGCCAAGCACCAGATGATCTTCACGCGCAAAGCTGGCAAGCCGATCACAGGCTCTCAGCCAGTCGGCCAGCGGGTCGGCCTCGGGTTCGGCCGGATAGACGCCGATATTGGGGCTGATCGAGGGCAGGATCTGATCGCCGGCGATGACCAGGGCGTCATCGCGGCTCCAGAGGGTCAGGTGATCGGGGGCATGCCCGCCGCCAAGCCGCACATCCCAGTCACGCCCGCCCGCGCGGATCACGTCGCCCTCTTGCATCCGGGTATACCCCACCGGCAGCGGGTAACAGATATCGGCGAAATTATAGGGCCGCTCGGCGCGCCGGGCCTCAAACACATCGGGGGTCATTCCGGCCCTGCGCCAGAATTCCAGCGCCTGCGGGGTCGGTTTGTCTTCGACATCGAGGATCAGCATCCGCGACAGCAACCAGGAGGTGCGCGTCGTCCAAAGTTCGGCGCCGAAGCGATCCATGAGCCAGCCCGCCATGCCGATATGATCGGGGTGGTGGTGGGTCAGGATCACGCGGGCGACGGGTTTGCCAGCAAGCGGCCCGGCCAGCAGGGTCTCCCACAGGGTCACGCTGCGTTTATTATGGATCCCGGTGTCGACGATGGTCCAGCTGTCACCCTCGTCAAGCGCATAGACATTGACATGATCAAGCACCATCGGCAGCGGCAGGCGCAGCCAGAGCACGCCAGGCGCCACGGTGGTCGCCTCGCCCGGCGCGGGCGGTTCCGCCCAGGGGTAACGGATGATCCCTGTACCGCCGTCCATCATGCGCCAAGGTCCTCGGTGCCAAGGGCGTAAAGGTCGTCGGCGCCGGATGTGGCATGGGCCAATAGCCCGGCATGTTCCGGCAAAAGCCGGGTGATGTAGAACCGCGCAAGGCGCGTCCGGGCGCCGGTGCCGCCCTCGGCGAGCGCCGCCTTGAGGTGGAAATGCCCGCCAAGCACCCGCGCAAAGCCGCGCAGGAATGGCGTGGCCCCGGCAAACCTCTGGTTGAGGTCGCTGTTGCCCAGCATCCATTCCATCGCTTCGCGCAGGCTCTCGGTGGCTTGCCAGACAGGTTCGGCAAGATCGGGAAGTTGCCCGCGTGCGGTTTCGGCCAGGGCCTCGATTTCGTCGAGGATGGCAAAGCCCGCCTCGCCGCCATCCATGAGCTTGCGCGCGACAAGGTCCATTGCCTGAATGCCGTTGGTGCCCTCGTAGATCGCGGTGACGCGCACGTCGCGATAATATTGCGCCGCGCCGGTTTCCTCGATAAAGCCCATGCCGCCATGCACCTGAACGCCCATTTCCGAAACGGCCATGCCGGTATCGGTGCCAAAGGCCTTGGCAATCGGCGTGAGGAAGGCGGCACGCGCGGCCCATGCCGCATCGCCCGTTGCGGTCTGCATGTCGGTGGCCGCCGCACAGGTAAGCGCGATGCTGCGCGCGGCAAAGATATCCGCCTTCATCGTGCTCAGCATGCGGCGCACATCGGCGTGATCAATGATCGTGCCGGTGCCGCCCTCGACCGGGGTGCGGCCCTGTTTGCGATCGAGCGCATAGGCAAGCGCGTGCTGATAGGCGCCTTCGGCGACGCCGATGCCCTGACCGCCGACCCCTAGGCGGGCGTTGTTCATCATGGTGAACATCGCGCGCATCCCGTCATGCGGTTTGCCCACCAGCCAGCCGGTGGCGCCGTCAAATTGCATCACGGCGGTCGGGCTGCCGTGCAGGCCCATCTTGTGTTCAAGGCTCACCACCTTGAGGCTATTGGCCCGCCCCGGCGCGCCGTTCTCGTCGGGGATGAATTTGGGCACCAGGAAAAGGCTTATCCCCTTGGTGCCGGGCACCCCGTCGGGCAGGCGGGCAAGCACGAGGTGACAGACATTTTCGGTGAAGTCGTTGTCGCCCCAGCTGATATAGATTTTCTGACCGGTGACCGCATAGCTGCCGTCGCCATTGTCCTCGGCCTTTGAGCGCAGCGCGCCGACATCCGAGCCGGCCTGCGGCTCGGTCAGGTTCATGGTGCCGGACCATTCGCCGCTGACCAGCTTGGGCAGGTAGATATCCTTGAGTGCGTCACTGGCGTGATGTTCCAGCGCCTCGATCTGGCCCTGGGTCATCAGCGGGTTGAGCTGAAGCGAAAGGCAGGCAGAGGACATCATTTCATTGACCGCCGCCGTCACCGTCATCGGCAGGCCCATGCCGCCATGTTCGGGGCTGGCGCTTATCGAGACCCAGCCCCCGTCGGCAATTGCGCGGTAGCCTTCGCCGTATCCCGGCGAGGTCCGCACGATGCCGTTTTCAAGCTGTGCCGGGTGAAGATCGCCCGGACGTTGCAGCGGATAAAGCACATCCTGGCACATGCGCGCAGCCTCGCCCAGAATGGCGAGTGTCATATCGGGGCTCGCCTCGGCAAAACGGTCCGTGGCGGCAACTTTTTGCAGATCGACAACATGATCGAACAGGAACTGATACTCCTCGACCGGGGCGCGATAAGGCATTGAAATCTCCTGACATGGGTGGGGCGACTTGGCAGACGGGCCGCGCCCCTATATGGAACTTACCTTGAATCAAAGCGTAATCAATCGTGGCCTGCCTTCAACCGCTACGCCGCGTCATAAGGGGTCACGTCATCGTGGAAACGGCATGTCTTTCGCCTGATCAACAGGGATTTGCAAGGGCTGCGGCGATTTTGCGCAGCGGGGGACTTGTCGCGTTTCCCACCGAGACGGTCTATGGGCTGGGTGCGGATGCGCGCCAGGATCATGCCGTGGCCCGGATTTTCGAGGCCAAGGAGCGGCCGCGCTTCAATCCGCTGATCGTGCATGTGGACAGCATCGAAACCGCGAAAGCCTATGTTGAATGGGATGCTGAGGCCGATGCTTTGGCAGGTGCGTTCTGGCCGGGGCCGCTGACACTTGTGCTTCCGCTGAAGCCGGGGACAGGGTTGTCGCCGCTGGTGACCGCCGACCTGGCGACTTTGGCGGTGCGTATGCCCGATCACCCGGTCGCGCAGGGCCTGCTTGCGGCCTTCGGCGGGCCGGTGGCGGCACCCTCGGCCAATCCCTCGGGGCGGATAAGCCCGACTGAGGCCGGGCATGTGCTGGCCGGGCTGTCCGGTCGGATCGAGGCCGTTCTCGATGGCGGGGCCTGTCCGGTCGGGGTGGAATCCACAATTCTGGGGCTGGCGGGCGCGCCGACGCTGTTGCGGCCCGGCGGGCTTCCTGTCGAGGCGATCGAGGCGGCCCTGGGACAGCCCTTGCGCCTGTACGGGGCGGGCGACCCGGTAAGCGCGCCGGGGCAGATGCAATCGCATTACGCGCCGGGGGGGCTTGTGCGCCTGAACGCCACCGAGCGCCGCGAGGGGGAGGTCCTGCTTGGGTTTGGTGCGGTCGAGGCCGATCTTAACCTGTCGGTTTCCGGCGACCTGACCGAGGCCGCGGCCAATCTGTTTCACCACCTGCATGCGCTTGATGCACAAGGGGCGCGCGTGATCGCGGTCACGCCCATACCCGACCGTGGGCTGGGGCGGGCGATCAACGACCGCTTGCGACGTGCAGCGGCCCCGAGGGAGTAGGGGGCGCTGCCCCCGTCGCGCAGGGCGCGACTCCCCCGGAGTGTATGTGCCAAGAAGAAGCTGTTTGCAGGGTGCTAGCCGAACAGGGCGAGGCCGCCATAAAGCGCGAGCGCGCCCAGGGTGATGGCGAGGATCACGTTGCGGGTGAAATATCCCACCGCCAGCGTGATGAGTGCCGCCACCATCCGGGGGGCGTCAAGGGTTCCGCCCGTGGCGGCGGGCCAGACCACAAGCGGCGCCACCAGGCCCGGCAGAACAGCCACGGCGGTATAGCGCAGATGGCGCAGCATCCAGACAGGCAGGGGGCGGTCGCCGATCAGCCCGGTGAATACGAAACGCAGGCCGAAACTGCCGAGGCCCAAGAGGATGATCACGATCCAGAGGCTTGTTTTGTCAATCATGATTGGCCCTCTCTGGGCGGGGCGATTCGCCGCTCGAGCATCCGTTCGACCTGGGCGCCGGTCATCATGGCGGAGAGGCCCGCGATCAACAGGCCGAGGTTATAGGGCAGAAACGCAAAGACCAGCGAGAGGGCGACCGACACGAAGGCCGCCGCCATGTGGGCCGGTGTGCGCAGCATCGGGGCAATCATCGCAAGAAATGTGATCGGCAGAGCGAAATCGAGCGCCAGCCCCTGTGGGATAGAGGTTCCGACCAATGCGCCGACGAGGGTAAAGACGTACCAGAGCGGGCAGATCGGAGTGACCACGCCGAAGAAATACGAGAGCCGCTGCGGGATTGACCAGCCGGGGTTGGCCTCGAATTTCACGATCGCGCAGGTATAGCTTTGATCGACGGTGAAATAGGCGGCCAGCGCGCGTTGTCCCAATGTTGCCCCGCCAATATAGGGGGTGAGAGAGGCCGAATACATCGCCATGCGCAGGTTGACCGCCAAAGCCGAAATCAGCGCAATCGCGGTGGGTGCGCCGTCCGAGAGAAGCTGAAGGGCGGTGAATTGGGCCGCGCCCGCGATGACGAGGACCGAGAAGCTTAGCGTTTCCAGGACGTTCAGGCCCGCCTCTGTGGCAACAACGCCGAAGAGCAGTGAAAACGGGATGATCACAAGAATAAAGGGGGCGCCATCGCGGACGCCTTGCCAATAAATCGATTTGGTGGTTTGCCTTGGCACCGCTTGCCCCTAAGTTGCCTTTGCGCTCCTGACGGGCGTACCCAATGCAAGGAGGAGATGCAATTGGCCTTGAGCGATGATCTGTCCGGTTACCTGATCGCGCCCGACCCCGATGCGCCGCGTCTGACGCGGGCCGTCGAGGGGGAGGACCACACAGGCCAGCCGATGCGCATTTCCGTGGTGGAAGAGCGGCCTTTGACGATTTTCCTGAACGGTCAGGAAATCGTGACCGCGATGACGATTGGCGATTACCCGGAATACCTGGCGCTCGGCTTCCTGCGCAATCAGGGGATGCTGGCCAACGACGAAGTGGTCCGGGGTGTCGATTACGACGAGGATCTCGAGACCGTTGTGGTGCGCACGGATGGGCAGACCACCTATGAAGAGAAGCTGAAGAAGAAGACCCGGACGAGCGGCTGCGCCGTGGGCACCGTATTCGGCGACATGATGGAGGGGCTGGAGGGCGTTCGCCTGCCCGCCGTGGAGGTGAAAACCTCGGATCTCTATGCGCTGGCGGCGCAGATCAACCGCACCCCCTCGCTTTATCTCGAGGCGGGGGCGATCCATGGCACGGTGCTGTGTCAGGGCGCGCAGCCGCTGGTCTATATGGAGGATGTCGGCCGGCATAACGCGGTTGATAAAATCGCGGGCTGGATGCTGAGCGAGGGCGTTTCGGCAGGCGACAAGCTTTTGTATACCACCGGGCGGTTGACATCCGAGATGGTGATCAAGACGGCGATGATGGGCATTCCGATCCTCGCCTCGCGCTCGGGCTTTACCGCATGGGGGGTGGAGATTGCGCGTCAGGTGGGATTGACCCTGATTGGCCGGATGCGCGGCAAGCGGTTCGTGTGTCTTTCGGGGGAAGAGCGTCTTTTGCGGGACGCTGATCCCGAAGCGGTGGGCGAAGAGGATCACAAATACCGTCGCAAGGGGGCCCCGACATGACCGTCCGGGCGCGGGACATTTTCTTTGCTGAAGAAAATGTATCAGAAAATTCGGCTGATTTTCTGGGCCTGTGGCGGGGCCGGCAGTGATGAAACAACCGCTTGGTGTCATTCTCGCAGGCGGGCAGGCGACCCGTATGGGCGGCGGCGACAAGGGACTGTTGCCGCTCGGATCTGCAACCATTCTTGATCATGTGGTCGCGCGGCTTGATCCGCAGGTGGCACAGCTTGCGCTCAACGCCAATGGCGACCCGGAGCGGTTCGCAGGGTTTGACCTGCCGGTTCTGGCGGATAGCATCGAGGGATTTGCCGGGCCTTTGGTGGGGGTGCTGGCCGGACTTGACTGGGCAGCCGGGCAGGGCGCCGAGACAATCGTGACCGTGGCGGCGGATACGCCGTTTTTCCCGTCCGATCTGGTGGCGCGCCTGCTTTTGGCGGCGGAGGGCATGACCCAACCGCTTGTTCTGGCCGCGACCCCGCGCGGCGCGCAAGAGACGAAATCCATGACCGGCTCAGGCCTGATCCGGCATCCGACCTTCGGGCTCTGGCCGGTGGCGTTGCGCCATGATCTGCGCGCCGCCCTCACCGAGGGGCTGCGCAAGGTGGTCATCTGGACCGACAAACACAATGGCCGCGAGGCGCTTTTCGAAGATGCGGGCGATCCGTTTTTCAATGTCAACACCCCCGAAGACCTTGAACAGGCGCGGGACAGATTAAGGGCAGGGACATGAGGCTTTACGGCGTGACGGGCTGGAAGAACGCGGGCAAAACCGGGTTGATGGAGAGGCTCGTGAGCGAGATCACCGAACGTGGCATCCGTGTTTCAACGGTGAAACACGCCCATCATACCTTTGACGTGGATCACGCGGGCAAGGACAGCCACCGCCACCGTGTGGCCGGTGCGACCGAGGTTTTGCTGGCCTCGCGCAACCGATTTGCCCTGATGCATGAGTTGCGCGATGAGGAGGAGCCGTCGCTAACGGTGTTGCTGGACAAGCTGGCGCCGGTCGATCTTGTGCTGGTCGAGGGCTATAAACGCGACAGCCATCCCAAGATCGAGGCGTTTCGCGCAGAGACCGGCAACCCTTTGATTGCAAAAGGTGATCCGACCATCCGCGCGGTTGCAAGCGACAGCCCGCTTGATCTTGACCGGCCGGTTTTCGATCTTGATGACACGGTCGCAATCGCTGATTTCATCCTGGCTGAGGTTGGGCTTTGATCCGATTGGACCGACTTGCGATGGGTGACTGGTCGGGCGGGGCTGGCATGGAACCACCGATGCTCAACCGCCTGTGCCGCCGCCTGAGCGCTTGCCTCGCGCGGAGCTGGCGGCCATGTTTGCGATGAAGGCACCCGAGGAGGGCTGTACCATGGGGCTTGGCCATGAAGATGATTTGCGTCGCACGGCGGAGGGGCTGAAACCGCCGCCACTGCGCGACGATTGCTTTGCCCTGCCGGGCGGTGTGGACTGGACCCCGGCAGAGCAGGCGCTGGCGCTGTTGCGTGACCGGCTGCATGTCGTGGTGGGGCGCGAGCGGGTTGAATTGTCGGATGCGCGGGGCCGGGTGCTTGCCGCGCCTGTCACGGCGCGCCGCGCCAATCCCCCGCATCCCAATACGGCGGTCGATGGCTATGGGTTCGCCTTTGACAGCCTCGGTGAAGGCGATCAGACCTTGCCACTGCTTGCGGGCCGCGCGGCGGCGGGGGTGCCTTATGTGGGCGAGGTGCCGCCGGGGCATGCGGTCAGGGTGCTGACCGGGGCGGCCCTGCCGAAAGGTGTTGATACGGTGATCCTGCAAGAGGATGTCAGTGTTGGCGACAGCGAGATCGTCTTTCGTGCAGGCATCAGGCCGGGGGCCAACACCCGGCGGGCGGGCGAGGATGTGGGGGAGGGCGAGACCATTCTTGCGCCGGGGCGTGTCCTGACGCCTGCCGATCTCGCGCTTTGCGCGGCGGTGGGGGTGGCGCGGCTAGAGGTGTGCCTGCCGCTGCGGGTGGCGATCATTTCAACCGGGGATGAACTGGTCGAGGCCGGGCAGGTCCCACAGGCAGGCAAGATTTTTGATGCCAACCGCCCGATGCTAAGCGCGCTTGTGCGCGATTTCGGTTATGAGGTGGTTGATCTTGGCAAGGTGCCCGATGACCGCGAGACGCTGCGCCGCGCACTTGATCGTGGCGCGACCGAGGCGGATGTGATCCTGACGTCGGGTGGGGCCTCGGCGGGCGACGAAGACCATGTATCGGCGCTTTTGAACGAGACAGGCGCGATGGCAGAGTGGCGGATCGCGATCAAACCGGGGCGGCCTCTGGCGCTTGGGGTCTGGCGCGGAACGCCGGTGTTCGGGTTGCCGGGCAATCCGGTCGCGGCGCTTGTCTGTGCGCTTGTGTTCGCGCGCCCGGCGATGGCCTGTTTGTCGGGCTCCGGGTGGTTCGAGCCGCAAGGCTTTGACGTGCCAGCGAATTTCGATAAACGCAAGAAACCCGGACGGCGCGAATATCTGCGCGCGCGGATGCGCGAGGGGCGTGCCGAGGTGTTCAAATCCGAAGGCTCTGGCCGTATCAGCGGGCTAAGCTGGGCCGAAGGGCTGGTCGAACTGCCCGACCACGCGGCCGAGATCAAGCCCGGCGACAGCGTGCGCTATATCCCCTTTGCCAGTTTTCTGCGCGGCTAAGGCGCGCGCTAATCGGGGGCGGGGCCGGTCACATGCACCTGTGTCCCCCAGCCGGTGCATTGTTCGGCCAGACGCGGCGACAGGGGCTGATCGGTGAACACCTGATGCACATCGCGCAGGGATCCGATCCGCACCGGCGCGCTGCGCTGGAATTTTGAGGCGTCCGCGACCAGAAACACCTCGCGCGAGCGGTTGAGCAGGGTTTGCCCGACGACCACCTCCTGAATGTCGAAATCAAGCAGGTCGCCATCGTCATCCATCGCCGAACAGCCAAGGATCGCATAGTCGAACTTGAAATTCTCGATGGTGCGCGCGGTCAGATGGCCGACAAGCCCGTTATCGGCTCGCCGCAATGCACCGCCCGCCACCACGATGTGACAGCTTTTGTTGGCCAGCAGGATTTGCGCGACGTTCATGTTGTTGGTGACCACCATCAGGTTGCGGTGGTCAATCAGTTCGCGCGCGACGGCCTCTGTGGTGGTGCCGATATCAAGAAACACCGAGGCCTCGTCGGGGATGGCCGCGGCACAGGCCCGCGCGATGGCGGTCTTGGCGGCCTCGTTGAGGCGGCGACGTTCCTCATAGAGGATATTGTTGACGCCAGAGGGCAGGATCGCACCGCCATGCACCCGCTCGAGTTTGCCTGCATTGGCAAGCTCGGTCAGGTCGCGGCGGATGGTCTGAACGGTCACGTCAAAGCGCTCGGCCAGCCCCTCGACGGTGACCTTGCCCTCGGCACGGGCAATTTCAAGGATATCGGGTTGGCGAAACGATTGCGACATGCGGCGGTCCTCGGGCGGGGCTTTTTTCGATTATGTTCGTTTTTGTCTGTCGCGCAAGAGGATGAGGCGCTTTGCGGTCTGAAAACGCCGTAGTCACCTCTGACTCGAACGGAACAATGTGGTGTCAAGGAGGTGGATGTGCGTCAGGCGACGCAAGGGCGTGCGCGGCGACCTGCGCGGCGATTCAGGTGAATATCAGCAAAAACAATCAATGCGGGAAAATCGAACGAAAACGAACATCCTTTTCTTGACGTTTGGGCGGATTGATGGTTCGCTTTGGGGTGTATCGTGAGGAGGAATCGGTGTCGGAGTCCAGCACAGACAGGATTGTCGATCTGTTCGTCATCGGCGGCGGTATCAATGGCTGTGGCATTGCGCGCGATGCGGCGGGGCGTGGCCTTTCGGTCGAACTTGCCGAGATGAACGATCTCGCCTCGGCGACATCTTCGGCCTCGACCAAGCTGTTTCACGGCGGTTTGCGCTATCTGGAATACTTCGAAATCCGGCTGGTGCGAGAGGCCCTGATCGAGCGCGAAACGCTCTTGCGCGCTATGCCGCATATCAGCTGGCCGATGCGCTTTGTTCTTCCTTATCATAAGGATATGCGGTTTGAGGGCGAAACGCCGACCTCGCGGATCGTGAACCTGGTGATGCCCTGGACGAAGGGGCGGCGCCCGGCCTGGCTTATCCGGTTTGGGTTGTTTCTTTACGACCATCTTGGCGGGCGCAAGATATTGCCGGGCACGGCCACGCTTGATCTGACCCGCGCGCCCGAGGGGCGGTCGCTCAAGCAGAAGTTCACCCGCGCCTTTGAATATTCGGACTGCTGGATCGAGGATAGCCGTCTGGTGGTGCTCAACGCGCGCGATGCGGCGGCGCGGGGCGCGGTGATCCGCACCCGCACCAAGGTGCAATCGGCGGAGCGGGCCGGAAATCTTTGGCATGTCACGCTGGTCGATCAGGAGACGGGTCATCGCAGCACCCTGCGCGCGCGCGGGCTTGTGAATGCAGCCGGGCCATGGGTCAAGGATGTGATCTCGGGGACGCTCCGGCTTGAGACGAACGAAGGGGTGCGGCTTGTGCGCGGCAGCCATATCGTGACCAAGCGTCTGTTTGATCACGATAAATGCTATTTCTTTCAGGGCGGCGACGGGCGGATCATTTTCGCCATCCCTTACGAGACTGATTTCACCCTGATCGGCACCACCGATGCCGAGCACGCCGATGCCGACCAGAAACCGGAATGCACCCCGGAAGAGGCCGACTATCTGTGCCGCTTTGCCAGTGAGTATTTCAAGGTGCCTGTGACCCGCGACGATATCGTCTGGACCTATTCGGGCGTGCGACCGCTTTATGATGACGGGGCCAAATCGGCCACCGCGGCGACCCGCGATTATGTACTTTCGCTGGAGGACACAAATGGCGCGCCGCTGCTGAATGTGTTCGGTGGCAAGATCACCACCTATCGCAAACTGGCCGAGGCGGCATTGGCCAAGCTGGCGCCGCATTTCCCCGAGACAAAAGGCGGCTGGACCGCTGGCGTGGCCTTGCCGGGTGGGGATTTTGCCGTCGATGGGGTCGAGGCGTTGGTGCAGAACCTGCGCCGGGGCTATCCTTTCCTGACCGGTCCCTGGGCGCGCCGTCTTGTGCGGGCCTATGGCACCGAGGCGGGGGATATCCTTGGCGATGCGCGCGCGGTGGCGGATTTGGGGCCGGATTTCGGGGCCACTCTCACCGGCGCCGAGGTGCGCTGGCAGATGCGCCGCGAATTCGCCCGCGAGGCCGCCGATGTGGTCTGGCGGCGCACCCGGCTGGGGCTGCGGATGAGCGAGGAACAGATTGCCGCGCTTGACGATTGGATGCGGCAGTAAGGCCACAGCCCTGTTGTCCCCGGACTTGTCTCGGGGATATCATTTCAGGAACTCCCCGCCCTGAACCCGGCCCAAACCCGGAATGACGCTTTTTAACAACGGACCACAGCCATGACACATATCCTTGCCATTGATCAGGGCACCACCTCAAGCCGGGCGATCCTGTTTGATGAAAAGATGCGGATCGTGGCCGTCGCGCAAGAGGAATTCCCGCAGCATTTTCCGAAATCGGGCTGGGTAGAGCATGACGCCAATGATCTTTGGTCAAGCACGGCGGGCACCTGTCGCGCGGTGATCGAAAAGGCCGGGTCAAGCGTGGCGGATGTGGCGGCCATCGGTATCACCAACCAGCGCGAAACCACCGTGGTCTGGGACAGGAAAACCGGGCAGGCGGTGCACCATGCGATTGTCTGGCAGGACCGGCGCACCGCCGATTATTGCCGCGCGCTTCGCGAGGCGGGGCACGAAGAGATGATCGCCGCGCGTACCGGATTGTTGCTTGATCCCTATTTCTCGGGGACCAAGCTTCGCTGGATACTCGAAAATGTCGAAGGCGCGCGGGCGCGCGCCGAGGCGGGCGATTTGCTGTTCGGCACGGTCGACAGCTTTCTGATCTGGAAGCTGACCGGCGGCGCGGTGCATGCGACAGATGCCACCAATGCCGCACGTACCCTGCTTTACGATATCCGCAAGGGCCGGTGGAGCAAGACGATCTGCGATTTGCTTGATATCCCGATGCAGATGCTGCCCGAGGTGCGCAACAGCGCCGATGATTTCGGTCATGTGCGCGCCGATCTGTTCGGGCGCGAGATCCCCATTCGCGGGGTGGCCGGCGATCAGCAGGCGGCGACCGTGGGACAGGCCTGTTTCAAACCGGGGATGCTGAAATCGACCTATGGGACCGGGTGTTTCGCGCTTTTGAACACCGGCGACACGCCGGTCGTGTCTAAGAACCGGCTGTTGACGACCATCGCCTATCAGTTTGACGGCAAGCCGACCTATGCGCTTGAGGGCTCGATTTTCGTGGCCGGGGCGGTGGTGCAATGGCTGCGCGACGGCCTTCGGATCATCCGCGAGGCAAGCGAGACACAGCCGCTTGCCGAAAAGGCCGACCCGGCGCAGAACGTGGTGCTTGTGCCGGCCTTTACCGGGCTTGGTGCGCCCTATTGGAACGCCGAATGTCGTGGTGCGATGTTCGGGCTGACGCGCAACACGCGGCCAGAGGAGCTGGCGCGTGCGGCCCTTGAAAGCGTCGGCTTCCAGACCCGCGATCTGTTGCAGGCGATGCGCGATGACTGGGACGGGCAGGGTGCCGATGCGGTGTCGCGCGACAGGGATGTGGCGACCCTCCGGGTCGACGGCGGCATGAGCGCCTCTGACTGGGCGATGCAGTTTCTGTCGGATATCATCGACGCGCCGGTTGACCGGCCTCAGGTCCTTGAAACCACCGCACTTGGTGCGGCCTGGCTGGCGGGGATGCAGGTCGGGCTTTATCCAGGTCAGGATGAATTCGCCGCCACCTGGGCGCTTGAGCGACAGTTTTTGCCCGATATGGATGACGCGCTGCGCCGGGTGAAAACCGATGCCTGGGCGCGCGCGATAGAGGCCACGCTTCGGTTTTAGGCCGATCCCTCGATTTCGGTAACGACCGCTCACTCTGGGTTTTGTCTGCGTGAGGGCATGATCTATTGTGGTCGGCGGTCCGCCATATTACCTTTTGAGAAATTACTTTGACCAAGCGCATTGGGGGCCATCGGCCCAGAGGAGAGCTCATGGCCGAACCGGTCTCTGTCATCGTCCCTGCCAAGAATGAGGCCGAGACCATCCGCAGGGTGGTGTCGGTCCTGTTGGGGATGGCCGATGTCGGCGAGGTCGTCGTGATCGACAACGGATCGCAGGATGCCACCGCCGCCGAGGCAGGCGCCGCAGGCGCGCGGGTGATTTCCGAGACCCGCCCCGGCATGGGCCATGCGGTACGTGCAGGTATCGCGGCCACGACATATGACTGGGTGATGAAGGTCGATGCGGACCTCGACAAATTCGATACCGGGCTGTTCGCGCGCATGCCTGCCGCACGCGCGCCGGGTGTTGGCCTGATCAAGGGCGCCTGGCATGACCCGGCCGACAACATGCCGATGACCCGGCTTTTGGTGATGCCCGCCATTCACCTGATGTTCCCCGGCCTTGGTCACCTGCGCGCGCCGAATTCCGGGCTCTATCTGTTCAACAAGTCGCTGATCGCGCATCAGGAACTTGTCGGCGATTACGCGGTCGATCTTGATGTCATGCTGCGCGTGCATGCTGCGGGTGCGCGGGTGGTCGAAGTCGATATCGGCCGGATCGAGCATGACGTGCGCGATGTGCCGCATTACAATTCCATGGCCGAAGAGCTGTTGAACTTCTTCCTTGGCCGCCAGCATCGCCAGATCACCACCGAGATGGTGGTGATTGCGCAGGATGGCGGCGAGGTGATCCGCCATGCCCTGGCCACCTTGGCTGCGCGGGCCGTCGCGGGGGGGCGGGTGACGCTCTATCTTGCAGGTGACAGAAGTCCGGCGGCGCAGGTGCTGCGCGAGGTTCTGGCGCCTTATCCGACCCTGCGGATTTTGCCGTTTGAACAGGTCGCGGGCTTTGCCCCAGGCGCCAATGCGGCAAAGCTTTGCGTCTTGGCGCCCTTCCCGCAGGCGGGCGAGGCGCGGGTTTTTGAGGCGGCAGTAGGGTTGAACGCGGGGGCGGATGATCTGGCGTCAGAACTATTGTTGATGCCGACCAGTCAGGCGGGGGGTGTGATTGGCGGTTTCCGCCCGGATATCGCCCCGGAGACCGAGGATGGCGAAGCCCTCAAGCGCGTGGCGCTTGAGCGGATTGGCGTCAAGGGCGAGGGCGGTGCGCTGATGCGTGAAATGTTTCAAACCAGCGACTCGTTGCCAGACGCGCTGAAGCCCGGTTTGCGCGCGGCGACCTGCCCCTCTGTGGGCTGATGTTCTGCCCGTTCGCCCGGCATAACGAGGTGCCGCTTTTGCCTGTCCGGGTCAGGCGCCTTTGAAATTCACTTCGCCTTCATGCTGCATCGCATTGTCCCGTGCCGTTTGGCCCGCGTCGGCCCGGCCCCGCGCCTGGGCACGATTGCGGCGAACGCGGCCATATTGACCGATGCCAACCGCCAGCAGGATGATCGCGCCACCGGGGATCAGACCGGGGCCGGGGTCTTCGCCCAGCATGATCATCGCGATCACGATGGCGGCCAGCGGCGAGAACGAGGTTGCCAGCGACACATCGCCGGAGCGGGCATATTTCAGGCCAAGGGCCCAGGCGAACTGTCCGCCGATGACGACGATCAGGGCATAGATCCAGACCCACTGCCAGACGACAGGGTGAAACACATCCTCGAAATGGCGCGGCCCGAACAGATAGATCGCCAGGAAGAAGTAGAACACCGTGCCCACGGCGGTGCGGTAGATCGAGAAAATGCCAAGCGGAATACCGCGAAGCCCGGTGCGTGCCACCAGCGTCGAGGCGATATAAGACAGCGTCGCCAACAGCGCGCCGATCTCGCCCTTGCCGAGCACAAAGCTGCTGTCATCGGCCTTGAGCGCGATCATCACCACCGCCCCGCAGAGCGCGACAAGTCCGGCGACAAAGGACCACGGCTCGAATTCCTCGCCGAGCAACAGGAATGTCGCCAGCAGGAAAAGCGGCGGTTCAATCCGTCCCATCAGCACCACATTGGTCACCGTGGTATGTTCCAGCGCATAAAAGAACAGCCCCGGAGTCAGCGCCGAGGACAGCAAGGCCGAGAGCGTCAGGATGAGCCAGTGCTTCGTGGTCAGGGCGCGCAGGTTTTCAAACGTCCAGTCGCGCCAGAACATCAAGAGCATCGGCACCATCGACATGAGCGAGCCGACAAACAGCAGGTTGCAATAGGTGATGACATTGCGCCCCATGACCCGGTTGTTCGCCCCGATATCCGCCAGCAGCGACACGATCGAATTGGACGAGGCATAGATCAGCACCGCAACCCAGGCCAGCGAGGCTCCCAACAGGATCTTGGATTGGTCCGGAAGGGACTGGGTGGCTGTGGTGCTCATAATGGGTGTCCTGACCTGAAAAATCTTATTCCCTTAAATTGAGCCTTTGTCGGGGCGGGATCAATGCACGGTTGTACAGCTGCAGGTCACGTTGCCGACAGCCGCACGTAATATTGTTTCAAAAGCGGCGAACCGATCACGCTTGTGTTGTCCGGCGTGAAAATCGGTGTGATTTTGGTTGTAATGCCTCCAGTCAGGGGCAAGGTTCGCCCAACAGGGCCAGAACCCAAAAGAGCATCAAGGCGGAGTGCAGACCATGACAGAGCAATCACAGGACGCAGCGACAAGCTTTGTCACGATTTTCGACGATACCTATAATCAGCCGGATTGCCGCGCCTATTTCCGGATGATGGATGCGCTTGGCTATCGCAATCAGCATCACGCGGTGGCGGCGTTTCGTGCCGGTCTGGCCGAGATGATGCGCCTGCGCGGGCTCAACTCTGCGCGGATCGTGGATTTTGCCAGCAGCTATGGCATCGTCAGCGCCCTGATGGGGCATGACCTGACGCTGGCAGAGGTGTTCGATCGCTATCGGACCCCGGCCTTCGACGGGATGCCCGCGCCCGAGGTGATCCGCGAGGATCGCGCCTGGTTCGACAGCATCCGGCGCAAGGTGCCACCGATGCGCTTTGTGGGGCTGGATGTGGCCCCCAATGCGGTTGCCTACGGGCTTGGGGCCGGGCTATTTGATGCGGGCTTTGTCGAGGATTTGCAGGAAAACCCGACCTCGCCGGAGCTGGCGGCAGAGCTGGCGGAGTGTGACATGATCGTGGAATGCGGGAGCGTGGCACAGCTTATGCCGGCCGCGCTTGACCGGCTGTTGGCGGCAGCGGGGCCGCGCAAGCCCTGGGTGATGACCTCGCCCATTCGCGGCAACGAGCGACCCGAGGCGGCTGAGGTGATGCGCGATCACGGGCTGGTGGTGGAACAATTGCCGGTGCCGCCCTTCGTGCACCGTCGTTTTGAAAGTGCCGATGAACAGGCCCGCGCCAGTGCCAATGCGCGGGCACAGGGCCATGATCCCGAGGGGGTGGAAAGCACCGGGTATTTCCATGCACAGGTTCTGTTGGCGCGCCCGGCGGATGAGGTGAGCCCCCCCGCCGATTGGGCAATGCCGGTGAGCGTGGCGCCGATGGGGGCCTAGTGTCAGCGCCGGTTGTCGCGGCGCGCGCGCCGGGTTATGCTTCGGGCCGTTATATCAAGTGATTTTCCGTGACCTCAGACCCGACCATCAAAAAGGGATCGTCCGACGTGCTGATCACCACCTTGTCTTCTGACCGCGCGCTTCGCGGTGTCGCTGACCGGAGCTGATCGGATGCGCGGGGGCGGATTTCTGAGTTTTGCCGCTGCGATCGCCTTTGGCTATGGCGGCGGGCAACTGGCGTTGGTGATGATAGCGCGGGGTTTGCCGGCCGAGGCCCCGGTTCAGATCGGCGCAGCCTTGGCGGCGGTCGATGCGGCCGCGCCCGAGGCGCTGCCGAATGGGTGGCCGCCGGTGTTTGACGCCTATGTGCCCGATCCGCCCCGCGCCAAGGCCCCCCCGAAAAAGGCGGAAAAGTACCGCCTCGTCGGGCTTGTGGCCGGTGGAACAGACGGCTGGGCGATCATGAACGCGTCGGATGGCAATGCGCTTGTGCGGGCCGGGGACCGGCTTGTGGGGGGCGAACCCGTGCTTGAGATCGAGGCCAACGGCGTCTGGATCGAACGAGACCAAAAGCGCGTCCTGATCCGCTTTGAGGAAACCACAAGCGAAATGATGGCGCGGATCATGTCGAACGGTGCGATTGAGGGCGATAGTGCCGAAGTGCCCATCAGCGCCTTTTCCGGCCGTGACATGCGTCGCGTCCTTGGGCGTGCAGGCAGTGTTCGCATGGTCGCCCCAAATGGCGGGCAGGGCGAGAAATACCCCGAAATCCTCTGGGTGCGCGAAGGCCAGGTCTATGACCTTATCGGCTTGCAGCGTGGCGATATGGTGCTTCGGGTGAATGGGTATTCGGTTGCCGATCCTGAAAACCTGGCCAATGCCGCGCAAATTCTGCGCAGTGCGGATGAATTCGCGATAGATATCCTGCGCAAGGGCCAGCGACGCACCATTACAGTCAAAATCACCGGCCGCGGATAGCCACCAAGAAAACATGAGGCCTGGATTCACGTTTTACGGGAATCGCACTCGCGCCAATGGTCTTTGCAAGACTTGCTGTGCAATTTAAGAGGGAGTTACGCAAGGTAAGCCCAAATTTTTGGGCTGTCCCCTCTGGAAAATGCTTTCAGAGTCCCTATTTTACCATAGGTGAAAGTTTTTTCGGATTGTTTACGATCTGGATATAGTCGCTAGAAAACATTTTTAAACAACAGCTTGTATTTTCGACGATCCTCCAATCGGCGTTCACAAGTAAAATCATGCACCTATCACGGAAATGTTACCGTTGTCGGGTGCTTTTTTTTGTGCTGTCATCTTGCATGACGAGGGCGACTTTATGCCGCTCCTGTCATATTAACCAATGGCAATGCCGTGCTGCCTTCGTGCGCGGAACAGGGAGCAATTGCTCTTAAAATATTAAACCAAAATTCGCAGGTTACTGACCTGCGCGGGCCACACATTACTCACCCCTACCGGCCTGTAATCCCAACTCTCGAGCCCTGGCTCGAACCTTAAATAAGGCGGCGTGATGGCCGTTCTGAAAACGGGGTCTATTGGCCCTTCTCACTCGCGGCACATTTGGCGCGAGGGCGATCGCGTTATTTCTGGCGCGTGACAAAAGTAATATTCGCGAGCTTTTTCTGCTGGAGGACTAAGCATGAAACGAAGAGAAGCATTGAAGCTTGGCTTGGGTGTTGCGGGCGCTACTGCGGTAGCATCGCAGGCCGGGGCCGAGATCAAGCAATGGCCGGACAGCGCTGCGGAAGGTCTGACGCAGGACGGTCTGGTATTCCCCGACAATTTCCAACCGAGCATCGTCACCTCGCCGAGCCCTGCCGTTGAACCATTTACTGCGCCGCTCAACATTATGCCGACGGCGCAGCCGATCGACCCGGCGACATATGATCCGCCGATCGAGCCCGAGCGCCATCAGCGGTTCGACGATTTCCCGCCGGCCAACCACTACGAAGAGGTGATGACCGAATTCCGCTGGAAGTATCATTGGCAGCCCCCGTATGGTGACGGCACACCCGATGTTGTTGGCCGTGACGGTGATCCGGATGTCGGGTCCTGGCACTGGGGTTTCAATGGCATCACGCCGGGTGAAACCTATAAGTCCAACTATGGCGAGCCGGTCTTCCTGCGTCGCAACAACCTTCTGCCCCCTGTGGGCTCTGGCAATGTGACCTTCGCGCTTCCTTCGCCGACGATCCACCTTCACAACGCGCATACCGCGTCTGAATCGGACGGTATTCCTCAGGATTTCTTCAATCCCGGCGAATTCTGGGATTACCATTACGGCAACTTCCCCGCAGGCTCGCCTGATGGGTGGGACTATGACAACACCGAGATCATGAACACGCTGTGGTATCACGACCACCGTCTGGATTTCACCGCGACCAACGTTTACGCGGGCTTCTCGGGCTTCTACCTGCTGTTTGATGAGCGTGATTCAAACAACGAAAACGATCCGAACCCGAATGCGTTCAACCTGCCGTCGGGCGATTATGACATTCCGCTGATCCTGCATGACGTGCAGTTCCAGCCGAACGGTCAGGTGATCTGGGACTTCTTCATGCCCGATGATCCGATTTCGCCGGACCCCAAGGCCGAACCCGAAGATGTGGGCAACTCTCAGGGCGCTCTGGATGACTTCGGTCCCAACCGCCTGCAATACACCACTCAGGGTATGGTCGGCGACAAGATCACCGTGAACCGCATCATCCAGCCCTATCTGGATGTGGATCGCCGCAAGTACCGCTTCCGTTTCTTGAACGGCGGTCCCTCGCGTCTTTACACGCTGGTTCTCAAGGTTACACCTGCCGGTGGCGGTGAGCCCTACTTCGACGATTGGACCATCCTGTCGAACGACGGTAACCTGCTTGAGGCGCCTCTGATCGAACCGTCGTTCGAACTTTGGGTTGCAAACCGCTTTGACGTGATTGTCGACTTCTCGAAGTACGGCGATGGCGATCTTGTCGAAGTTTGGAATACCAAGGAAATTCGGACTGATGGCGCTGGCCCGACCGGCTATACGCTTGAAGGCGACGACATGATGCCGGTGATGCAGTTCCGCTGCAAAGCGGGCGAGGTCGCCGATCCGTCGAAAATTCCGGCCAAGATGCGCAAGCTTCCCAAGATCCGCATGTCGGAAGTGCGCCGCAAGCGCCTGTTTGTCTTCGATTATGACAACGGGTTGTGGACGGTGAACGGTCGCCTGATGGATCCCAACCGCGTGGATGCCAAGATCGAGCAGGGCTCTGCCGAGATCTGGACCTTCCGCAACGAAGGCAATGCCTGGGCACATCCGGTACATACCCACTTCGAAGAGTTCCAGATTCTTGAGGTCAACGGTCGTCCGCCAAGTGCGGTTGAGCGGTCCCGCAAGGACGTGGTTTCGCTTGGGCCCGGAGACGAGGTTACGTTCTTCAGCCGTTGGCGCGACTTCTTCGGCAAGCACGTGATGCACTGTCACAACGTTGTTCACGAAGACCATGCCATGATGATCCGTTGGGACATCGTTGAGCCGGGTCAGGGCGACTAAGCTTCCACCGACCATGGAAATCTCTGAGAAAGAGAGGAGACTATCATGACGAATAGACGTCAATTTCTGACCGGGCTTCCGGTCGCCGCGGCGGTGGGCTTTACGACCACGGCGGGTTCGTCCTCGGAACGGGCGGCGCACGAGGCCAAAGCGGCCATGGAGCGCATGCATCACGGCCGCGTTACGCAGACCGGCAACGTGATCGATTCCACGAAACGGGACTCGTTCCCGCATCTGGTACTGACCAACCAGCACGGGGAAACAAAAGCGTTCTACGAAAATTATATCGAGAACCGCATCGTGGTTATGAACTTTTTCAGCATCCGCGAAGAAGCGTCATTTCCGATTACCGAAAAGCTGAGCAAGGTTGTGGCCGAGCTGGGTGACAAAGTGGGGAGCGAAATCCAGGTCGTTTCCATCACGCGTGACCCGGAATTCGACACACCCGACCGTCTCAAGGCTTTCGCGGCCGAGTTCAATGCACCCGCTGCCTGGACGTTCCTGACGGGCTCGCGTGAGAACAGCTCGGATCTGGCCTTCCGGATGTACCGGATGGGCCACAGCGCGAAACCCAGCCAGAGCCGCAAGGTCGATGTCATCTTCTATGGCAACGGCAGCGCAGGTCTTTGGGGCGCATTCCCGGTTGATATTCAAGCCGATGATGCCGCCAACCGGGTTTCGTGGGTCATGCCGCATACCATCCCGGCGGATGGCAAGACGCGACGGGCCGGTCCGCGTGTGTTCGATCTCAAGGATCCGCGCAACCATAACCGCGAAGTCTGAGTTACTGGGCCCGGGCAACCGGGATCCCAGCACAGCATTAAAACGGAGACTACGAAAATGTTTCTCAAATCTATTAGATGGGCGGCGGTGGTGGCTTTGCCAGTTGCTGCGTCCCTCGGGGGGACTTCCGCTTCGGCGCAGGGCCTCAAAGGCATAAACCAGTTCTGTATCGATCAGTTCGGTTCTGGTCAGCAACCGCGCGTCCCGTTCGAGACCCGCGTCACCAACGCGGTGATCGACCCGATTACCGGCGAGGTCACTACGGCGGCCACCGAAACCCACCTGACAACAGCAGGCGGCGAGGCGGTGCATCCGGAAGGTGACAGCTTTGGGCCCAATCCGCCCAACATGATCCCGACGGTGTATGAAAACGTCAAATCGTGCCGTGGCAACGAGATTCCCAACACGTTGCCGTCCACACCGGACAATCCCTACAATCTGCATGACGATCCGATCGTCACGCCGATCGACAAAACCTCACCGACCGATGATCTCGACTGGATCATGGATCAGATCGAGGCGATGTCGGAGTCCTATGGCGAGTGTCGCAGTAAACGCGGTGAACAGTACTGTTCTGAGTACCCGCAGGACGGGTCCCTGGGTGACATGCGTGAACTTGCGCGCCATGCTGTGGACATCATCGAGGGAAACGACCTTAGTGGTCCGCTGGCGGGTCGGGAATACGAAGGTTTTCCGCTGCTGCACTATCTTGGTGGCTTGAAGGAAAAGGCGGTCGATCCGGTGACCAAATCGGTCACGGTCAACCAGATCTGGTACGACACTCACATCGAATCCGACACCGCCTATATCGACCCGGAAGTGGTGAACGACGAAGAGTGGACGATCAAGTACAACGTCAAAATCCTGAACCGTGGGCACGAGGATTTCGCGCCGTACACGATGATTTTTGACGATCCGAAAGAACTTGACCTGTCGGATGTTGGCGGGCCTGACCTGACGCAAGGCGGAAACGCGACGCCGCGTATCCCGAACGTCGGTTTCGATCAGACATTCTTCCCGATGGAAGAAGGCCTGATGTATACCCTCAACATGAAGATGCCCCCGGCACGCTTCTGGAACCTCAGCTATCACTGGGGCTGGCGGAACCACCCGCCGCGGGTTCAGGTGACGGAAAACGTTCTTGTGCCGATTGCCGGGAACCGCCGTAACTTTGCCGAGATCGGCGTCTTTGGTCAAAACCCGCGTGAGAGCGAAGCGGCCAAACTGGCGGCGATCGAAATGATCGGCGACACGGCTCCGGCCAAGCGTATGTGGCGGATGTTCCGCGAACTTGCGGATATGGACACCAACCGTCCCGACAGCCCTTCGTTCGCGGGTCAGAACGGCTCTGCCATTCAGGCACAGATGGCGCAGATTCGCGAAGCCTTCTACGACTGGAGCAATCGTAACAAACTGCCCACCGGCTATGAGATGGGGGAAGGTTACGACGTGACCGTTCTGTTCCTGAACAACACCATGTATGGACAGCTCAAAGGCCATGATGGCGAGGCAGAAGTCCGTATGACCGATGGCGTCTGGGACAAGCGTGGTGACGAAGTCAAAATTCAGCTTTTGAACGGCGACTATTATCGTCATGCCTATGTTCTGGTCGACTTCGGCGGTCTGCGTGGCTGGGAAAATACCTTCCACAATACCCTGCCTGTTGGGGGGGCCGGACCGCTCTTTACCTTCGGTCGGAACGCCTTCTGGATCCATGTGGCCGGTCAGGGTGCAATTCCGGTCCCGCCTGCGGTGCGTCCGCAACAGCTTTCACCGACGCCGCTGACAAGCCCGTTGGCGGAGGTTATCGGCTCCGACCAGGGCAACCATCACTGGACAGATTCGCTCTATTCCGCGATGGGCAGCACGCCTGATGCGATGTCCGATTACGTCAATACCGATGGCGTCGGTGAGCACAGCCTTACGGTGCAGTTCACCTATGAGCCTTCCCGTCGTCTGCGGATGTATCAGTTCGATGCTCTGCACCATGACACGGCGGTCTGGTCGGTTCACTAAAAGAGCATAAGATAAGGGCATCGGCGGTTCTGGCCGCCGGTGTCCGTCATTTTAAGATATTACTTTCCCGACGGAGACTTGAAATGAAACATATCAGAGCTGCTCTGAGTTCTGTTTCGGCATGTGCCCTTGCCGTTGCCGTTGCACTTGTCGGATTTTCCGCGCCTGCCGCCATGGCCGGAAGCGGGCATTCCGGTCACGGACATGATCATGGCCAGACCCATGACATAACGACAGACCACCGGATGCCGATCCATCTTGGTATGGATGCCGCCAATGACAGCCGCGCCGCCAACGACAGCCAGAACGCCATGCGCGACGGCTTTCAATACAAGCGCACCCTGAACGATTATCCAATGTCCGATGTGATCCTGCGCGATTCACATGCGCGCAAGGTGAACTTTGCCGAGCTGATGCAATATGACGGGCCTGTGCTGTTGAATTTCATCTTTACCAGCTGTGCCACGATCTGCCCGGTGATGAGCGCGACT
Organism: uncultured Roseovarius sp.; assembly: GCF_913054395.1. Taxonomy (GTDB): domain Bacteria; phylum Pseudomonadota; class Alphaproteobacteria; order Rhodobacterales; family Rhodobacteraceae; genus Roseovarius. The sequence goes on from NZ_CAJXIP010000001.1 coordinate 46,890, forward strand.
TTTGGCCAGACCCAGGATGATCTGGTGGCGATTGATCCGGGTTACCTGATGGTGTCGATCTCGATTGACCCGGAATATGACACGCCCCGTCGGTTGCGCGACTATGCCAAATTGCATGATGCCCGTGAAAACTGGGTGCTTTTGACGGGGCAGTTTGACGATATTTTTACCGTCGTGCGCGATTTTGATGCCGTCTATAAGGGTGAGAACAAGATGTATCATCGGCCGCTGACCTTCCTGCGCAAGGCGAAGGGCGCGCCCTGGCTTCGGCTTGAGGGGCTTTTGTCGTCCGAGGAACTGGCGAATGAATATGCCAGCCTGCTTCGCCCCGAGGTGAACTGATGCTGGTCGGATCCCTGCACAAGGCATTACGCGGCGTTGGCCTGGCACTTGTGCTCGCGGTCACGCCGGTTCTGGCCGGGGCTGGTCAGGCGGGGGATGCCGAGCTTGGGCGCCGTCTGTATTGGGATGGGATCGGCGCCGATGGCAAGCCGGTCACCGGCGTCACCCAGGGCGATGTCGAGATTTCCGGCGCTCAGTTTTCCTGCGTGAACTGTCATCGCCCAAGCGGCTTTGGCACCTCTGAAGGGGGCAACTATGTGCCGCCGATCATGGGCCAGGTGTTGTTCGACAAGAAGCGCCTGGACCGGAACCGGATTTTCAAGGACCTCTATCAAGAGGTGCAACCGCCCAACTTTTGGGCCCGCGTGCGTCAACCGCGCATGACGAGGTGCTTCTGGCGCGGGCGCTGCGCGAGGGTGTAGATGCCGCCGGTCACGACTTTGATCCGATCATGCCGCGTTACAAGCTGTCCTCGGCGGATGTCGCAAATCTGGCCGCCTTCCTTGAGACGCTGTCGGCGGATATCGACCCCGGTGTGGACGGGCGCGATATTCACTTTGCCACGGTTATCGGTCCCGATGCCGATCCGGCCGAGGCCGAGGCGATGTTGCGCACGCTCAACCTTTACTTTGAGTGGATGAACCGGGACACCGAGGGGGACACCAAAAACCCGACCTTCTCGCCGAATTACCGCTCGAATTTCGTGAGTGCCTATCGCTATTGGAACCTGCATGTATGGCGGCTTGAAGGCGCGCCGGAAACATGGCGCGCCCAGCTTGAGGCCAAATATGCCGAACAGCCGGTCTTTGCCTCGGTCAGCGGTCTGGTCAAAGGCCCGTGGGACGAGATTGGCAAGTTCTGCGATGACAAGCGTATGCCCTGCATTTTCCCCAACACCGAGTTGCCCACACCGGGCGAGGGGCGTTATGGCTATTCGGTTTTCTTCAACCGGGGCATCCCGCTTGAGGCCGAAGCCCTGGCGATCCACCTGGGCGATCAGGAAAACCCGCCCGCCCGCGTGGTGCAGCTTCATGGCGCCGGTCCGCAAGGTAAGCGCCCCGCCGCCGCCTTTGCCGAGACCATGGAGATGGTGCTTGAAAAAACCGAGGTCGAGAGTGTCGAGTATCTTGGCGCAAAAGGGCTTCGTGCCGCTCTGGCACGTCATGCGGATGCAGAGGCACTTGTGATCTGGCCGCAGGATGTGGACGAGGCGGTCAAGGTTCTCGCCGAGATCGGGCCGAAGGCAGCGATGATCACGTTGCCATCGTCAAGCAAGGATAGTGCCGTCGCCGCCTTTTCGCCGGATATGATCGCGCGGACGAAATTGATCTGGCCCTATGACAAGCCGGGGTCTTATCACCCGCGAAAGTACCGCATCCGCGGCTGGATGCACACGCGTAGGTTGGATGTCACGCACCCGCGCATCCAATTGCAGACCTACTATGCACTGACGATGATCGAATTTGGCCTCATGCATGCAATCAATGACTTTTACCGTGATTATGTACTTGAAATCATTGAACATGAGGCAGAAAATGAGCTAAATCCGGGCACCCATCCGGAACTGGGCCTTGGGCCTGGGCAACGCTTCGCCTCGAAAGGCGCATTCATCGCGGAACTGGCACCGGACGAGAGGGTTGGCTACCGCGTTGTGAGTGATTGGATCGTACCCTAGGGTTTTGAGTAATGGGCCCTTACGGTACGTAGTGGGCGGTGGGGAAACCCGCCGCCCATGCTTTTTAGCGGTTTTATATGGTTAACCGATAAGCCACCACAGGGCCGAGGCCCCGCAAAGATAGGCGCCAAAGGGAATTTCCTGGCCCGATCCCGGATGCTGACCTGTGCGCCATGCCGTGAGTGCCGCCAGAACCAGTGCCGCCGAGGCCGCAATAAGCGCCACCATCGGCAGGGCCATCGCACCAAGGCCTGCGCCAATCCCGGCCATCAGTTTGACATCACCCAGGCCGAGCCCTTCACGCCCACGAAGCCATTGATAGACAATGCGAATAAGAAAGAATACGCCGCCGCCGACCGCCGCCCCAAACGCCGCGTCCACCGGTGTGCGAAACGGATCTTCCCAGGCAAGCCCGACGCCGGTCACACACAAAAGCCCGGTCAGCGCATTGGGCAGGCGAAAGGCCGAAAGGTCGCACATCATGAGGCCAAGCAGTATCCAGAGGTAAAGCGCCCCAAGGATCATCTGAATTGGTGATTGCGCCCCCCAGATCGCCATAATCGCCAACACCGCGCCCGCGATTTCGGCATAAAACAATCGCTGCGGGATCGCCTTCCCGCAGGCCCGGCACTGGCCGCCAAGGATCAGCCATGACACCACCGGCACCTTGTCACGCCATGAAACCGGTGATCCGCAATCCCGACAGCGCGAGGCGGGCGAGATCACGCTTTCGCCACGCGGCAGGCGATCCGCCCAGGCGGCCATGAATGATCCCACCGCCGCGCCGGAGAGGATCAGGAAAAAGGCGAGCGGGACGGTGGCGGGCATGGGTGATCCGATGCTTGAAAAGGGGCCGGGCGAGCAAGGCTTTGATTGTACAAGCCGCCCCCTTGGTCTATGATTCACTTGCTAATCTATATTTTTTACGGACCGATTTTACCATGAAAATCAATACGTCACACCCGCATGCCACCCCTGCCAGATTGACCGGCGAGGACGGCTTTTCCTTGCTGGAACTGATGGTCGTCGTGGTCATCATGTCGATCCTTGCGCTCGTGGTGATGCCGCGGATCATTGACCGCCCCGATCAGGCGCGCGTGGCGCGCGTGCAATCGGATCTGGCGGTGCTGAGTGGCGCGGTCAAGCTCTACAAGCTCGACAATTTTCGCTATCCCAGCACCGAACAGGGCCTGCTTGCCCTGACCGAAGCCCCGACAATCGCACCCGTACCGCAAAATTATGCATCAAACGGGTATATTGATCGCCTGCCGCAGGATCCCTGGGGCAATTCCTATCAATATCTTCAGCCCGGAATTCACGGCGAGTTCGATATTTTCACCCTGGGCGCGGATGGTGTCTCGGGCGGGGATGGTGTTGATGCGGATATCGGCTCATGGAGCGAATAGGACCAGCGTCCGAATACGGATTTACCCTTCTTGAGATGGTGATCGTGGTCGCTGTGATCGCGGTTTTGTCGATTACCGCAACCTTCTCGGTGACACAGCGCAAAGGCGGCGAAAGCGATGTTCTGCGCTTTGGCGCGGCTTATGATCGGTTGCGCGATGCGGCCATTCTTGGCCATGAGCCACGCGGTGTCGCGCTTGTGCCCGAAGGCTGGCAGGTGCTTTTACCCCCCAGGCCGGGGGCGCCGGACGAGGGATGGCAACCCATTGGCCGCGCGCAGAAATTTCGCGGTGAAATGCGGTTTCAAAGTGCCAGTGGCCAGATCATACCCACGGAACTGGCTCGCGTGGCAGGACCCGATCTGGTGTTTTTGCCCGACGGTCAGGTAACCCGTTTTGACATAAGTTTCATCACCAATGGCACCGTCATGCGCTGTTACTCGGCAGGGCTGAACGGTCTCGCCTGCGAGGGGATATGACCCGGCCCGGCCCGGATATCCGCGAAGCGGGTGGCACGCGCGGCGTGACCCTGCTGGAGTTGGTGATCGCGGTTTTTGTGCTTTCCATCGGCACCATGGCCGCCCTGCGCAGTGCCGATCAGGCCGGGCGTGTCCTTGGTGGCGAGGCGGCCCGCGTCATGGCGATGCAAGTGGCCCTCAACCGTGCCGAAGAGCTTCGGCTTTTGGGCGCGAGCGGGGCGCGCGTGCTTGCCAATCGCGTGACCTACGGCCCCTATGACTGGAAGATCGCGGTGAGCGAAAAGATCACCCGCGCCGGGTTTACCGAGGCGACGATTACCACACGTGCCCCGGATCTGCCGGGCGGGCGGGTCGTGGTGATCGCGCGCACAGAGGTGTTGCAATGACCGTGGCGCCCCAAAACATCCCGGCCGATGATCGTGGGCTGACTCTTTTGGAGCTGGTCGCGGTCCTGTCGATTTTTGCCATGGTTGCGGTTATGGGGCTTCAGGCGCTTGGCGGGATGATGCGCGCCCGCGACCGGATCGCCGATGCCGATCACAAGGCAGCAGCGCTGTCGCGGGGCCTTGCCTTGTTGCGCAATGATCTGAAATCCGCCGCGCCGCGTGCCTTCTGGCCGCCCGAGGGCACCGAGCCGGAACCCGCCTTTCTGGATCAAAGCGCCGATGAGGGTGTTCTTGTCTTTTCCACCTCCGGTCAACCGGTTCTGCCTGGTGTTCAGGCGGCGGGCCTGTCGCGGGTGATCTGGCGCCATGATCGCAAGAGTGAACGGCTGATGCGGCAGGTCTGGCCGGTATTGCGCCCTGCATCCGAGGATGCGCTGGCCCCCGAGACAGAGATTTTCGACAGGATCGCGGGCTTTCGCGTGAGTGCCTATGCCGGTCCCGAAGAGGGCTGGGTCGCGGGGTGGGGATTGCCGGGGCCGTTGCCGCGCCTCGCTTTGCCCGAGGCGGTCGAGATTCAGTTTGACTCGGATATCTACGGCCCCCTGCGGGTGGTGGTGAGCTATTGATGAAACGTGATCGCGGCATAGCCCTGTTGAATGCGCTGATCATGGTGGCGGCGATTTCGGCCGTGGCGACTGGCCTTATGCTGCGGGCCGAAACAAGCCAGAGCCGTGTCGGGCATCTGCAACTGAGCGAACAGGCTATGCTGCATCTCGACGCTGCGGAATGGTTGATTGATCCGGTGTTGCGCGCCGATTGGGAACGTGACCAGAATCTTGACCACCTGCGTGAAGGCTGGGCGCTGGAGAGGTTCGAGGCCGATATCGACCGGGCAAAGCTGGCTGGAAAAATCACCGATCTTCAGGGGCATTTCAACGTCAATGCCCTGAATGATCCGGGCGATCTTGCGGCGGTTCAGGCATTCGAGCGGTTGCTGCGCACACTTGGCCTTCCGCTGGCGCTCGCGCGCGAGGTGGCCGGTTTCGTTCAGCAGCGCGGGCCGGTTCTAGCCGAAGAATATGGCGCGCGCGATCTGCCGGTGCGCCCGCCCGGCGCCCCGATTGCCGCGATTGAGGAACTGCGGCTTGTGCGGGGCATGACGGTCGCAGATTACGCGCGGCTTTTGCCATATGTTGCGGCTCTTCCGAAGGGCACGCCGCTTAATGTGAACACCGCCTCTGCCGAGGTTCTGGGTGCGGTTTTGCCGACGGCCAATCCGGCGGGGGTTGCCCGGCTGATTGCCGATCGTGACCGCCTGCCGTTCAGCAGCCGGGGTGATTTCAGCGAACGCGCCGAAGGCTTGTTGCATCCGCGTGTGATCGAACAGTCGCAGGCGCCCAAGGGCGGGTTGGGGGTGACGAGCCGCTGGTTCGAGGCCCGGTTTGACCTTGCTCTCGATGGGCGTATCCTTAGCCGTGTCGTGACTGTAGAGCGCTCTGCGTTGACAGGTGCCGTTGAAATCAAAAATCGTCGGGCGGATCCGCTATGACCCTTGTTTTAAATCGCAAAAAATCTGCAGGCGCGACGCCGTTCAAGATCCATGATCTCACTTCAAACGGGGACTTTCCGGGCGAACCATTCGTGGCGCTGGTGCCGGGAACGGCGGCGCCGCTTGTGCGTCTTGCCCTGCCGCAGGCATTGAAGGGGCAGGCGCGGGAACGGGTCGCGATGCGGCAATTGCGCGATGCTTATGGCGGTTCGGATGACGGGCTTGACCTGCGTCCGGCGCGCCTTGGACGCGCGGGCGATGGATGGCAGCAAGTGCTTGTTACCGATGCCGACGAACGCCGGGGCTGGGCCCGCGCGGTGGCCCCGGCGGGGGCGCTGTGCCAGGCGGTTCTGCCCGACTACCTGGCCTTGCCCGCGGCGCCAAACCTTTGGGTGATCGAGGCACGAGGCGCGCAAGTCCGCGCGCGCCTTGGGCCGGAGGATGGCTTTTCCGGCGAGGCCGATCTGGCGCTTGCCCTTCTGAAAGAGGCGGCACTGACAGAGCCGCCGCGGGCGGTGCTGCGTCTTGGCGATGGCGCGCCTGCGATTGACGCCTTCCTTGCGACGAAGGATTGGGCGCTCTGCCACAATGTGCAAGAGCTTGCCGATCACGACATCGCACCGCCGCAGACCTTTGGGCAGGGCGAGCCAGGCCTTGATCTGGCGCGCGATCCGGGCGCCGAGCGCGCCGAGATGCGCCGCACGCTCAACCGGCTGCGCCTGCCCGTCGGGCTTGCGGTTCTGGGGCTGTTGGCATGGAGTGTCGCGACGGTGATCGAAACCCGCGATCTGCGCGATCAGTCACTGGCCTATCGCAAGAATGCCGAACGCATCCTGCGCGACGTGATGATCCCGACCGGGCCGATCCTTGATATCCGCGCCCAGGTCAGTCAGCGGATTGATCGCGCCCGCACCGCGCGAAGCGAAGGCGATGCCGAGGCGCGCCCGCTGGATATGCTGCGGCGCGCGGGGGCGGTTCTTGCCGATCACGATGGCACCATCACGCGGGTCAGCTATCAACCGGGGGCGGGTCTTGTGATTGATCTGCAACTTGAGGATTTCGCGGCGCTCGATGCGCTGGTCGCCGCGCTGCGCACCGCAGGGGTCGAGCCGCGCGTCGCGCAATCGGTCACCCGCGAGGGGGCAGGCATCGAGGCCGTTCTGGCCATGGCGGTTACACAGAACAGGAGGCGGCAATAATGGGGCTGACAGAGCGAATGATCGGCGGTTTGCTCGGGCTAAGCGGGCGCGAGCGGCTGCTTTTGGCGATGTTGGCGCTCGTGGTGCTGCCGCTGGGCATGATTTATGGCGTGGCCCTGCCGCTCGGGGATGCGCGCGCGGCGGCCCGGCGCGACGTGGCCGAGGCCCGCGCGACCGAGCTTTGGGTGGCGGATCAGGCCCTGATCTTTGCCTCGGAAACCGCGGCGATGCGCAATGCGGGGGAGGGGGCAAAAGCCGGGCCGCCGATCGGCATCAGCGGCATCGAGGCCAGTCTTGTCGAGGCCGGATTGCGCCTGCAGGCAAGCGAACTTGCCAATGCCGCCGATGGGGGCATTACCATGCGGTTTGACGCGGTGCGGTTCACCAAACTGGCCGAATGGCTTGGCACGCAGGAGAAAAGCTGGGGCTATACGCTTGCCGGTTTCACCTTTGAGAGGGGTGAGCGCGAAGATGTGGTGGCCGCCGAGTTGCGCCTGGTGGCGCTGCCATGAAGCGGTTTCTTCTGATCCTTGCCGGCGTGATGTCCGGCCTTTTTCTTGTCGGGCTGATCGAGGGGCGCATAGGGCATTTGCGCGGGCTTGCGCCGGGCATGGTGCCGGGCTGGGCCAGTCCGGTTGAAAATGACGCGACGCTCTGGCGCGGTGCGGCACGCGGTTTGCGCGTGACGGGGCTTCCGGTCGAGGCCGATCTTGGCTGGCGGTTTGCACGGCTCGCGGCATCCGGTGCGATCTGGGATATGACCGTGACGGCACCGGGGCTTACGGGGCGGGGCGAGATCGGCCTTTCGATGGCGCGGGACCGGGCCGAGATCCGCGCCGGGCGGATCGAGATTTTGCCTGGGGAATGGCCGGGCCCGATCAGGGGGCTGACGCTGGACGGTCTTGTCGAGATGACCGGCCTGCGTGCCGATCTGGCCCTGCCGGACCAAAGCCTGCGCGCACTTGGCGCCGGTCTGCGCTGGAGCAGGGCGCGGATCGACGGGCAAGAGGTTGGTACCGGAGAGATGACCGTTTTGTCGGATCAGGGCGGTGGATGGCGCGCGCCCTTTAGCCTGACGGGGGATGTGATCGCCGTTTCCGGCAGGCTTGAGGGTCGCTTTGGAAGCCCGGTCGCGGTGTTGGACATGCGCATCGAGGATGCGGGCGCGATGCCGGCGGACTGGCAGGGCGCGCTTGACCGGGTGGCCCAGAGAGAGGGCAATGCCTGGGTGGTGCGTCGCGATCTTGATCTGTCGCTGGACTGGCCGCTTTTGTGAAAGGGTGGCGCAGGTCTTAGCCGTGCGCGCCGAGGTTTTTGAGTTCCTGCCTGATGTCGTCGCGCCGCGACGCCATGGCCCCGAGCGGATCAAGATCGGGGTCAAGTGCCATTACTTCTGCCATAGCGGCATCCGCAGCGCGCAGCTTGGCCACGGTCTGCGGCCCGGTGGTGCCTGCGCTTATATCGGACAGTGCGCTTTCATGTTTCGCCGCCCCGCTGACGGCCAGAGCGGCGGCGCGGTCGCTGCCTTTGCGGGTATTGGCGAGGGCATCGGCCACCTGGGCGGCCTGATCATAGCGGCCCGCGCGCAACAGGGCGTGGGAATATTCCAGCCGCATCCGCGGCTCAAGCGGGCCCGATTGCGGGATCAGCAGGGCATAACCGTTGATCGCAGTGTCATAATTGCCCGCCTCAAGTGCTTTGCGCGCCGTGCTGTATTTGCGCTGAAACGTGTTGCCCTCACTGATCGTGCCCGGCTCGCAGGCCGCAAGGGCCATCAAAACGGGCAATAAAATCAAAGGCCTGGCGTGGAAATGAAAGCGCATGCGCCCTCCTGAAAATCTCAATAGCCATTCTCTACCACGTCCGGCGAGAGGCGGGCCAAGGAAAATCGGGGGGTTTTGCGAAAAATCTTGAGGGTGAGTCATATGTGTGTCAGCGGCGGTTTAACAATAGAAACAGGAAAAAAAATCAGCTATGGTGCTGTACGCAATAATAAAAAGCTGTCGATTAACGACAGGTCGGACCAAGAGGCAACACTAGCGGACGGGCGGTATTCATTTATGATGTTCGTGATTTGTAACGATGCGACTTTTTAGGGGGCTCGCCCTCGGGGCGGTGATATGGTTGGCGCAGGTATTTCCCGCGTCGGCCCAGATGTCTCTGGACTTGCGCGATGCAAGCCTGCGTGACTTCGTGCAGATCGTGGCGCAGTCCAGCGGTCGTAATTTCATTCTTGATGACCGGGTACAGGGCAGCGTCACCGTGGTTGCCCCGAACGAGGTGTCACCCTCTGCGATCTATGAAATTTTCCTGAATGTCCTTGAACTTAACCGCCTGACCATCGTCGAGGGCGACGAGGCCGACCGGATCGTGCCGATTGATGTCGCGCGCGAACTTGCGCCCGGAGAGGCGCGCGCAAGACTCGGCGGGGATTTCGAGACCCGCGTGATCGTTGTGCGCAACAGCCCCGTTGCCGATATTGCCGAGGTGTTGCGCCCGCTCTTGCCCGCCGAGGCGGTGCTGTCGACGGTGCCGGATGCGGGGCTCATGATCCTGTCGGACCGGCGCGAAAACTTTCAGCGGATCGTCAAGCTGGTGGATCGTCTGGACACGCCAAGCCGCAATGCGATCGAGACAATCTCGCTGCGCAATGGCAATGCGTCCGATATGCTGTCGGTGATCAACACGCTGGCGATCACACCGGCCGGATCAAGCCTGTCGGCCGATAGCCGCTCAAACGCTCTTATCGTGTCGGGCACGCCGGAATTCCGCGACAGGGTGCGCAGTGTCGTCAGCCAGCTTGATAAACCGCAGCGCAGTATCGCCACCGAGGTGGTGCGCCTGAACTATGCCGACGCAACCGATCTTGCCGATGTGGTGCGCCAGAGTTTCGGGGCGCAGGCGACCTCTGCCGAGGGGACGGTGACCGGCAATAGCGCGATCACCATCGTCGCCGAGCCACAGCAGAACGCGCTTATCATTACCGCGCCGTCGGATCGGGTGAATGCCATCGTGGCCGCCGTGCGCGGCCTTGATCAGCGCCCCCATCAGGTTTTGATCGAAGCGGTTATCTTTGAGCTGTCGGTCGAGAGCTTTTCCGATCTGTCGTTTCAGTTCGGCGGCGTGATCGAGGATGCCACGGTTGGCGGTGTGGAATTCGCCCTTGAGGGCCGCCCGACGCTGACCAATCTTGTGGGCACCGTTCTCGCGGGCAACAATCCCACCGGCGGCGGCACCGGGGGCACCATCGCGGCGTTCGACAAAAGCGGCATCGGCGGGTTCCTCGCGGCGCTGGCGAGCAAAAGTTCGACCAAGCTTTTGTCGACCCCGTCGATCCTGACGCTGAACAACCGCGAGGCTGAAATCGTCGTGGCGCAAAACGTGCCTTTCGTAACCGGCAGCTTTTCCACCGTCGGCGACAGCGCCGTGCCGAACCAGCCCTTTCAGACCATCCAGCGCCAGGATGTCGGCCTTACCCTGACGGTCACGCCACAGATCACTCGCGACAAGACCGTGCGTCTCGAGATTGACCAGGAAGTGTCGAACCTGACCAATTCCGCCTCGGCTGCGGGGGGGGAGATCACGGCCAAGCGCCAACTGTCGACCAATGTTCTGGTGCGTGACGGTAACGTGATCATGCTTGGCGGCTTGTTGGAAGACGGCAACGGATCGGTCAATCAGCGCGTGCCGGGACTTAGCGAACTGCCGTTGCTGGGGCGCTTGTTCAAGGGCCGCAGCACCTCGCAAAATCAACGCATTCTTCTGGTGATGCTGCGCCCGCGTATCCTGAGCAGCGATAGCGAAGCGCGCGAGTTGACACGTCGTCTTGCCCGTGAAGCAAAACGCGCCAGTGCCGCGATTGCCCCGCCCGATGACGGCACCTATCCGAATGTGCCGGATTCCAGCTTTCCGTTCGATGGCGCCAACCTGAACCAGCCCTTCGATGCGGGCTTTATCGACAAGGGCGCGCAGAACCGGCGCTTTCCGCCGTTGCCCTCGCGATTGCAATTCGTGGACAGGTAACCATGGCCCCGCCGCTTTTGCCCTTTACGCTTGCCCGCGATCAGCAGGTTCTTGTCGAGGGCGACAGGTTGCTGGTCGGGCCGGGGGCAAGCGCGCTTGGCCTGCGCGAGGCGCGTCGTCGGGCCGGCATGCCGCTGCGCGTTGAACACCTTGGCATTGACGCCTTCGAGGCCCAACTGGCGGCCCTTTATCAGGGTGGTGCCGGCGGGGACGACGCCGACAGCGAGTTCAGTTTTGACCTTGAAGAAAGCGCCAATGGCCGCGGTCCGCGCGATCTTTTGGAGGACAGCGAAGAGGCGCCGGTGATCCAGCTGGTGAACCAGCTGTTGCGCCGTGCAGTGCGCGCCGGGGCGTCGGATCTTCATGTCGAACCCAACGAGGGCGGCCTGCGTGCGCGGATGCGTGTCGATGGCATGTTGCAGTCGGTTCTTGACCGGCAGGACGTGCCGGTGCGCCGCGTGGTGTCGCGCCTCAAGGTCATGGCGGGGCTTGATATTTCCGAAACCCGCCTGCCGCAGGATGGCCATATCGCCCTGCGCCTTGGCGGGCGTGCGATTGACGTGCGGGTTTCGACCCTGCCGGGGAATTACGGCGAACGTGTCGTGATGCGGGTGCTCGATCGCTCGGCGGGGCTCATGCCGCTTGAGCAACTGGGCCTGCGCGCCGATCAGGTGAGCGTGCTGGAACGCATGGCGGCGCGGCCCAATGGCATTATCCTCGCCACCGGGCCGACCGGTTCGGGCAAGACCACGACGCTTTATTCCCTGCTGCAACTGGCCAACGACGAAATCCGCAACATCCTGACCGCCGAAGACCCGATCGAATATGACCTTCCCGGCATCAGCCAAAGCCAGATCAATGCCGAGATCGGCATGACCTTTGCCGCCGGTCTGCGCGCGGCTTTGCGGCAGGACCCGGACATCATCCTCGTTGGCGAGATTCGCGATCAGGAAACCGCAAGCGTGGCGGCGCAGGCCTCTTTGACCGGGCATCTGGTGTTTTCCTCGCTGCACGCCAATGGCTCGGTCGGGGCGGTCGTGCGGCTACGCGATCTGGGGCTGGATGACTTTCTCATTGCCTCTACCCTGCGCGGCGTCATTGCGCAGCGCCTGTTGCGCAAACTTTGCCAAAGCTGCCGCCGCGCCGCCGTGCCGACCCCTGATGAGGCCCGGCAATTTCAGTCCCTTAACCTTGCCGTGCCGGATGAAATCTATCACCCGGTGGGCTGTGAGACCTGCAATAATACCGGCTATGCGGGCCGTGTCGGGGTGTTTGAAATTCTCGAGGTCAGCGAGACATTGCGCGATGCCATCGACAAGGGCCGTTCGGAGCTTGAGATGAAAGAGATCGCCCTTGCGCCCGATCAGACGCTGTTTGGCCAGTCCCTGCATCAGGTCGCCGGCGGCAAGACAAGCCTCGCCGAGGCGTTGCGCGTGGTGGGCGACGCGCTGTGAGGGCATTCAGCTATACCGCCTTTGACGCCGAAGGGCAGCGCAAGAAAGGCACGCTTGTCGCCGAAAGCGAGGCGCAGGCCGCCGGTATCCTGCGCGGGCAGGGGCTTTTCGCCGAAGATATCACCGCCAAGCGACAAGGCGGCGGCCTTGCCCTCGGGCGCGGGCGGCGCAGCAAGCTTAACGCCGATATGCGTGCGGTGTTCACCCGCCAGATGGCGGTGCTCTTGTCGTCGGATCTCTCGGCCGAAGTTGCGCTGGAAACGGTGCGCGGCTCGGGCACCTCACCGGCGATCGAGGGCGCGGCCGCCGAGGCCAAGGCGGCGCTTCTGGATGGTCAGCCCCTGTCAGTCGCGCTTGAGGTGACCAATGCCGGGTTCCCCCGCTTTTACGTGGCCGCCGTGCGCGCGGGCGAGGTGTCGGGCGATGTGGCGGCGGTGTTCGAGGGGCTGGCCGATTACCTTGAAAGCGTCGGCACGGATCGCGCACAGCTTGCGACGGCCTTGATCTACCCTGCTTTCGTGGCCGCCGTGTCGCTTTTGGTCTGCGGCATCCTGATGGTCAACGTTGCGCCCGAGATCGCCGCGATGTTCGCGGTTTCGGGGCGTGAATTGCCGCCCCTGACACAGGTGGTGATGGGCATCAGCGACTGGATTCAGGCCCATTGGATCGCCTTGGCGGTTGGCTTTGTCGCCGCGATCTTTGGAATCATTTTCGCCCTGCGGGTGCCGCGTATCCGGGATGCCTGGCATGATTTTGCCCTGAAACTGCCGGTGATCGGACGCTTGATGCGCCTCTCGGCGGCGGCACAATACCTGCGCACGCTGGCGCTTGTGATTGCCAGCCGTCAGACGGTGGTGGATGCGGTGACCTCGGCCAGTGACGTGCTTGTCATCAGCCGCTTTCGCAACGAGGCGCTCGATCTGGCCGAAGCCGTGCGCTCTGGTGAAAGCCTGAGCCAGGGGTTGACGCGCATGAGTCTTGTTCCGCCCGTCTGCCGCCAGCTGATCGACGCGGGCGAGAAATCGGCGCGCCTTGCGCGGATGACCGAACGTTCGGCGGTATTGGTGGAAACCTGGCTTGCCAATGAACGCAAACGCGTTTCGGCCCTGATGGACCCACTGTTGATGATAGTGGTGGGCGGCATGGTGCTTGTGATCGTTCTGGCGATCCTCCTGCCGATTTTCGACCTGCAAGCCTCGGTCGGTTAACCGACGCTATAGGGCAGGACGCCGCGCTCGTCCGGGGTGACCTGCAAGCGCCGTTCAAGCGGCGGAACCGACCGTTGATGACACTCGGTGCGCTCGCAAATTCGACAGGAGATGCCGATCGGTTCAAAGGCGCGCGCATGGCTTACGTCAAGGTCGTCGGCATACACCAGATCGCCCGCGTGCTTCACTTCGCACCCGAGGGCAATCGCAAAGCGGCGCACCGGGGCGCCGAAACTGCCGCCCGGTTTGCTGACATCGCGCGCAAGGCTGATATAGCGCACGCCGTCCGGGGTTTCGGCCAATTGCCGCAGGAACCGGCCCGGCGTCTCAAAGGCGCGATGCACATTCCATAGCGGACAGGCCCCGCCAAATCGCGCAAACTGAAGCCGCGTGGCCGAATGGCGCTTGGTGATTGTGCCCGCCTGATCGACCCGCACAAAGAAAAACGGAATGCCCTTTGCGCCGGGTCTTTGGAGCGTTGAGAGCCGGTGACAAACCTGTTCGATCGAGGCGCCAAAGCGGTTGGCCAGAAGTTCCAGATCATGCCGGGTCTCCTGTGCCGCCGCCAGAAACTGCCCGTAGGGCATCATCGCGGCGCCGGCAAAGTAATTGGCAAGGCCGATCTTGGCGATGGCGCGGGCCGCGTCCGACTGAAAGCGCGCGAAATCAAGCGTGGCCTCCAAAAGCGCGTCCTGCGTCAGCAAGGCAAGCTGCAACAAAAGCTGAAACCGCTGCGATTCGGGCGCGGCGCGCGACGATAGGTACAAAACCCCGGCCTCACGGTCAAAATGGCGAAGCTTGCCGACATCATCCTGTGCCAGGGAAATTCCCATCGCCGCAAGGCGCTCGGCGGCCAGGTCATAGGCCGCCACCTTGCTGCCGCCGTTGGCAAAACGCTCGGCGGCGTGATCGACCGCGTCGATATAGTTGTCGCAGTAATGAAAGAAATCGCGCACCTCGTCCCAAGGGCTCGATTGGCTGCGCGCATCCTCGCGCCCCAGGGCCTCATCAAGCGAGGCAAGCCGCTCATGGGTCTGGCGATAGGCGCTGTGCAGCTCCAGAAAGGCCCGCGCAAGGGCCGGGGCGTTCGAGGCGGTCAGCCGCAGATCGGCAAGCGGCGGCGGGTCGTCGCCAAACACCGGATCGGCAAGCGCCTCGCGCATGTCGCTCACCATCCTCTCGGCATCGCCGGTCGATAACTCCGTGACATCAAACCCAAATTCCTGTGCCAGCGCCAGAACCACCGTGGTGCTTACGGGGCGGTTGTTGTTCTCCATCTGGTTCAGATAGGGCAAGGATACGCCAAGCTTGGCGGCAAAATCCTTCTGCGTCAGCCCCAGCCTCTGGCGTGTTTCACGCAATTTGGCACCGGCATAAAGTTTCTGTGTGGCCATGATGTGTTCGCCCCGCGCTGGCTTTGCAGATTAGCTGTACTTCAGAATAGATTTGCAAACCGTGCCCGGCAAGCCCGTAAATACCGCTTTCATCTTTCCATAAATACTCATCCGTGGCGTCACCCCGATCGCAGGTCTGACGGTTTTCGCCCCGGACCTTCGGTTTTGCGCATGGCGGCGCGCGGGGAACGCTGTTACGCTGATCTCACCTCGGTGCCGCCAGTGGCGGAGAATTGGGAAGCCGGTGCAAATCCGGCGCTGCCCCCGCAACGGTAAGGGTGGGTGTTTTTCGGCGATAGGCCACTGGCCCCGACAGGGGGCTGGGAAGGTGCCGAAACACAGGGTCGGAACATCTGGCCCATCCCCCCAAGCCCGGAAACCAGCCAAGGTGCAACGTCAAACCGCGGGGGGCGGTGTGGGCGGGTGCCTGCAAGCCCTGTCCGATCATGCCCGCCGCCCCATCCGGCCCGGGGTGTGGCCGCGGAGTAGTCTTGAAATGTCGCTGAATCGAATTCTCGACGGGTTGGAACAAAGCACGGCAACCGGCGCGCAGGCGTTTGATCATGCGCGATGTGGCTTTTTGGAATGGGCGGTTTCCGTCAAGGGGCCGGTGACGCCGGTCCTGGTGCGTGCCGCACTGAGCGATCCGGCGGTGCTGGCGGCCGAAAGTGCCGCTGCGCAGGCCTTTGTCGGCTATCTAGAGCAGGCGTGCCGCACCACGCAACTACACAGGCCGCGGCGTGGTCGGGTGCGCATTCTGCACTGAAATGTCGGGGGGAAACGAAAAAAACGGCGACGCCAGGGAGGAGGAGGGGCGCCGCCGTTCTTTGTGCGTCCGGCCCAGGGAGGAGGAGAGGGCCATTTGCAATCGGTGGGGGCATTTTCGCCCCAATTTTCCGGTCTCAGGCTTCAGGGAGGAGGAAGGAAGCCCTTGACCGTTTCAGATGCCCCAGGGAGGAGGAGAGGAGCATCCGATCTCGTGTTTAGCGGCAGGTGCCGTAAACGGATTCATATGCGATCCGGCGTACTTCGCCGCGGTGCAGGCCAAGATCAGCCAGATCATGGTTGCTCAACTCGGACAATTCGCGGATCGTGCGGCGATAGGCGCGATAGTTTATGACACGCTGCATCGCGGCATAAACGGCGGCGCTCAGGTCTTCGCTCAGGTGTTGCGCTGTGGCGCTGCGGGTGGCGGTTGCAAATGCCATTTTCGGCTCCTTGCGTATTGGTTCATGTTGTTTTCGACGATGTTCTTTTCGTCTTTGTTGATCCCAAGATACGCTTTTGCTGCGTCTGCACAATACCCCGGTTTGGCAATGCTGCTATGCAGCAAATGCATAAGGATAGTTGACCTAACGTTAGGCAAATGCTCCATTTTTGGGGCACGATGCGAAGGCCCCTTGCCCTGACGGCGAAAACTGCCACCTATTGCAGCGCCAGTGATGAAGGATTGATCATGTCGATAACCCGCGCCGATATCGAAGCCCGGCTTGCTCTGCTTGAATTGCCGGATGGCGGCAACCTCGTGTCGCGCGACATGGTGCGTGCGCTGAGTATCTCCGGTTCCGAGGTGCGATTCGTGATCGAGGCCCCAACCCCCGAAATGGCGCGCATGATGGAACCGCTGCGTGCCGCCGCTGAGCGTGCGGCGCTGACCCTTCCGGGAGTGAGCCATGCCAGCGTGGCGCTCACCGCGCATGCCGCCCCGCCAACACCGAGCCTAAAGCTGGGCGGTCATCCCAAGGGTGGCGACAGCTCGATCAGGCCGGAGGGGATCAAATCGATTCTGGCTGTGGCCTCGGGCAAGGGCGGGGTGGGCAAGTCCACCGTCGCGTCGAATCTTGCTGTGGCTCTTGCACGGCGGGGGCGGCGCGTGGGGCTTCTGGACGGCGATATTCACGGCCCGAGCCAGCCGCGCATGATGGGGCTCAGCGCGCGCCCGGTCAGCGTGGACGGTCAGACCATGGTACCCCTGCGCGCCCATGGGGTCAGCGTCATGTCGATCGGTCTGATGCTTGATCCGGCCAAGGCGGTGGTGTGGCGCGGCCCGATGCTCATGGGGGCGCTGCAACAGATGATGACACAGGTGGTCTGGGGAGAGCTTGACGTGCTGATCGTCGATCTGCCGCCGGGCACGGGCGATGTGCAGTTGACCCTGTGCCAAAGGGCGCGCCCGGACGGGGCCATTGTCGTGTCGACCCCACAGGATGTGGCGCTTTTGGATGCGCGCAAGGCGCTGGACATGTTCCAGGTACTGGAGACTCCGATCCTCGGGTTGATCGAGAACATGTCCGTGTTTCATTGCCCCGATTGCGGCCACGAGGCGCATATCTTTGGCCATGGCGGTGTGCGCGCCGAGGCCGAAACGCTTGGTCTGCCGCTTTTGGCGGCGCTGCCGATTGACCTTGAAACGCGGCTGTCCGGCGATTCCGGCGTGCCGGTGGCCCTTGGAGCCGGACCGACGGCAGAGGCCTATGGCACCCTGGCGCGGCGGCTTGTCGAAGAGGGCCGCGCGTGATGTCGTCCCCTGTGGGTTTGGGGGCGCTGCCCCCGCCGCCCGTTGGGCGTCTCCCCCGGGATATTTAGAGCAAGAAGAAAAGGGGTGTTGGTGTGTGCCTTAGGTGCCGGGTTTGACCGAGACCAGCCCCAGATTGCGAGCGGCCTTAAGTGAGAGGATGCCTGACACAGGCCCTTCGGGCGCCTGATAGCGGCGGATGGCGGCGCGGGTCCGTGTATCCATCTCGCCGCTGATCGGGCCGCGATAGAGGGCGCGGGCGGCCAGCGCGCGCTGAACCGAGGCCACGAAATCCGGCGTCAGGTCGTCAGCGCAGGGGGTTTCAAACCATGACACCTGGCGTTCCTTTACAATGTCCTGGCGGGTTTCGGTCCTGTAAAGAGCGGGCCTGGCAACCTTGCCGTCGGCGTCGATATCGGCGGGGTGCAGGAGGATCTGTTCGGTTACGGTTTCAATCACTGCCGGGGCAACTTCCTTGCCCCAGCAGGTGCCGGGCGCAGCACCGGGGGGTGAGGTCTCGATGCGTGTCACAAGATCAGGATCGCCCGCGTCGGTGGTGTGCGTGGTGTTCTCGCAGGCCATGAGGCCAAGCGCCATAAGGGTCAGCAGGGCGAAGGGCGGGGATTTCATCGGCTCGGGCCTTTTGGGGCAGCAGTCTGGCGCTGTTTGACGCCGAGGTTAGCGGGTTTTTGTCGCCTGCGAAAGTGTGCTCTCGGGGCGCAACGACCCTTCGGCAATCCCTGTGCGGCGGGCGGGTGCGGCGATATGGGGCCTGTGACGGCGGCAGGTGAGAGGGCCGAGCTTGAACAAATGGGGAACATCAGTGATTTGTTACAACTCTTTTCATCTTTGGTCGCAAATGGGGCTGGCCTGCCCTGGATGGCTTGGCTAGGAAAACAGTCGAACCGAAGTCAAGGGAGACGCCGAGCCATGGCAAAAATCACCTATATCGAGCATAACGGCACCGAACATGTGGTCGAGGTCGCCAATGGCCTGACCGTGATGGAAGGCGCACGCGACAACAACATCCCCGGCATTGAGGCAGATTGCGGCGGCGCCTGTGCGTGCTCGACCTGTCATGTCTATGTCGATCCGGCCTGGGTGGATAAGCTGCCTGCCAAGGAAGACATGGAAGACGACATGCTCGACTTTGCCTATGAGGCTGACCCGGAACGCTCGCGCCTGACCTGCCAGTTGAAAGTCACCGATGCGCTGGACGGCCTTGTGGTGCAAATGCCGGAAAAACAAATCTGATCTATGGCGGTGGGGCGTATTGTGGCTTGAGATGACGGATGGAGCGCGGCGCGACGTCATCAGCACCTCAACCGCCCCCCATCCCGGCCCCGAAGATCCCGACCTGGCACTCAGCTGTCTCCAAACTTCTTCTTGGCGGCAATACTCCTGGGAGCGCGAGGGGCAGCGCCCCTCGCATCGGTCGGATGGCGCAAGCCATTCGAAATCAGGGTGCTCAGAGTGCTCGCCAACCGATATCGCGGCGGCAAAACCCTTCCGGCCAATCGATCCGATCCACCATTTCATAGGCCCGGTCGCGCGCCTCCCCAAGGCTGCTGCCGCGCGCGGTCGCGGCCAGAACCCGCCCGCCTGTGGCCACGAACTGGCCCTCGGCGCGGCCCGTCCCGGCATGAAAGACCATGTGAAAACTGTCTTCGAGGCTGTCGTTCAACCCATTGATTACGCTTCCCTTTTTGTAATCTCCGGGATAGCCGTCTGCCGCCATCACAACCGTCAGGGCATGATCGTCGGCCCAGTTGACCGACATCTCTGACAGGCGCCCTTCGGCGGTGGCCTGAAGCAGGTCAAGCACCTGCGCGCCAAGGCGTATCATCAGGCACTGGCATTCGGGATCGCCAAAGCGCACGTTATACTCGACAAGCCGCGGCTGGCCGTCCTTGATCATCAGGCCGACAAACAGAACACCCTGAAACGGTGTGCCGCGCCGCGCCATCTCGGCAAGGCAAGGGCGCACGATTTCATCCAGCGCCTTTTGCGTAACTTCTTGGGTCATCACCGGGGCGGGGGAATAGGCGCCCATGCCGCCGGTATTGGGGCCGGTGTCGCCTTCGCCGACGCGCTTGTGGTCCTGCGCCGTGCCCACGGGCAGGGCGGTTTCGCCGTCACAGAGCACGAAAAACGATGCCTCTTCGCCCTCCATGAACTCTTCAATCACCACCTCGGCGCCGGCGCTGCCGAATTCGCCGCCGAACATGTCATCCACTGCCGCGAGCGCCTGATCTAGGGTTTCGGCCACGATCACCCCTTTGCCCGCCGCCAAACCGTCGGCCTTGACCACGATTGGGGCGCCCTGCGCGCGGATATAGGTCTTGGCGGCCTCGGCATCGGTGAAATGGCCATAGCCAGCCGTCGGCGCGCCCGCCGCATCACAGATTTCCTTGGTGAAACTCTTGCTCGCCTCAAGCTTTGCGGCCTCGGCACCGGGGCCGAAAACCATAAATCCCGCCTCGCGCAAGCGATCCGCCACACCGGCGGCCAGGGGGGCCTCGGGGCCGATGATCACGAAATCAATCGCTTCGGCCTCGCAAAACCCGATCACCGCGGCGCCGTCCAGAATATCGAGGCTTGCGCATTCGGCGATCCCGGCGATCCCGGCATTGCCCGGCGCCACGATAAGCTTGTCGCATTTGGGGTTCTGCATCACCGCCCAGGCGATGCTGTGCTCACGCCCGCCGGACCCGAGGATCAGAATATTCATGGCGCACAACTCCTGCTTGGCCTCATTTGCCCCGCGTTCTAAGGTGGCGCAAAGCCAGACACAAGGCACCAGACATGTCCGACCTGATTGACGATCCAAGCCCCGGCGAAAATGCCCCCGAATTTTCCGTGTCCGACCTCTCCGGCGCGATCAAGCGGATGATCGAGGGCGAATTTGCCCATGTCCGCGTGCGTGGCGAATTGGGCCGCATTTCGCGCCCGCGTTCGGGTCATGTCTATCTTGACCTCAAGGATGATCGTGCGGTCCTGGCTGGGATCATCTGGAAAGGCGTGGCCAGCCGACTTGCCGTGCAACCCGAAGAAGGGATGGAAGTGGTCGCCACGGGGCGCCTTACCACATTCCCCGGTCAATCGCGCTATCAGATCGTCATCGAAGATCTGAAACCTGCCGGCATGGGGGCGCTCATGGCGATGCTGGAAAAGCGCAAGGCACAGCTTGCGGGCGAGGGGCTGTTTGCACCCGAGCGCAAGAAGATCATCCCCTATCTGCCTGAAGTCATTGGCGTTATCACCTCGCCCTCGGGGGCGGTGATCCGCGATATCCTGCATCGATTGCGCGATCGTTTCCCGCGCAAGGTGCTGATCTGGCCGGTTGCCGTGCAGGGCGAAAAATGTGCCGCCGAGGTGGCCCGCGCCATTCAGGGCTTCAACGCCTTCACCGCAGGGGGCGCCTTGCCGCGGCCGGACCTGTTGATAGTTGCGCGAGGCGGGGGCTCGGTCGAAGATCTTTGGGGCTTCAACGAGGAAATCGTCGTGCGCGCGGCTGCGGCGTCGGATATCCCGCTGATTTCGGCGGTCGGACACGAAACCGACACGACGCTGATCGACTATGCCTCGGACAAGCGCGCGCCGACGCCCACCGCGGCGGCGGAATTGGCGGTGCCGGTGCGCCTTGAGTTGATGGCCTGGCTCGATGCCCAGGATGCGCGGCTGACCCACGCCCTTAGCTCCGGCATCGCAACACGCGGCCAGCGGCTTCGCGATCTCTCGCGCGCCTTGCCGCGTGCCGACACCTTGCTTGATACGGCGCGCCAGCGGCTTGATACCTGGTCGGACCGGCTTCCGGCGGCATTGATCCGCTCTGTACAAACCCGTCGCGTGAAGCTTTCGGAAACCTCCGGTGCCCTGCGCCCCGGCCTGTTGCGACGCGCTGTCGATGGTGATCGCCGCCGTCTTGAGAATACCGCCGCCCGGCTTAACACGCGTGCCCTGCTGCGCGATATCGACCTCAGGAAGCGCGACCTCGCGCGCCTGACGATCCGGTTCAGTGATGCCGCCACCCGCCAAACCGCCGCCTGGCGCAGCAAAGTCGAGGCGATGGACCGGTTGCGCGAAACGCTTGGTTATACCGCAACGCTCAAACGCGGCTATGCCGTTGTGCGTGACGGGGAGGGGGTTGTGCTGACCACCAAGGCCGCTGCCGCCAAGGCCACGGCACTTGAGATCGAATTCTCGGATGGCCGCCTGCCACTTTCATCCGACAGCGCGCCCGCAACACCGGCGCGCCCCGCCTCAAAACCGAAGAAAACGCCGCCCAATCAAGGCAGCCTGTTCTGATCCCTGCCTGTTCATCTTTCCAAAAATACTCCCGCCGGAGGCATCCGGAGCTTGCGGTGGGTAAATCGGTGGAATGTTGGAAAAGGTAAAGTCTTTTGGGATTATTCTTGAGTAGATTGTATCACCATGTTGGAATATGAAGGGTCAGACGCCGATCTCTGGTCCCAGGCACAGCAGCGGTTCGTCGGATTTTTCGACCTCGTACAGCTCTGCCATTGCGCGCGGCCCGCCAAAGCGCGCCACGAGTCCGCCTGCCGAACGCTCAAAGCTCCAGCATTGCGGTTCGGGGCGGTTCTCATAGATGAAACAGATCATTCCATCCTCTTCATACCAGTGTCCG
This sequence comes from uncultured Roseovarius sp., assembly GCF_913054395.1. Classification (GTDB taxonomy): domain Bacteria; phylum Pseudomonadota; class Alphaproteobacteria; order Rhodobacterales; family Rhodobacteraceae; genus Roseovarius. The sequence continues at coordinate 69,165 of NZ_CAJXIP010000001.1, forward strand.
TCCTGGCAGTTTCCATCAAGAAAAGACCACCGCACGCGCCGGTTTTCGAGATATTCCTCGCCGCCATAAGGCTCACCGTTTGTGCCATAGTAAAAGGTATGGCCACGCGTGTAGGCGTCAAATTCGGCGCCGGTCATCTGCGCCAGGGCTGGGTTATGCAGGGCGATCAGCAGAAGGGTCAGGGTCGTGGCTCGCATGGGATCAGACTGCCAGATTGTGCCCGGTCCCGCCAGATGTATCTTGGTCGCGCCAGCGCGCTGCCCGCGGGTCCATGATCCGCCGCCAGAGCGGAGGCACAAGTGCCAGAACTGCCATCACCGGAAGGGAATAGGGCAGCAACGGCATGGTGTCCCCGCTTAACTGTAATGCCGGATAGGGACGCGCCGGGCGAACATGGTGATCCGAGTGGCGCGGCGCATTCAGGGTCATTGCCGACGAGGCCCAATGCGGGGCGTTCCACGAATGCTGCGGGCCGACAGGTTCCGGGCGCCCATCGGCACGGGTTGTGCGGCGCAGGCCGTAATGCTGAACGTAATCCGACATCAGAATCTGAAGCTGCGCATAGCCTGCAACAAATCCAAGCGCAGCCACCCCATTGCCGCCAAAAATCAGGCCGCTGAGCGCGAGCATGACAACCGCCCCGCCAAGATAAAGCGTGTAGGGGTGGCGCCGGATACGGCCGTTGCGGCCCGCCAGAAAACGGCTTTCCGCCTGTCGCCCGGCGCGAAATTCCCCAGGCCATGCCCTTGCGACAAAACGATAAAACCCTTCTCCGATCCTTGCGCTACTGGGATCGCTACGGCTTGCGACATGTACATGATGGACCTTGAGATGTGCACTTGCGTGATGGCCAAACAGGATCGAGGTATAGATCAGCCGCCCGACCAATCGCAGGGTGCGCGCCGGGCGATGGATCAGCTCATGCGCCACCGGATGTGAAATCTGCCCTATCACCAGCGCGCTTGAAATTGCCACCAATGCTTTCTCGACCGGGGTCAGGCCGGTTTGCCCGGCCACCGCCCAGAGGGCGAGCGCCAACAGCGCGAAATGACCCAGCCCCAACCCGATCAAAAGCGGGGTTGCGCCGGGAAATTCGGCGTCCGGGTCGGCGTTTTCAAGCGGCCGGGCAATCAGGCGATCCATGACGAACACAAGAATCGTGATGTATCCCACCGCCAACCAGCCCCAGGCACCGCCCGAGATGGCGGCAAATCCGATCAGGATCATCGGCATGCTGGTCGCGATGGCAAAGGCAATCATGGTTCCGGCCCGGTTGAAGCGTGTATCATGTGCCGCCACATTAGCCCGGCATATGCGGCGGACAAAGGACATGACCGTGGCGGAGGCAGGGAAAACCGCGTGATCGGGTGGTTTTTATACGGCTTCAACGCTTCCGGGGGCGCGAATGTCGCTTTTGATCTCGCAGGAAGACGGGGCAGGCCGTATTTCTTGGTGCAACTGAAGATGAGGAACATCGCATGGCACTGGATGAGCGCAAGGGCGTCTGGAAATCGGGTAAAGGCAAGGGGCGGCACACGCCCAAGGGCCGCCAGTTGGAAGATCAGTCCTGGGCAGAGGTGCGTGCGCTTCTGGGCGAGGGGCCGCGTCGCCGCGATCTGCTGATCGAATATCTTCACCTGATTCAGGATGAATACGGCCATCTGTCGGCGTCGCACCTGCGTGCGCTTGCCGAAGAGCTTCGGGTTTCCATGGCCGAGGTCTATGAGGTTGCCAGCTTTTATGCCCATTTCGATGTGGTGAAAGAGGGGGAAACACCGCCCCCCGCGCTGACTATCCGGGTGTGCGATTCCCTGTCCTGTGAACTTGCCGGTGCGCAGGCGTTGAAACAGGCGCTGGAAGGCGGGCTTGATCCGGCCGAGGTGCGGGTGCTGCGCGCGCCCTGCATGGGGCGCTGTGATACGGCGCCGGTGCTTGAGCTTGGTCATCACCACATCGACCATGCCACACCTGAAAAGGTCAAGGCGGCGATTGCGGCGGGTGAAACGCATGCGCATATCCCGCAATATCAAGACTTTGCCGACTATTCCTCATCCGGCGGTTATGCCAAGCTCGACGAGCTGCGCGAGGGGGGCGATTTTGAAACCGTGCAGGAAACCCTGCTGGCGTCCGGATTGCGCGGCCTTGGCGGCGCGGGCTTTCCGTCGGGCCGCAAATGGGGCTTTGTGCGCGCCGAACCCGGTCCGCGTTACCTTGCGGTGAACGGCGATGAGGGCGAGCCCGGCACCTTCAAAGACCGCTTTTACCTCGAACGCTACCCCCATGTTTTCCTTGAAGGAATGTTGATTGCGGCCTGGGCGGTCGAGGCTGAGCGCTGCTTTATCTACATGCGCGACGAATATCCCGCCGTGATCGAGATTTTGAAACGTGAAATCAAGGCATTGGAGGCCGCATCCAAGGTTGAGCCGGGCTATATAGAACTGCGCCGCGGTGCGGGTGCCTATATCTGCGGCGAAGAATCCGCGATGATCGAATCGATCGAAGGCAAACGCGGCCTGCCGCGCCATCGTCCGCCGTTCGTGGCGCAGGTCGGCATCTTCAATCGCCCCACGCTCGTGAACAACGTCGAGACCCTGTATTGGGTGACACGCGTGCTGCGCGAGGGGGGCGAAATCCTGTCCGGTGTTGAAAAGAACGGCCGCAAGGGTCTTCGCTCTTATTCGGTGTCGGGGCGGGTGAATAACCCCGGCGTGCATCTATTGCCGGCCGGCTCGACGATCACCGATATCATCGCGGCGGCGGGTGGCATGCTTGAGGGGCACAGCTTCAAGGCCTATCAGCCGGGCGGCCCGTCCTCGGGGCTGCTGCCTGCGTCGATGCATGATGTGCCGCTCGATTTCGACACGCTGCAACCGCATGGCACCTTTATCGGCTCTGCTGCGGTTGTTGTCCTGTCGGATCGCGACAGTGCCAAACAGGCCGCGCTCAACATGCTGCGCTTTTTCGAAGATGAAAGCTGTGGTCAGTGTACGCCCTGCCGGGTGGGCTGTGAAAAGGCGGTCAAGCTGATGCAGGCCGACACCTGGGATCAGCCGCTTCTGGCCGAGTTGTGCACGGCGATGGCCGACGCCTCGATCTGTGGGCTGGGGCAGGCGGCGCCGAACCCGATTCGCCTGACGATCAAGCATTTCCCCGACGAGATCTGATCGCGCGGCAAGGCTTCCATATCCCGTCATTCCGCATTAGGTGAGGTTTAACAAGCGGATCGGAGGGTGCATGGCGTTTTTCTCGAAGCTCAAGGAACGGCTTTTCAAATCCTCTTCGAAACTCGAAGAGGGTCTGGACGCGATTGTCGAAGACGGCGGTGTGGAAGAACTGGCAGAGGCAACAACGCCCGAGCCTGCGCCTGAGCCGAAACCAGAGCCAGAGCCAACGCCCGTCCCTGCCCCCCCGCCATCGGATCCCGAACCTGCGCCGCGCGAACTGCCGCCGCGTCCAGATGAGGTGCCACAGGCGCCGCCGGTCGAAATCCCCGTCGAGCGTCCCGCCGAACTGCCAGAGGCCCCCCGCGAGGCAACCGTACCGCCTGCGCCGCTGGAAATCCCCGAATCCGCGCCTGCCGCGCCGCGCCCCGGTCTGCTGGGGCGCCTTCTGGGGCGGGGCGACAAGCCCGCCGTGACCCGCCGCGCGCTTGACGACGACATGCTCGAACAGCTCGAAGAGCTGCTGATCAGCGCCGATATGGGGGTCGATACCGCCCTGCGCGTCACCGCCAACATGGCCGAAGGGCGGATGGGCAAGCGCCTGTCGAGTGATGAGATCAAGCACCTTCTGGCCGCCGAAATCACCCGTATCATGGAGCCGGTCGCGCGACCGATGCCGCTTTACCCCAACCGCCCGCAGGTGGTGCTTGTGGTGGGCGTCAACGGCTCGGGAAAGACCACGACGATCGGCAAGCTCGCAAGCCAGTTCAAGGCGGCGGGCAAATCGGTCGTGATCGCAGCCGGTGATACCTTTCGCGCCGCCGCCGTCGAACAGCTTCAGGTCTGGGGTGAGCGCGCCGGTGTGCCGGTGTTGACTGCGCCCGAAGGCTCTGATCCGGCAAGCCTCGCGTTTGATGCAATGACACGCGCCGAGGCCGACGGCGCCGACCTTCTGATGATCGACACCGCCGGGCGGCTGCAAAACCGCGCCGACCTGATGGAAGAGCTGTCGAAAATCGTCCGCGTCATCCGCAAGAAAGACCCGAGCGCGCCGCATAATACCCTGTTGGTGCTCGACGCCACCACCGGTCAGAATGCGCTGAGCCAGGTGGAAATCTTCCAGAAGCTCGCCGATGTCTCCGGGCTGGTGATGACCAAGCTCGATGGGACCGCGCGGGGCGGGGTGCTTGTGGCGCTGGCGGATAAGTTCGGCCCGCCGATTCACGCCATTGGTGTCGGAGAGCAGATCGACGATCTTGCGCCCTTCGATCCCGAAGACTTCGCCGCCGCCCTGACCGGGCTTGACCGCGAATGAAGGGCTGTTGCGCTGTTTCTTCTTGCTTGAAATATCCCGGGGGGTTTGGGGGGCTGGCCCCCCAATTTACCCTGTGGCTTGGGGGGGCGGGCCCCCCATCTACCCTGCGGCCTGGGGGGCTTTCCCCTCATTCTGAGGTGCGCCAGGCATGAGCGACTGGCTGGTCTCCCTTGAGGGAACAGAGGCAGGGAGCCTGCTGGCGATGGCTCTCGCGCTGTCGGCGGCGCTTTTGCATGCCATTTTCGGGGCGCTGCAAAAGGGGCGGCATGATCCCTGGCTCAGCCGCGGGGTGATCGACTTTTCCTATTGCACCATGGCCGCGCCCTTTGCACTTTTCGTGGTGCCCTGGCCCGAGCCGCATATGTGGCCGATCTTCGGCTGGGTGCTGGTGATTCACCTCTGTTACCAGATTCTTCAGGGGCTTATACGGTTGCCTATCCGGTGGTGCGCGGCACCGGGCCGCTGTTCACCGTGATCGGCGCCTATTTTCTGTTTGGCGAAGTCTTTACCGCCATCCAGTGGATGGGGGTCGGGGTGCTGCTGGCAGGGATTTATGGCCTTGCGGTCTATAACCTGCGTACGCTGACATTGAATCGGGATACCATGCCATTGGCGCTTGGGCTGGCGGTGATGACCGGACTTTTCGTGGCGCTTTACACCACCTATGATGCCTATGGCATCCGCGCCACGGCCAATCCGTTTACCTTTCTGGCGTGGTTTTTCTTTCTCGACGGGCTGTTCATGCCGGGGGTTGCCTATCTGCGCTGGCGTAACCTGCGCAACCGGCCGACGCCGGGGCCGCTGATGCTACGCGGGCTTGTGGGCGGGCTTGTGGCGTTCATGTCGTTCGGCTCGGTCATGCTGGCGACGCGGCTCGACAAGGTGGGCGAAGCGGCGGTCTTGCGCGAGACCTCGACGGTCTTTGCGGCGCTGATCGGCTGGCTGGTGCTGAATGAAACCGTGGGGCCGCGGCGTATCGCCCTGATGGGCTTGATCGCGGCGGGCGCAGTCATAGTTGAATTTGGCGGGTAAACCAAAGATCATGCCGCCCGACACCAAACGGAGTACAAGTTATCCCAATGGCCGATAAAACGCCGCCCGCATGGGCAAAAACCGCTCTCGAGATGGGGCCGATCCTGGCCTTCTTTGTGGCCTATCTCTGGCTCAAGGGCCGGGTCTTTACCATTGGCGGCACCGAGTATGAGGGCTTTGTCGTGGTTACGGCCGGGTTTATTCCGGTGTTTTTGCTGTCCATGGCGGCCCTGTGGCGCCTCACTGGCCATCTGTCCAAGATGCAGGCGGTGACGGCGGCGCTTATCGTGGTCTTTGGCGGTTTGTCGGTCTGGTTCAACGACCCGAGTTTCTTCAAGATGAAGCCGACGATGATCTACCTGCTGTTTGGCGGGGTTCTGGGCTGGGGCCTGTTGCGGGGGCGCTCTTACCTGCAATATGTGATGGAGGGGATGATGCCCCTAACCGATCAGGGCTGGATGCTTTTGACGCGCCGCCTGATGTTCTTTTTCCTCAGCCTTGCGGTTCTCAACGAGGTGATCTGGCGGACCCAGACCGAGGAAACCTGGGTTTATTTCAAAACCTTCGGCCTGACGGCGGCAATTTTCGTGTTCTTCATGACCCAGGGCAAGCTGTTCCGCGATCACTCCACCGAGGAAGACGAGGCCTGATCGCCGGGGGGGCGCCGGAATTTTCCGGTTTCGCGGAATGCCCACATCCCCGCCGATATGTTGCCGCTTTCTGCACATACCGCTTGTCCCATGATCAAGAATACCTCCTCCCGCATCCTGAATGCGATGTTGTCGATCCCGCCAATCCGGCCGCAAAACCTGTTGCCGGTCGTCATCATGCTGATCCTCTGGGTCGGAGTGGGGCGGATGGGGCTTCCGGAACAGCAGACTTTCGTGTTGTCAGTCGTGATTGCACAGGCCTATGCGATCTGGCGCAACCTGCCACAGGCCGCCCACAGTCTGAATCAGACCACGGGGGGGCGTACCGGCATGCTGCGCTGGCCGGTGATCGTGCTTTTGTTGCTGTCGGGGCTGCAACTCTGGCTGAATAATCCGCTTTTCACCCAGCGTGCCATCAGCGCCGTGGCGCTGTTCTTCCTGGTAGTCATGGTGCTGGGCGTGATGCGCGAAGGGGCGGTGATGGACCGCGTGACGCCGAAAAACACCGAGGGCGGCGCGGTTTATGAAACTGTCAGCCTGTTGCGTGTCAATGCCTTGGTGGCGGCGATGGTGGTTGCCGTGAACGAGATACTGATCAGCACGGAATCGCTAACGGTCTGGATCACCGTGATGCCGATTTTCGTACTGTTCCTGCACGCGTTCTATTGGTTCATGGTGCTGATGGTGCTGCCACCCGAGGCGCCGGATGACCAGACGCCGCGGCCCTCTAGGGACGCTTGAACAACACGTTCTGATCGCTGCGGTTATCCTGAATGTTGCGGCGTTTCTCGGCCGCAAGCGCGCGGCCCCGCTTCACGCCCTCGCGCGCGCCGACCCGGTCAAGCCAGGCCGCGAAATGCGGCTTGTCGTTCAGCGTCTGCTGCTGGCCTTCCCAGAGCGAGGCCCAGGGCCAGATCGCCATATCGGCAATGGAAAAGAAATCGCCAGCGGCGAATTCGGTTTTGGCCAGCTGCCGGTCAAGCACGCCGTAAAGCCGCGCCACCTCGTTGCGATAGCGATCCTTGGCATAGGGCAGGTCGTGGGGCGGGTCCATTGCCGGGGCGTATTTGAGAAAATGATGCGCCTGGCCCGCCATCGGACCGACACCGCCCATTTGCCACATCAGCCACTGATCGACCGCGATCCTGTCGCGCTCTGTCTGGCCATAGAATTGGCCGGTTTTGCGGGCGAGGTATTGCAGGATGGCCCCGGATTCAAAAAGGCTTATCGGTGCGCCATCCGGGCCGACAAGATCGGTGATCGCGGGCATGCGGCTGTTGGGTGAAAGCTTCAGGAATTCTGGCTTGAACTGATCCCCGGCGCCGATATCAACCAGGTGAAGTGTATAGGGCAGGTGCATTTCCTCGAGCGCGATCGAAATTTTCCAGCCGTTCGGCGTGGGCCAGAAGTAGAGGTCGATCGGATCCTGTCGGGCGGGCATTCCTGTCTCCTGTCACGGGGTCGTTTCAGCGACACAATGACCGTTTTCGGCCCGGAGGCAAGGGCTGTCCTTGCCACCCGGCGCGGGCGGGGTGGAGATTTGCGGCGTCGTGATGGCGGCGCCGCCGGATTTGAGTATTTTTGCCAAGAAGAAGCTGGGATCTGGGCCTGGCCGTGATGGCACTTGTGCGAAACCTGTGCGGCAGTATTGACGCAAGGGACGCTGCGCGGTAATCCGGTGTCCGTGGCGATTTGTTACCGGATTGCGGGCCACGTTAAACAAACCGCTAAAGAGGTCAGGATGAAAGCCCCCTTTCGCTTGACCGCGTCGGGGCTTTTTTTGTGGGCGCATATGCCCGGAGGACGATGATGAGCGAGACATGGAAACGGCGCACCAGGATGGTGCACAGCGGCACCCGTCGCAGCCAGTATAACGAGGTGAGCGAGGCCATCTTTCTGACACAGGGCTTTGTCTATGACACCGCCGAGGCCGCCGAAGAGCGGTTCATCAAGGCGGGCCCGGACGAGTTTATCTATGCCCGTTACGGCAATCCGACCGTGGCCATGTTCGAGGAGCGGATCGCGGCGCTCGAGGGGGCCGAGGATGCCTTTGCCACCGCCAGCGGAATGGCGGCTGTCAGCGGCGCGCTGACCTCCTGCCTGCGCGCGGGCGATCACGTGGTGTCGGCACGGGCCTTGTTCGGCTCTTGTCTTTACGTACTTGAAGAGGTGCTGACGCGGTTTGGCGTCGAGGTGACATTCGTTGACGGCACCGATCTTGCGCAATGGCAGGCGGCGATCCGTCCCGACACCCGCGCGGTGTTTTTCGAATCGATTGCCAATCCGACGCTGGACGTGGTCGATGTGGCCGCCGTCGCCAGGATCGCCCATTCCGCCGGGGCGCTGGTGATCGTGGATAATGTCTTTGCCACACCGGTATTTTCCAACGCCATCGAGCAGGGCGTCGATGTGGTGGTCTATTCGGCGACGAAGCATATTGACGGGCAGGGGCGGGCCCTTGGCGGTGTCGTTCTTGGCACGCGCGAGTTTATTCGCGGCACGTTGGAGCCCTACATGAAGCATACCGGCGGCTCGATGTCGCCGTTTACCGCCTGGGTCATGCTCAAGGGGCTTGAGACAATCGAGCTTCGGGTGCGCGCGCAGGCCGATGCGGCGCTTGCGATTTCACAGGCCCTTCAGGGGCATGATGCGCTTGAGCAGGTGATTTTCCCCGGCCATCCAAGCCATCCGCAGCACGCCCTGGCGATGCGCCAGATGGGCAACAAGGGCGGCACCGTTATCGCGCTTGATCTCAAGGGCGGGCAAGAGGCGGCATTTCGCTTTCTGAATGCGCTGGAGATCGTGGTGATTTCCAACAATCTCGGCGATGCCAAGTCGATTGCGACCCATCCCGCGACCACGACACATCAACGGCTACCTGCCGATCAAAAGGCCAGCCTTGGTATCACGCCGGGCCTTGTGCGGCTGAGTGTCGGGCTGGAAGACCCAGATGATCTTGTCGCCGATATAACCCGCGCCCTTGCCTGTGCCAGCTAGGCGCGGGGTGTTCAAATCGTGCTATGTCGGGTTGTTAGTGATCCGTTTTGACGCTTTTGCCGTAAATCATTACGAAATTGGCAATTCCTGTCGATCCAGCCTATGTAATAAGAGCTGGCAGCACGTATAAGGAAACCCTGCGATGAATGTGCACCCGTCTGAGATGAACCGCACGCCGGGCCGAGATGAGGCCAAAGAGGCTTTGGCGCTGTTGCGTGTCTGGGCACAGACCGCGACGCCTGAAGAGGTGGCCGATCTTGATCCGTCAATCGCGCGGCTGTTGCCGACGGGGCAGATGTCGAACTATCCGGCGCTCAGCCGCGATTATGCGAGCGATTTCGCCGTTGATGCGGCGTATCGCGCGACTTTGCCCGATTTGCAGAATGGTCCGAGCTCTCTTATCCGGGGTACGCAGCAGCATCTTCAGCACGTGGGGATTTCCAATTTCCGCCTGCCGATCCGTTTTCACACCCGTGACAATGGCGACCTGACGCTTGAGACCGCCGTCACCGGCACGGTCAGCCTTGAGGCAGAGCGCAAGGGCATCAATATGTCCCGAATCATGCGCAGCTTTTACAAGCACGCCGAAAAGACCTTCAGTTTCGAGGTGATGGAAGCGGCCCTCAGCGATTACATCGCCGATCTCGATAGCGTCGATGCACGTCTTCAGATGCGTTTGTCCTATCCGGCGCGGGTGCGGTCGCTGCGCTCGGGGCTGGAGGGGTTTCAATATTACGATATCGCGATGGAACTGGTGGAAAACGGCGGGGTGCAGCGCAAGTTCATGCATCTCGATTACGTTTATTCCTCGACCTGCCCCTGTTCGCTTGAACTTTCTGAGCATGCGCGCTCGGCGCGCGGTCGGCTGGCGACGCCGCATTCGCAGCGCTCTGTTGCGCGGCTTTCGGTCGAGGTGATACCGGGCGATTGCCTCTGGTTCGAGGACCTGATCGAGCTGGCCCGCCGCGCGGTGCCGACAGAAACGCAAGTCATGGTCAAGCGCGAGGATGAACAGGCCTTTGCCGAGCTGAACGCCGCCAATCCGATCTTTGTCGAGGATGCCGCGCGCTTGTTCTGTGAACAATTGCTGTCTGATCCGCGGATCGGCGATTTCCGGGTCATCGCCAGCCATCAGGAAAGCCT
>NZ_CAJXIP010000002.1 GCF_913054395.1 uncultured Roseovarius sp.
GAGTCTGGGCCGTGTCTCAGTCCCAGTGTTGCTGATCATCCTCTAAAACCAGCTAAAGATCGTAGACTTGGTAGGCCATTACCCCACCAACTATCTAATCTTACGCGGGCTGATCCTTCTCCGATAAATCTTTCCCCCGAAGGGCGTATACGGTATTACTCTCAGTTTCCCGAGGCTATTCCGTAGAGAAGGGCACATTCCCACGCGTTACTAACCCGTCCGCCGCTCGCCCCGAAGGGTGCGCTCGACTTGCATGTGTTAGGCCTGCCGCCAGCGTTCGTTCTGAGCCAGGATCAAACTCTCAAGTTGAAAAGCACTTGCGCGCTTAACCTTGACGTTCGAACCTCTGCACATCGTTCCTGCCCTGCAAAGGACAGAAACAGTCTTCTGTTTGATGTACTTCTGGTTTTCATCAGAAAACCGAAAGCCGTTCAAACAGTGAAGCTGACACTAGATCATCGGGTTGCCCCTACTAGCGCGATATACAGACGTTGATCCATCGAACTGAACCAAACCGCCCACATATCTCTTCAGATATCTAATTTTCAAAGAGCGTAGAGACAAAATCAACCGGCTGCGCTAAATCTTCTAGCGCGACCCGCCTCATCTACCTCAAAATTCTTGGCCGCGCTTCCCGTCTAGGCAACTGCCCGTCTGGTCCGTCTGGCGTCCCGGTGTGCATCTCTGCGCCGCCGGTGAAGGGGGTTCTAAGGTTACTGCCCAAAACCCGCAACCCCTTTTTTTGGCTTTTGTCACTTTTTCTTCAAAAACCTGAATTTTAGTGCAAAATTAATGAGTTAAGTCACTATCGCCAAGCAAATGCAGCGGTTTGCGCAATAATATTAGCGGGGCGCATGGTGCCCTCCCCCTACATCTTGCGTTATCCACAGACTTACCCCCAAGAGCGATGGCAAAGAGTGGCGAAGCGGGGGCCGTTTGGGGCGACTCGGACGTGTCGCGGCGGTGGAATCACCTTTGCCTGGCAAATCAGGCGAGTCGGTTTTTGAAGAAATGCCGACTCATCCGCCGATTTTCCGATTCCCAAACTGCCCGTAGCGGAGCAATCCCGCCTTAAACTGCCTGTTTCTTGCGCGACGGTCGCAACCGCAGCGCCAGCAAACCCAGAATCACGGCCAGATAGATCAGCGGTTCGATCTGAAAGCCCTTCACCAGCCATACAAAGTGCAACGCCGCCAGAAGTGCCGCCACATAGGTCAGCTTGTGAAGCCTGCGCCATTTCGGCCCCAGCTTGCGCACCGACCAATTGTTAGAGGTCGCCGCCAGCGGCACCAGCAACAGGAAGGCGGCAAAGCCGATGGTCACATAGGGGCGCTTCAGGATGTCCGCCCAGATTTGCGCCGGAATCTGCACATCCAGCAGCAGCCAGACCAGAAGATGCAGCACGACATAGAAAAAGGTCAGAAGGCCAAGCGCGCGCCGGAACTTCAAAAGGTTCACCCCGGCAAGGCGGCGCAGTGGCGTGACAGCAAGACCCGCGACCAGCAGCTTGAGGGCGAGCGCCCCCAACTCGTGCTCGAGCGCCTTGATCGGCTCGATGCCAAGGCCGCCTGTCGCCCCCATATAAAAGAAGTAAGGCGCCGGGGCAGCGAACAGAATATACACGGCCCATGTCGGCACCCTGCGCAGCAGCGCGTTGATCTGATCGACCAGAAGGCTCATCCGCAACAGCACTCCGCCTTTTGAACCGGCGGGCAGGCCACATCACCGTAAGAACAATAGACACAGCAATCACCAGGCTTGGGCCGCAAAACCGTGCCGCAGCCGGGACATTCGAAAAAGAACTGGCAGGCATTGGTTGGCATGGTCTCGAGACTTGCCTGCCCGCACTCGGGACATGTCAGCGTCGATGTCAGTTTGATTTCGATTTCGTCAGCCACAGGCCTGCTCCCATAATGATCAAGGAAATACCCAGTACCGGAAACAGCAGGCTGTCCCGGTAAACGATGTCGATCAGCGACCCCAATCCAAGCGCCATCAAAAGAAACGGCAAGAGACCGGTAAAGCAACACAGCGCGGCAAAGCCTGCCCCGATACCGCCCACCCATGTCATCATCCGGGCCATGCTCAGAAGTTCTTTCTCAGGTCCATCCCGGCATAGAGCGAGGCAACCTCGTCACCATAGCCATTGAACATCAGCGTCGGCTTGCGCGCCGAAAACAACCCGCCGCCAATCGCGCGCTCTGTCGCCTGGCTCCAGCGGGGATGATCGACCTCCGGGTTCACATTGCTGTAAAAGCCGTATTCGCGCGCATTGGCCTTGTTCCAGGACGTTGGCGGCTCGTCCTTGGTGGCGGTGATGCGCACGATCGACTTGATCGACTTGAAGCCATACTTCCACGGCACCACCAGACGCAGCGGCGCACCGTTCTGATTAGGGATGTCGCGGCCATAGATACCCGTGGCCATGATAGTCAGCGGATGCATCGCTTCGTCAAGCCGCAGGCCCTCGACATAGGGCCAGTCCAGAACCGGGTAGGTGACGCCTGGCATTTCATCGGGGCGCAGGGCGGTTTCAAACGCGATATACTTGGCATCGGCCTGAATCCCCGCAAGCGCCAGCAGATCGGCAAGCTCGAATCCGTTCCAAGGCACGACCATCGACCAGGCCTCGACACAGCGAAACCGATAGAGCCGCTCTTCGACCGTCATCTTGTCCATGATCTGATCAAAATCATAGGGGCCGGGGCGATCGACAAGCCCGTCAATCTCGACACTCCAGGGGCTGGTCGTGAGGGCACCGGCATAGCGCGCCGGATCGGCCTTGTCGGTGCCGAACTCATAGTAGTTGTTATAGCCGGTGATTTCCTCCCAGCTATTGGCCGTCAACTCCTGCGCTTGCGCGCGCGCGGGCAGTCCTGCCCCGGCAAGGCCGATCCCGGCCGCCGCCCCCGCCATTAGCTGGCGGCGATTGAGAAACACCGCCTCTGGTGTCGCATCACAGTCGGACAGGGTGTTTTTCCAGCGATAGGCCATTGGTCTCTCCTGTAGGTTTCACACCTATATATAGAGAAACATTTGCCTATCGCCAGAATTCAGCCAGCAAGCCGCAATCACAATGCCGCGTCCGCGTTGTAACTCGGGCGGATTTTATTGAACGGAACCGAGGTGCCATCGGCCTGCACAAGGCGCACATGGCGCCGCCGCATCAGACGGGGCTCGGCAACGCCGACGGAATGGGCAATCGTCTCGACCTCCTTGATCACCGAGGTGGCGTAATGGGCGACCTTGATATATTTATCCTCGACCACAAGACCGGCCTGAAGGCGTTTGTCGTGGGTGGTGATCCCGGTGGGACAGGTGTTGCGATTGCACTTGAGCGCCTGAATGCAGCCGAGGCTGAACATGAAGCCACGCGCCGAGGTGACAAAATCAGCCCCCGCACAAAGTGCCCATGCGACATCGCCGGGATTGATAAGCTTGCCCGCCGCGATCATCCTGATCCGCTCTTTCAGGCCATAACGGTCGCGTAGGTCCACCATCCGCGGCAGGGCATCGCGAATTGGCATGCCGACCAGATCCATCAGGGGCATCGGCGCCGCGCCGGTGCCGCCTTCGCCGCCATCAATGGCGATGAAATCGGGGGCACAATCGGGGCCGCGCTCGTTGATCATCTGAAACAGCGGCTCCCAGGCCTCGGACGAGCCGATCACGGTTTTGAACCCGACCGGGCGGCCCGTCACCTTGCGGATATGGCTGATGATATCCAGAAGTTCGCCGTAATCGTTGATATCGGCATGGCGGTTGGGCGAGATGCTGTCCTGACCAAGCTTGATCCCGCGGATTTCGGCGATCTCGGCGCTGACCTTTTCGCCGGGCAGGATGCCGCCCTTGCCCGGCTTGGCGCCTTGGGCAAGCTTCAGCTCGAACATCTTGATATGCGGGTTTTCCGACATCTTGCGCAGCTTTTCGTCGCTCAGATTGCCGTCCTCGTCGCGCACCCCGTATTTGGCGGTGCCGATCTGATAGACAAGATCACAGCCCCCCGTCAGGTGGAACGGCGACAGCCCGCCCTCGCCGGTGTTCAACCAGATGCCCGCCTTTGCCGCCCCCCGGCTTAGCGCCTCGACTGCCGGGCGTGAAATCGCGCCATAGCTCATGCCGGAAATGTTGAAGATCGACTTGGCTTTATAGGGAAGCGCCGCCGTGGGCCCGATCACCATCGGCGCAGTCACGGCGAACTGATCATCAAGCGGCGGAAAGACCGCCGGCACGAAGATCGGCGTGCCCGGCACACCAAGGTTGCGGGTCGATCCAAAGGCGATTGTATTGCCCTTGCCCTTGGTCGCATGGCTCACCCAATCGCGCTGTGCGCGGTTGAACGGCATTTCCTCGCGGTCCATGGCGAAAAAGTACTGACGAAAGAATTCGCCCAGCTTGGTGAACAGCCCACGAAAACGTCCGATAACCGGATAATTGCGCCGGATGGCATCGCCGGGCTGGCTCTTGTCCAGCACGTAAAACAGCATCGCCATCAGGACAATCGCGCCCAGCATCAGAACAAACAAGAGTGCAAGAACCTGCAGGATCTGCATCACGTAAATCATCGAAAAACTCCAAGGTCATCGGCCCTCACCCGTTTGGGGCCGTCGCGGCGCAACCTGCGCCTTTCGAGACCATCAAACAACCCACTAAACCGCGATCATGGGCGGCGCGCGGGGCGCAATCCCCCATCCCGCAGGACATCGACCCGCCCGCCGCAAACGCCACGGGAAAGCGGCCTGAAAACCCCGCCACAGGGCAGGAGATTTCCCGGCTTGTCACAAAAACGTGATTGGATGTTACGGATCGCCCCGGCTTAGTCGGCTTCGCATTTTCGTCAACTCCCGTCGGCAGAAATCCCCGGTGAACCAAAGCCGGCCTGGCACCGTAGCCCTATGTGTGATGCCCGATGAGGCATCGTCACGACTGATGCTAGAACAGGAGATACATCTATGTTTCGCAGAACTTATCTTGCCCTGACCGCCGCCGCCCTTATGGCTGGTCCAGCCTTTGCCGATGGCCATGGCAAGAATATCGTCGATATCGCCGCCGGGAACGAGGATTTCTCGACCCTCGTCGCCGCCGTCAAGGCCGCCGACCTTGTCGAGACCCTCAAGGGTGACGGGCCGTTCACCGTCTTTGCGCCGACCAACGCGGCCTTTGCGGCCCTGCCCGAGGGCACGGTCGAAACCCTGCTCAAGCCCGAGAACAAGGATCAGCTTGCCGCAATCCTGACCTATCACGTGGTTCCGGGCAAGGTGATGTCGGGCGATCTGTCCGATGGTATGGCTGCAACCACCGCTGAAGGAAGCGACGTGACCATCATGACATCAGGTGGCGTCACGGTGAATGGCGCGAATGTCACTGCGGCCGATATCGAGGCCAGCAATGGCGTTATCCACGTGATCGACGCGGTGATCATGCCGCAATAACGGGGGCCTCAACGGGGGCGGTCACGTTGGCCGCCCCTTTTCCCTGTATTCGATTAAAATTCACCCCAACCAGGCAGCGGGCACAGGTATATCCGGCTGACCGGCTTTGTGTTTGCAATCAAGCGGGTGCGGCAATTGTGTAACCGGGCCGCTCACTGTCGCGCGATCCTTGCGAAGCAGGGTCACTTCGACCACGCGCGGAATATCCACCCCATTCACATCGACAGTCCCCGAGGCGTTGTTGGTGTGAAGATGTACTGTTTCGAACAGGGGCAGCATCTTGTCGATTGCCGCCCTGGCGCGATTGAAGAACGGTTCCTTGCACAGGACCGACGGCAAACGATGAAGTTCCAGAACTATTATCCTGAACCGCTTGAGAAGATCGGTCGGGATGGCTGCAATCGTTGCATATTCATCCCCCTCGATATCCATTTGAAGCAGCAGATCCGCATTGGGTGCGGTATCGGTCTGGGCGACCCATGACGCGATGGACAACCTGTCCTCGTTATCCTCGGGGCCTACGAATTTCTTGATGAAACACCCGCCCGGAATATCTATCGCGGGGCCATCAATGGATGCATCTGCCATGAAAGACGGGATGCCGTGTTTTGCCAGATCGAGTTCAAAGGTGGATTGCCTCGATATGCCCGGCGAATAGCAGGCGGCAATTCCCTCAAAGTCATTCGGCACGAGGTATCCGCCATCACCGAACGCCCCGACACGGATCAGCGGCGTCGTGATCGACTTGGGGCGAAGAAATCCTGCGATGTAGTCGAATTTGTCTGAGGCGGCGGACATCAAATCCCCTTTTTGTAGTTTTCTGCCGAATGCTGTCGTGGCACAGCCGGTAAAAACCTGAGACACAAGGCTTTTGCAGGACTATGATTCCGACAGGGTTTCTTGGCAAGCTGGATGTGGGAATGACGCAGAAAAAAGCCCCGGACCATTACATTCGGCACGACGATCTCGAATACGGTCGGGCCGTCTGTCGCGGTCAGGACATCGCGTTGCGGCTTGATTTGAGTCTGCCGAAAGCGGCACGAAATCCGGTGCCCCTGATCATGTGGATACATGGCGGCGGATTTCGCAACGGTCATAAAGACTGGGCCGGGCATATGACGGATTCGCGCTGGTTCACCAAGGCGGGCTATGCTTTTGCCTCGATCGACTACCGCCTGAAGGCGGAACGATCAGACCTCTCGGATCCGGTGCGGCAACGCATGACCGCGCTGGAAAAGCATTGCGACCCGGAATTTCGCAAAGACCTGGCCGGGGCTGCGGCCCTAGCCGCGATGGAAGATGCGCTGACCGCCCTGACCTGGCTTCAGGACAATCGCGCGGGGTTCAACCTGTCGGGCTGGGTTGCCCTTGGCGGCAATTCCGCCGGGGCGATCACCGCGTTCAACACGGCCTACCTGACTGGTTTCTTTGGCCTGTCCCGCCCGGCCATCCGCGGGATTGTCAGCATCTCGGGCGGGTTCGCGTACCCCGCTCTCTACGCGCCGGGGCTGGCGCCTGTGCATGCACTGCACAACCCCACCGACGATCGTGTCGATATCGCCTTGATCCGCAGGATCGAAGCCCTTGGCGGCGATGCGGTAGAGCTGGTGACGTCAGACCGCCAATTGCATGGGCGTGTGCGCCTTGCCCCCGACGAACCGCCCCGAGAGGCCTATGGCCGGATTTTCAGGTTTCTGGACAGACTGCGGGACAACGACCCCTGATCCGGTCAGCGTGGCTGCGCAGCCCGGAACCTCTTGAAAAGCACGACACCCTCACCCGAAGCCTGCTGATGATAGAAAAAGCCATGGCGGTGCATGTTTTCAAACAGGTTCACGACACCATCGGCTTTGATCCGGTTGGTATGCAGCTCGACCAGAACATAGCGCACGGGGGTCAGATCCACATCATCGAACAGGACGGCCTCGCCCCCCTCGATATCGCAGATCAGTGCATCGGCCTTCGCCTCTGCCAGCACCTCGTCAAGCGAAACGGTCGGCACCTCGATTTCCTCAAAGGGCAGGTTCGCAGGCGGCTCCATGGATGACGACCAGAAGGGTTGGGCGACATAGAACGGCAGGGCCTTGGGCGTCGCGGCCGATTTCGGCCCCGAAAGCGCAATAGCATTAATGACCGTGCTATCCGTCACGCCATTCACTTGGTGAACCTGCCGGATATAGTCGCAAAGCAGGGGGTTTGCCTCGATACAGGTCACCTTGCGGGCCTGATGGTGACAGACGGCGCTGGTCGAGATGTACCCGATGCCGGCGCCCAACTCTACCACCGAGGAATTGGCGCCGATAAATGTCTTGAGAGCTCTCGATTCACTGGATTCATAGTTTCCGCGGGACAAAAGCCTGCGCAGGCGATCCGTCATGATATCGGGATCGTCAGGGAACGACAGCCCGTTGGACCGGATCATCGCCTGGCTTGTGGTGTCGCTCATATCTGCCTCGCTGCGTTCATGTTGTTGGATAAGGTCCTGAACGACCAGCTACAAAAATCCGGCACCGGGGCTGTCCTGGCCGAGGTCACAGCGCCGATTTAATCGCGTCGGTGACCGGGATCAGGAACTGCTGACCTATCCGTGACGGGTGCTCGATCAGGCCGGGCAAGGGCTTGTCCTGCGCAAGCGGCGTCACTTTGCGCCCCGCACCGACCTCTCCGAGGAAATCAAGAACCGCCTCGCGCACCTGTTGCCTGTCATCCTGTTTCCAGAAGAAATCATCCCCCGCAATCAGCCCCCCGACGCGCAGCTTGCGCGCCGCAACCCTCAGGTCAGCCAGCACATGCTCGTACCGATGATTGCCGTCGATATACATCCAGTCGAAATAGTTGTCCGGAAAGGTTTCCAGAACAGGGACGGAAAAGCCCTTGCACAGAATGACCTGCGGCAGGTGGGCATAAAGGCGCGCCACGTTGAGATACATCGCACCCATGTAATCGGTATCGCCCCACCTGGAATGCACAAAGGTGTCTTCGGTATCGTCCGACAGCATGTCCCAAGGGTCGATCAGAACAAGTTGCGTGGGGTTGGTTTCATCAAGGATGACCTGAGAAAACTTACCGTCCCAAACCCCGATTTCCACTCCGCGGCCCTGCTTGGGAATAAGGCCCAGCAACTTGAGCCGGGTTTGATGGCGTTTGGGCGCACGTTCGGCCAGGTCCGTATCCTTGGGTTGCGTGCGCATTGCCGGTTCCCTCCCCGTCTCCGGGGCCTTCAGGCTCATTTCGCGTTCGCCGCATCATGGGCGGCGACACTATCGGCAATCTGTTTGCGGCTCCAAAGGAAAGAGGCGCGATGCCGGTATTCCGTATTTTCCTTTGTCATCTCTTCGATATCCAGATGATCCGCAGTTTCAGGAATGATTTCCTTGGGCTTCGGGAAATTATACGGTTCGTTCATCGGGTTGAATGCCGCGAACTTGCCGTTATTGCGCAGATTGCGGTTCTGGGGCGTCTGTACGACGGTTGTCAGCAGGTACTTGTTGTTGGATTTGGCAAAGTTTCTGAAAAACTCCCACCGCAACCACGTCTTGAGATGAAACAGGCAATCGCGGCACATCAACAGATCACCATCCGGCAACGGGTCCGATGTGATGTCGAGATGCAGGAATGTACGGTTCGGGCCTGAATGGTTCGTCTTGTTGGCCTCGATGATCTGCGAGGAAATATCGGCACCGATGTATTGCACTCGGTCAAGATCGACATGCTGCATCCAGAACCAGTCGCCGCAAGGTGCATCCACAAAAGTCTTGATCTTGTAGCGCCTGAAAAGATCAGGCAGCGCCGCCCGTAATCTTTCCGTATTTTCAAGCGTCGACCCAAATCCGGACACCGGCCACTTACCACCGGCAGACCAATCCCGGTCTTCAAAGGTGTTTTGAAGTTTTGCCCGCATACCCACTCTCCTGCCTGCCCCGATACCGAACGCTTTTACGTTTCTGGGTTATTCTACCCATTTTCATCGCGAGCGTAAGAATGAACTTCAACATCCCCAAAAGGTTCAAAACACCTGTGATAAACGGGTGTCGGTTTTCGCAACGCTGCCTGAATTTATTGGCCCGGCACAGCGGAGGGGACAAAAACATGGGGCCCAAACCCTATCAACAGCCCAATGAGTTCGGTAAGGTCGCGCAAAACGGTATAGTCAGCCCTCGGTCAAGCCAAAGCCATACAGGCCAATAAAAAGAGAGGAAACGAGCATGTCGACAGACAAGGTTCTTAGCTCGCCAAGCTTCACGATGGATGGTCAGATCCGCAAGCTGAACGGTGACGGTTTCAATCTGTACCAGTATCCGGATTACGAGACCTACAAGGAAATTCAGCAAGAAGGCAATCGCCGCAAGATCGACTGGCAGTTCGTTCCCCAAAGCCATATCGCGCTTTGTGCGAAATTCGTCGAGGACACGGTCGGCCCTGTGCGTTTCGGCCTGTGTCACGGCACGCGCTCGGGCGCGGAACAAAGTTGGTTCTCCGAGGCGCTTTCCGGCAAGCCGGAAGTGCTTGGGACCGAAATATCGGACACCGCCAAGGATTTCCCCAACACTGTGCAATGGGATTTCCACGATGCCAACCCCGACTGGAAGGGCAAGGCGGATTTCGTTTATTCAAACTCCTGGGATCACGCGTTTGAACCCCTGCGCGCCTTTTCAAGCTGGCTGGAAAGCCTGCGGCCCGGCGGGGTCATGCTACTTGATCACACCGCAGGGCATGTGGCCCGCAAGGCCAATCAGCTTGACTCTTTCGGTATCAAACGCGGCCGCTTCCAGCGCTTGCTGCGCACCGAATTTGGCGCGACCGCCGAACCGATGGATCCGCTGGATTTCACCACAGCCAATCCCGACTATCCGGCGCATGTGCTTGTGATGCGCAAACGCTGACGTCTCCGGCCTTCAGCGGGCGGCTTTCACTGGGCTTTTTTTAAGATACCGCTCCTTGCGATTGACAAATTTCTGTTGCGTCGGCGCCAGTTCCGCGGCGCGGTCCAGTGATACGGCCGCCGCTTCGATATCGCCCATGTCCCGGCATAACTCTGCCAGGTCGGAATGGATAAGTGCCGTCGTAGAGTCGATTTCCGCCGCCATTTCCCAGGCTTGCCGCGCCTCTGAAAGGCGGTCGCTTTCGCGCAGGAACTTGCCCCGCAGATAATGCCAATAGGGCTGTTTAAGGCTGTTCTCCGCCAGCGGCTCAATCAGTGTTACAGCTTCGTCGGGACGCCCCGCCATCGCCAGGATTTCAGCCTGACGTTTGATTGTCAGAATGTCTCCGGGCATCGCCGCAAGGCTCCTGGCATGCCGTTTTAGGGCCCCGTCCACATCCCCCATGCGCGCCTGCACGAGCGCGCAATAACTTTCCCGCTGGGCAAGGCCCGCCTCGTCGTTGGCCGCGATCACCTTGTCGTGGATATTCTGCAAGGCATTGTTGTTTTCGACAACACGCTCGGCCTTGCCGTCCATGACGAAATACGGCCATTCGACCACCAGAGTGGAAAAATCAAACGCCCGGCGCTTGATAAACTTGTTTTGCACAAGGAACATGTTCGCCCGCATATAGGGCACGCGCATGGACTGTATTACGGGCAGGCTGAACGGTAGCGGATGATCAGGTTTCAGGCGACGGCGATTTATCATGAAGCTGCCGACAAGCGTCACGTCCGGCAGAAAGGGCTTTTGCCAAAACGCCCGCATGAACGTCCGGTGGCACCGGACGGCCTTGCCGAGGGCGCCCAGAATGAGGGCGTGAATGACCGTCGCCGCCGCATGCGACTCCTGCCAGAGGTTTGGATCGTTCAAGGCCTGCTTGATGTTCGTATTTGCCTCGTCCCAGCGGTTTAAATAGACACAGTTGATCGCGTGGAACAGCGGTACAAAGGCGTTCGTCGCGCCGCTGCCCTTGACGATCTGACCGATTTCCCATGCTTCGTCGTCCCGATCCTGCACAGGGAGACGCGCGGCAAGTTTGGCATAAAGATGCGCCGCCTCGCTTGGGGTGACAAATGAATCAACGCCCGTTTTCATCCGCGCCAGAAGGGTCTCATAGGCTGCGTCCCGCTCGGGACTGTCCAGCACATCTATGAACCGCTTGCGTTCGCGTCCGCTGATCAGAGCCGCAGCACGGCTGAAAGCGCTGATTGGCGGGGCGACGATCTGATCCGCGCGCGACATCGCATAAAGCTCGAGGAAATCGCGTTGCGCCACGGTGCAGTTAGCCAGGTCAACGATGTCCTCGACGCCCCTGACCTCGGGGTGGGCAGCTTGAAACCGCGCCCGGCTTTCGGGCTGGTCCGAGAACACCAGGGCCACACCCGGCTTTTCCTTTTCAAGATGGGCGGAATACAATTCGTCCGGTTCGATCTTGGAGGGCCATTGCTTGTGCATCCAGGGATCGGAATTCAGAATATCCCCGCGCCGGATGTGATAGGCAACGCTTGGCTCCCCGACATCGGCCAGGGCGCCGTCGATCTGGTCGATCCTTTTGGCGACCAGGGGATTGAATTCGACCTCACGGATCAGCTCGGGGAACCTTCCGCGCAACTTATCCGGATCCTCCCAGGGGAAGGCGGCAATATCAAATCCTTCGTCCATAATGACATGGCCGCCACCCTCGAGGTGGGCGTTCAGGGCATCGGGGGATTTGTCCTCGAGGAACTTCCAGATCGGTTCGGCCTGGGCCTGAAGGGCGTCAAATCCTTCATTGTCGACAAAGTGCCGGGCCATGAAGGCCGTGGAAAACAGATCGCCCGGATTGGCCAGCGTCGGCGCATCGGCCCCCGGCGGAAACCAGTTGAACCTGAAATCGGTGCGGTAATCCTGTGCCAGGCGGATGGACGAAAGGATAATCAGCACACGCGCCCCAAGCTGATCGCGACGCTGGCCTAAAAAAAACCCTCGCCCATTGGGCTGTGAACTGGCCATAAACACCTCTAGCGGTTATATGCTGTTAAAAATACAAGAAGATATGGGGAAGCAAACCCCCAAACGACCGGAACACTGTCCAATGGCCAAGCACTCGCAGGTTTTGTTGACGACATGGCTAGACCATCCGACAGCCGATTTCGTGGAATGGATCGCGCATCATCGCGCCCTTGGGGTCAACCGGATTCATGTCTTTCTGTCGGACACCCTGACCGAGGTGCCCCCCCTCGCTGCGGCGCTGGAAAGTGCAGGGCTGATCGAGACGAGTTTCATCGCCTTCGACCGGTCAGAAGCATCGGAACAAATCCGCAATGCGGCGATCCACGCGGCACGGATCGAGGCCTCTGAAACTTCGGGGTGGGGACTGTTTCTGGCACCGGATGAATATCTGACCTTATCACGGCACGACACATTGCCGGACATGATGAACGCGTTGAAAACGGTCCATGCGCTCAGTGCGCCGGTGCGGCGATTTTATAGCAAGACATTGGAGCGGACGCATACGCCGGGCGCGGTTCTGGGCGACGTTTCCCACAGAGGCGCCGATCCGGTCGCGGATGGGACCGGGGGGCGCGAATGGCGCAGCATCGTGAAACTGGGCCTATGGCCCGACCGCCTGCCCGGCTATCCGGTTGGCAAGATGAAGACCGGCCTCAGCAAGGTGCGTTGGCTGAATGGCGCCGGCAAGCCTATGCCAAAGCCGCATGCCAACCGAACATGGCAACACGACGACGATTCCTTTGGCTCTGAGCTTGCCGCCATTGGGCGCGTGCCCGCCCCAAGCATTGAAACGCTCCTTTTGCGGGCGGCCTATGTAAAGCCCGGCAAGGCACAGGCCATGGCCGATGATCTTATCGCGATCCTGAATGAGGCCCGGTCGAAGCACATCAAGGATAATGCGCTTGCAGGGGCGGCCAAGGCCCGTCAGGCAGAGATCGAACGCATCCTCAAAACGCCGTCCGTCGCACAGGCTTATCATGCGCAATGCGAAGAAGAGGCCGCCCGGATCAAGGTTCAGACAAAGCGGCACGGCCTGTGGAACGCCGTGCTGGCCCATCTGGACGAAGTGCCGCCTGTGAACGGCGCACCACAGGTTGCCGCCTTGCCGATCCCCCCCGCGGCGCCACATCCGGACCCGGTCGCGCCTGTCAAAGTGCATCCCCGCGTGCCGGATGAATTCGCCCGTGTCGCCACCGACCCGCCACCGCGCTGGTTCCATGAGATCTATCCCGGCGGCGACAGGCAGGGCTTTTTGATACGACTGGAACATCACGCACTTATCCATATCGAACGCGATCCCGACACCCTGATCGTCACCTTCGACAATATCTCGAACGTCAACGATATCTCGTATGGGCGCAAACCCTGGGCCTATGACTTCGTGCGCGGCGGGGGCTATTCTCATTTCTCGGTCATCAGTCGCCGCAAGGACTGGTATCGCGATCCGCAGATCATCGACGAATTGCGCAGACGGGCCGAACAGGGTTTCTTTTCCCGCTACAAGAAGGTGGTCATGGCCGGCACGTCGATGGGCGGCTTCGCTGCCATGGCGTTTTCGTCATTGGTGCCCGGTTGCATTGTCCTCGCCTATTCGCCCCAAAGCACGCTCGACCGGGAACTGGTGCCATGGGAAGAGCGGTTCGACATGGGCCGCGAGCGCAACTGGAGCCTGCCCCATTCCGACGCTTCTTTCGAAATCCAGAGCGCCAAAAAGGTCTATGTGATCTACGACCCCTTCTTTGAACCTGACAAGCTGCATATCGAGCGGCTGGAGGGCGACAACGTGGTGCTGCTCAAGTCATGGTTTGCAGGGCATTTCTCGGCGGTGTTCATCCGGCGGGCCAATCTTATCAAGCCGCTTTTCCAGATGGTGATTGACGAAACCCTGACCGAGGATGCCTATTATCGGCTCTTGCGCGGGCGGCGGTCGCTTGCCTGGTATCGCAAGTCGCTTGAACAGCGTGCCATCGAAACCGGGCATGATACGCTTGCCAAACGGGTCGGCCCCGCATTCGATCACCTGCGGCGGCAGCTTCGCAAACACGCACAGCAGGAGGCATAGCGCCATGACCCGACTGTCCGTGCAAACGCCCAAGCGCGTCGTCTTCACGACAATGAAGAACGAAGGCCCGTTCATTCTGGAATGGGTGGCCTATTACCTTTCGCTGGGGTTCACCGGTTTCGTCATCTGCACCAACGACTGTGCCGACGGCACCGACCAGATCATCGAGAGGCTTGAGGAGCTGGGATTGGCCAGCCACCGCCCGAACCGCATCAGGCCCGGCGACAACCCCCAGCACAAGGCGCTTGGCCGCGTCCAGTTCCACCCTTGGGTTCAGGAGGCTGACTGGCTTCTTGGGATCGACGTCGACGAATTTCTGAACATCAGGGTCGGGAACCGCACGCTGGACGATTTCATTGATGCCATCGGCGATGTCGATGCGGTGTCCCTGACCTGGAAGCTTTTCGGATGTGGCGGGATCGAAGCCTTTGAAGACAGCCCGGTCACAAGCCAGTTTTTTCTTGCCGATGAAGAGGAAAAACCATCGTCGGGCCGGGCGCATGGTTTCAAGACCATGTTCAGAAACAACGGTACCTTCAGACGGTTCAATCCGCACCGCCCCAAGAATGTAAGCCCCGACAAATCCGAAGCCGATGTGCGCTGGTCCGATTGCGGCGGCAATCTGCGGCCGATGGACAAGGTCGGCTGGCGGTCATGGCACGGATTTAGCCATGACTATGCCCGGCTGCATCATTACTCTGTTCGTTCGGTCGAGAATTTCCTGGTCAAAAGGGATAGGGGCCGGACCAATCACATCAAGCGCGACCAGACCGAGCATTACTGGGCTGACATGAACGTGAACCTCACCGAAGACCGCTCGATCCTTCCATTGGTCGATCGCATGCGCCCGGTCCTGTCAGGGTTGATGTCCGATCCTGTCCTGAAGCAGCTTCACGCCGAGGCGGTTGCCTGGCATCGCGAGAAGATCGCCGAACTCAAGGCACGCGAGGATTGGGCAGAGTTTCGTCGGTGGCTTGTGACGCACAAGATGAAAGCCGAACCGCCTGCCACTCTGGATTACGAAACTTGAAGACGGGGATCTCCGGCACATGGCCGCAAGGAAGACGACAAAACAGCGGACGAGCGGCACAAAGACCGGCAGGGCCCCCAAGGGCCTTTTGATCCATATCGGCGCGCCGAAAACCGGTAGCACCGCGCTCCAGAACTTCCTGCTTACCAACGAAGCGCCATTGGCTGCGAAAGGCATATGCTTTTTGGCAAGCGGGCGTACAAATATCTCGCATAACAACCTGTTCAACCCACTGCGCGGCCCGGACGCCGCCGCGATCTGGTCTGACATCGCGGACGAAGCCGCAAGTCATCCGGAAAGCCTTTCGATCATGTCGAGCGAGAACTTCTTCTCGCCCACAATTGCCGCTTCGGTCGCGCAGCACATGCCCGAGAGTCTTCGCAAGACGACCCGCTTCATCGCCTATGTCAGGCGGCAGGATGCGTATCTGGAAGCGCTTTACAAGCAGAAGACAAAGAATGGCCGCGAACACAGCCTGCCGTTGGAGTTCGTCAAAAAGCATGTCGAAATCGGCAATTATCAAACGGTTCTGGATGCTTTTGCCGATACGGTAGGTGATGAAAACGTCATCCTGCGCAGATTCGAGCGTTCGGCGATGAAAGGCGGTGATGTCGTCGCCGATTTCCTGGGCTGCCTCGGGCTCGACGCCGCAGACAGCTCATTCGTTCAACCCGTGCATGAGGCCAACCAATCCCTGTCGCGCGCCGTGACAGAGCAGATGGGCGCACTGGCACGCCATTCCAGACTGAACGTGCGCGAATTGGCCCGTGAAATGATGCGCGATCCGGCCAACGCCGCCCCGCGCCGGTCGGGTGATGTCTTCACCAAGGACCAACGCCTTGAGATCATGGCGCTTTTCGAGGCAAGCAATGCCGAATTGGCCAGGCGTTACCTGAAAGACGACAGTTCGCCGTTTTTCGATCTTCAGGATCTCGCACCGGATATGCCCGACCGCTATCCTGACCCCGAGGAAGAGATCGCGCTTTACGCCGAAGCGCAGGAAAAAGTTGCCGCTGCCATCGGGCGGATCACACGGCGCAATCCGGCAAAACTGTTTCGCGGCTGACCTCAGGCCGTCAGCGCACAGTGCAGGAACAGTTCCCGGTTGGCCGGATTTTCAAGCAATGTTTTCAGGCGGGCTTCGTAATGCCGCAAGGCCGTCTTTCGCATACGCCCAAGCCTGCCGTCACTGCGCGCGTCCAATGCCGCCATTTCCGCAATGATCTCTGGTGCCCGGTCACGCAGCGCCACGTCTGTTTCCAGATTGGACCGTTTCTGCCGCCGGTTCCAGAAATGCTCTCGCAGGTCCCGGTCAGGTTGGTGCGCACTTCCGCGCGTCGCCTTTATCAGGAAACTTGATGCATCCCTGAGGACATAATGGTTGACCTGCGCCAGCTTCAACATTCCCGGATCCGTGGAACGGTGGTTCTTGATCGTAAAATCGCCATCGCCCAACCCCGAGCCATTGACCGTCCGTATCGGATCGGCGAGCCCATCCAGAGGGTGCGTTTTATGCACGCCGGGCCGCTGGAAAAGCTCGGTGCGATAGAGCGTTTTATAGGCCTTCAACCCTTCGGCCATGTCCGTCACCCTGTCGCAGCGCAAAAACCTTTCCGTCACCAGCCGATCAGACAATGACGAATAGCCGCCCGCACCAAACAGCCGCCAATTCACCAGAATTCGATCTGCACCCGGCACTGCCGCGATCAGATCCTGAACCCTGCCGTTTGCGCATTTGATGTTGAGAAACTCATCAAGATCAATCGCCATTGCCCAGTCCGAGGCGCGATAGCTGTCCAGTTCGGCCGATCGGCTATAGGCCTGTATCTGATGGCGTCCCCGTCTGGCGGGATTGTCGAAATAGGAAATGACGCCCAGCCGGTCGAGTTCGGTCAATATATCCGCAGTGCCATCGGTACTGTCATTCTGATAGATTATGATCGGATCAAATCCGGCAAGGCGATGATAGGCGACCCATTCAAGCACGAAAGGCCCCTCATCTTTCGCGGTTGCAACAAGCGCAACTTTCAAGACCATATCTCCCGGATTGGATTGATCACCTGCAAAGCGTAGAATACCGACCGGAATAAGGAAAGCGGCGATGCGACTGCCCCTCCGGCGCCTTGCGGGCCGTCATACACCCTGATCCTAAGCCCCGCTCGCCAATGGTGGCACCGGCGCCGCTTCGGGGTTGATGCCATGCTTTTCCAGGAGGCTGTGAACATAGCTTCCCTCTTCCGGCCTGCCGCCAAGGCCGGCGAGGAATTGCTTGATCCGACGCCCGTAAAAATGGACCGAATAGGTATCGGGCTTGATAAAGCCTTCGATGCGTTCGCGTTTCGATGTAAAACACATTTTCCGGCGATGCTTGAAGGGCACCGGGTAAAGCCCCTGAACAGGAAGCGCGTATTTCGCCTCGCCGGTCTTTTGCAGGTAATGCGTGATGGCATGCGGCCCCCAGATTCCCCAGGCCAATTCGCTGACATGCACCGGGGTGCCAGCTTCGGCACTCGCCTCAAGCTGCGCACGCTCGCGCCCCTGATACCATTCGGGAATGGCATACTCGTCCCTGGTCATTTCCAGCAGTTGATCAAGCGCTTCGCTATCTGCTGGCAAGCCAAGCACGCCCCCGTTGATATGCTGCGCGGATTCCCAGGCAAAGAAATGCCCGGTCTCGGTTTTGAACGGCCGCAGGCAATAGGCATCCGTATCCGCCCAGATCACGCGATCGCCTTTCTTCAGAAGATGATAGCGGAACACATCCGAAAACAATGCCGGGCTTCCGGTGCGGCCATGGGTCAGAAAGCTCTTGGCATTCAGCACCTCGTTGCCATCGGCCAATTCGATCCCGTCAGGAACATTGTCGACCGGCCCGTAATGATAAAGCCTAACCGAATGACCGGCGTCGCGAAAAGACACCGCGCAAAGCTGTTCCATGTACGAAAGCGGGCCTTCAACCCAAAGCATCGCGATTTCGATTTCTTTACCCACGCCGTCTGCCCCTGAAAGTTTCCATACCCCGCCACAGCGCGCTAACTGCATCATAAGTATAAAAAATTTTTAACTTAATTCCGATCCGCGAACAAGACGCATGAGAGGGCCGAAGCACGGTCACATCATCGCTGTGAAAAGAACGAAATTCTCTACCTGAAAAGCACGTCACCCTCTTTACAGGAAACCGGCGCGCAGGGGTGGTGGCGCGCCGGTGGCAGGGCCTAGATGCCCGCGTCGATGATTGCTTTCGCCAGAACCGGTACGGTTTGACTGTTGAGTCCGGCAATATTCATCCGGCTGTCGCCAATCATGTAAATGCCGTGATCCTTGCGCAGGGTTTCCACCTGATCGGGCGTCGCGCCAAGCCGCGAGAACATGCCGCGATGTTGGGCCAGAAACCCGAACCGGTCGGACCCGGACAAACGGCGCAACTCGCCTGCAAGTTCTTCACGCAGGCGCAGCATGCCTAGGCGGACCTCTTCAAGCTCTGCCTGCCAGTCGGCGCGCAGTGCATCATCGCCCAGCACCATGGTCACAAGCCGCGCGCCATGATCGGGCGGGAACGAATAGTTCTGCCGGTTGAGATAGGCCAGATTGCCCTGCGCCACCTTTTGCAAACCCCGGTCCTGCGCCACGGCCATCAGGATGCCGGTGCGTTCGCGGTAAATGCCGAAATTCTTTGAGCAACTTGCCGCGATCAACACCTCGGGACAGCTTTTAACCACAAGCCGGGTTGCCTTGGCGTCTTCCTCAAGCCCGTCGCCAAAGCCCTGATAGGCGATGTCGATCATCGGAATCGCGCCCTTGCGGTTCATCAGGTCGATCACCTCCTGCCACTGGCGCAGGTTCAGGTTGGCGCCGGTCGGGTTGTGGCAGCAGCCATGCAACAGCACCACATCACCCGCGCGCAGCTGATCAAGGTCGGCCATCATGCCGTCGAAATCAACGCCGACGGTTTCGGCGTCAAAATAGCGATACATCACGGTTTCAACGCCAAGATAGGCCAGAATGCTAAGATGGTTGGGCCATGTCGGATCAGACACGAAGACCCGCGCATCGGGGTTGGCCATGCGCACAAGGTCAAACGCCTGACGCACCGCGCCGGTGCCGCCGGGGGTGGCAACCGCTGCCACCTGATCGCGGGTAACCGCATCGCCAAGCACCAGATTTATCATCACGTCAGAGAACCCCGGATCACCGGCAAGCCCGGTATAGGCCTTGGTCTCTTCCTGCCCCCACCACTTTTGTTCGGCGGCCTTGACGGCGCGCATGATCGGGGTCTTGCCCGCTGCATCCTTGTAAACGCCGACGCCAAGGTCGATCTTGGTGTCGCGCGGATCTTCGCGGAAGGCCTGGGCAAGGGCCAGAATTTTATCTGCGGGCTTTTCTTTAAGGTTGCTGAACATCAGGCTTCTCCTGTGGCGACAGGCAGGGTCGGGAAGGCGCCCCATTCTGTCCATGATCCGTCATAAACTGCGTGGTCGCGCTTGCCGATCCGCTCCAGAGCCAGGCTGATGATCGCCGCCGTCACACCGGTGCCGCAGGTGGTGATCACCGGTTTGCTCATGTCGACACCGGCGGCTTTGAACACCGCGCGCTGTTCGTCGGGGTCCTTCATGGTCATGTCGTCATTCAACAGATCGGTATAGGGTACGTTCTTGGAGCCAGGAATGTGGCCGCCGCGCAGGCCGGGACGCGGTTCAGGCGCCTCACCACGAAAGCGGGCCGCGGATCGGGCATCGAGAATTTCGTAATCGCCAAGCTTGGAGGCCGCCGAAACCTGTGTCACATCCTTGACCATCTGGTTCTGGCGGCGCACCGTCATGTGCCGGTCGCGGATCATCGGCGGCAGATCTTCGATCTCGCGGCCCTCGGCCTGCCACTTGGGGAAACCGCCATCGAGAACGGCGATGTTCTCCTGCCCCATCAGGCGAAACAGCCACCAGACGCGGGCGGCGGAAAACAGGCCCTTGGCGTCATAAACCACCACCTGATGACCGTCGCCAACGCCCATGGCGCGCAGCTTGGACATGAATTTTTCAACCGGGGGCGCCATATGCGGCAACTCGGAGCGGCTATCGCTGATGTCATCAATATCGAAAAAGCGCGCGCCGGGGATATGCGCGGCGTCATATTCGGCCTTTGCATCACGCCCTTCGGCAGCCATGAACATCGTGCCATCCAGAACCCGCAAATCCGGGTCTTTCAGGTGGCTGGCAAGCCAGTCGGTTGAAACGACGGTTTTAGGATCATCATGTGCCATGGGGGCCCCCGTTTAAGACCTGACTTGAGTACAGTCTGAGGGGGAAAAGGGCAAGACCGGGCACCGCCTGTGCACCCCCGCCACACCGGTTATTTCAGCACCATTTTCTTGATCTGGCCGATGACGATCATCAATACGCCGCCGCCAAGCCCGCCCGAGACGACCTGAGCAATGATTGCCCCCAAATCACCGCCACCCGTACCGACCGACAGCCCGCCCACACCGAGCATCATCAGGACATGCCCGCCAAGACCTCCGCCCGCGATCCCGACCAGCGAATTGCCCAGAAACCCAAGGCTTGCGGCCTTCATGACACCACCGGCAACATTGCCGCCGACCGCGCCCGCAATCAAACTCAGCAATAGTTCCATCGTTCGCTTCCTCGGGAAAACCGGGCCTTACTCGCCGTGGCGCAACAGCCGCTGTTTCTGACGGCTCCAGTCGCGCTTGGCCTCGGTGGCGCGCTTGTCGTGGTTTTTCTTGCCCTTGGCGATGCCGATCTTCATTTTGACCAGCCCGCGATGGTTGAAATACATCACCAGCGGCACAAGCGTCATGCCCTTGCGCTGAGTCTCGTTCCAAAGCCGCGCCAGTTCCTTGCGCGACACCAGGAGCTTGCGGCGACGCTTTTCCTCGTGACCAAAGGTCTTGGCCTGAAGATAGGGCGCGATATAGGAATTCACCAGCCACAGCTCGCCATCTTCGACGATGGCATAGCTTTCGGCGATATTGCCGCCGTTCTGACGCAGGGATTTGACCTCGGACCCCTCAAGGATGATGCCGCATTCTATGTCATTCTCGATGGCATAGTCATACCGCGCCCGCCGATTCTCGGCGATCACCTTGTAGTTCGGATTTTCCTTTACCTTGGCCATTTCGCTGTCCTACCGATGCCTGCGCCGACTGTCCAGCGATGCGCGTCGGCTGGCGCGCGGCTCTGTGACTTGGTGGTATGTGGTTATTCTGCGGCGCTGCGCAAGCTCGACATCAAAAGATGGAACTTTTCGCCCTGAATCGCCACGTGCCCGCGCAATGCCTCTGCGGCGCGGTCCGCGTCGCCCGCGCGCAGCGCCTCGACGATCGCCTTGTGTTCGGACATGGATTGCGACATCCGCCCGCGCAGCCGCAATTGCAACCGGCGAAACGGCTTGAGCCGCCGATGCAGGCGCAATGCCTCGTGTTCGAGAAATCCGTTTCCCGCCTGATGGTAGATGACGTGGTGAAACCGCTCATTCTCACGGTAATAGGCATCGGCATCACCATCCGCGACGGCCGCACAGCATGACGCGTTGGCCATATCGAGTTCCTCAAGCGCAGCCTCGGAGATTCGCAGCGCCGCCAGACGCCCGCAGACGCCCTCGATCTCGGCCATGGTTTCGAACATTTCCATCAACTCGACCGGCCCCGGCTGGCGGACAAACACGCCGCGGCGCGGGATCTGTTCGGCAAGCCCAGAGGCGACAAGTCGCTGCAAGGCCTCGCGAATCGGGGTGCGGGAAACCTCGAACTGACGCGCAAGGCGCAGCTCGTCAAGACGATCGCCATCGTGGAAATCGCCAGTAAAAACCAGCTCTTCCAGCGCATCCGCGATAATATCTGCCCGACGAAGTTCCATTGGAAAAACCTAGCGCCCGCTTGATTTGTGCGCAAGGTAGAAATTCTTGTATACAAAAAACTTGACTCTGAATTCAAAACCCAAAAGACTGTCCAGCACGCGTTCGGGCCATCTTGTCCGGACAAAATGGGAGGAAGACATGAGAAAATCTACGTTCACGGCAGCCGTTACTGCCGGGATTATGCTGCTTGGCAGCGTCGCCAATGCCACCGACCTGCGCCTGTCGCACCAGTGGTCCAACAGCGATGTGCGCCACAAGGTTGCCCAGATCGTTGCCGATGAGGTCGCCGCAGCCGATGTTGATCTTGAAATCAAGATCTTCGGCTCGAAATCGCTGTTCAAACCGCGCGAGCAATACACACCCCTGAGCCGTGGCCAGCTTGACATGACGGTTCTGCCGCTGAGCTATGCAGGCGGACAGCAGCCGTCTTACAACCTGACGCTGATGCCGGGCCTTGTGAAGAACCACGACCACGCCGCACGCCTGTCCAACAGCCCGTTCATGGAGGCTCTCGAGGCCAAAATGGCCGAGGATGACGTGATGGTTCTGGTGCATGGCTATCTGGCAGGCGGCTTTGCCGGCAAGGATAAATGCATCACCAAGCCCGATGACATCCAGGGCCTGCAAACCCGCGCGGCGGGCAAGGCGTTCGAACAGATGCTGGCCGGTGCCGGTGCCTCGATCGCGTCGATGGCAAGCTCGGAAATCTATAACGCCATGCAAACGGGCGTTCTTGATGCGGCCAATACATCGTCCTCGTCCTTCGTATCTTACCGGATTTACGAACAGGTCAAGTGTTATACTCCTGCGGGCGATGTTGCCCTGTGGTTCATGTATCAGCCGCTGCTGATGAACAAATCCACCTTCGAAGGCCTGACCGAAGCACAGCAAGCCGCACTTTTGGCCGGTGCCGAAAAGGCCGAAGCCTTCTATCTTGAAGAAGCCAAAAAAGAAGATGCCAACTCGGTCGAAGTGTTCAAGGCCGCAGGCGTCGAAATCGCACAGATGAGCGAAGAGGATTTCGCAGCCTGGCGTGAAATCGCCAAGGGCACCTCTTACAAGGCCTTTGTCGAAAACGTGCCCGACGGGCAGGCGCTTCTGGATATGGCACTCGCCGTCGAGTGATCTGACCTGATCGCAGGGCGCCCCGGTGCGGCGCCCTGCACCCCCAAGACTTACCCCGAAAGGAGGGCCGATGTCGGGCCAATCCATCTCCGGTGTGGCAAACACCGGCAACAGCCTCTTTCTGAAAGCCGTCGCGGCCATTTCAACCCTTGCCGGTTGGGTCTCGGCGGGGATGATCACGCTGGCCGTGCTCATTACCTGTCAGATGATCTTTATCCGCTTTATCCTCAACGGGTCGACGATATGGCAGACCGAAGCGGTGATTTACCTGATGATCGCCGCCACGCTGGTCGGCCTGCCCTATGTGCAGCGCCTGCGTGGTCACGTGAACGTCGATCTCATTCCGATCGCCCTTCCGATCCGTGCGCGCCGGGTCCTGGCAGTGGTCACGCTGGCGATTTCGGCGCTGATCATCGGCGTCATGCTCTGGTACGGATATGAATTCTGGCATGTCGCCTATTCGCGCGGCTGGAAATCCGACACCGTATGGAGTGTCGCGCTGTGGAAGCCGTACCTGGCCATCCCGGTCGGCCTTGGTCTTTTGCTGCTGCAACTGATCGCAGACCTTTATGCGGTGATCATCGGCGTCGATGCACCGTTTGGAATTGAACAAGAGGGCCTTGCCGCCCGCGCAGCAGGAGATCTCTGATCATGGATCCGCTCGTACTGGGGGGGCTTGTCGCCCTCATGACAATCTTCGTGCTGTTCTCTGGCGTATCGGTGGCCATCGGCCTCTTGATCGTCTCGGCCGGCTTTCTGATCGCATTCGACGGGATGCGCTCGCTCGAACTGATGCCGGAAATCCTGTTCGGCAAACTTGACAACTTTGCCCTGCTGTCGATCCCGATGTTCATCATCATGGGTTCTTCCATTGCCTCTACGCGCGCGGGGGCCGATCTTTACGAGGCGCTCGAACGCTGGCTGACGCGGGTGCCCGGTGGCCTTGTGATCTCGAACCTCGGGGCCTGTGCGCTGTTCGCGGCAATGTCGGGTTCTTCGCCCGCCACCTGTGCGGCGATTGGCAAGATGGGCATCCCGGAAATGCGCAAGCGCGGCTATCCCGATGGCGTTGCTGCGGGTTCCATCGCGGCGGGCGGTACGCTTGGCATCCTTATTCCGCCCTCGGTCACGATGATCGTTTACGGCATCGCCACCGAAACCTCGATCGGACGGTTGTTTCTGGCCGGCGTCATTCCGGGGCTGATGCTTGTCGGGCTGTTCATGGCCTGGTCGCTCTATTCGACATGGAAGTCCGGCAATATCGCCCTTCTGGGCGGGCGCGGCTATTCCTGGGCCGAACGGTTTGAAATCCTGCCCCGCGTGCTGCCGTTCCTGGTGATCATCCTCGGCGTTCTCTACGCGCTTTACGGCGGTGTCGCGACCCCCTCCGAGACCGCCGCGATCGGTGCGCTTCTCTGCCTGTTGATGGCGGTCATCATCTATAAGATGTGGAGCCCCAAGGCGATCTGGGTCGTGCTGCGCGACAGCACCCGTGAAAGCGTGATGATCCTGTTCATCATCGCCGCGGCCGGTGTGTTTTCCTACATGCTGTCGAGCCTGTTCATCACCCAGTCGATTGCCGAATGGATCGGTACGCTGGATGTGAACCGCTGGGTTCTGATGGCAGCAATCAACCTGTTCCTTCTGGTCGCGGGCTTTTTCCTGCCGCCGGTCGCGGTGATCCTGATGGCGGCGCCGATCCTGTTGCCGATCATCCTGACAGCCGGCTTCGATCCGATCTGGTTCGCCGTGGTCCTGACGATCAACATGGAAATCGGCCTTATCTCTCCGCCGGTTGGGCTTAACCTTTATGTGATCAACGGCATCGCACCCGATATCAAGCTCAAGACGATCCTGCTTGGCTCGCTGCCTTATGTGGCCTGCATGATCCTCGCGATCATCCTGCTCTGCCTGTTTCCGGGGCTGGCGACATGGCTACCTGATGTCGTGATGGGGGGTGCGGTATGAGCGTGCTCGCCGATCTTCTGGCAACGGTTTTCGAGCGCCGCTATCGTGGCGCAACCGAACCGGACAAGCAGAACCGAAGCATCGAAGACCTTTCTCGTGACCTGCTTGGCAGCTCGGGCGAGGTGTCGGGCATGGCCCTGGCGCGGCTTATTCTTGATCGCTATGCCGGGATGGATGACGAAGCCAAACTCGGGTTCTTCACCTTTCTGACCAACGACCTTGGCGTTGATCCAGAAACCGTGCGCAACGCCCTTGATGCTTTCGAGGCCTCACCTGACCGGCACAGCTATCGGACATTCCTTGCCGCCGCAGAGCCGCCGCGCCAGGAATTGGCGCGCCGTCTCAATCAGGTGCCCGGCGCCACCGCACAGCTGGTGGCGATGCGAAGCGACCTCTTGCGCCTGACCAAAACCAACTCCGCGCCTGGGGTGGTCGATCTTGACATGCGGCACCTGTTTTCGTCGTGGTTCAACCGTGGCTTTCTGGTGCTGCGCCCGATCAATTGGAGCAGCCCGGCCGATATCCTTGAAAAAATCATCGCCTATGAGGCGGTGCATGCCATCGACAGCTGGGATGACCTGCGGCTCCGGCTGCAACCTGCCGACCGGCGGTGTTTCGGGTTTTTCCACCCGGCCATGCCCGACGAACCGCTGATTTTCGTCGAGGTGGCGCTGACACGCGGCACACCGGGGGCGATCCATGATCTGTTGGCCGAGAACCGCGAGGCGATCACCGCCGAGGCGGCCGACACCGCCGTGTTCTATTCGATCTCGAACTGTCAGCCGGGGCTTGCCGGGATTTCATTTGGCAACTCGCTGATCAAACAAGTCGTTGCCGACCTCTCGCAGGAGCTTCCCAATCTCAAGACCTTCGTGACGCTATCACCGATCCCGGCGCTGACCAAATGGCTGACGGCCGAAGGCATTGCCCTGCCGGACGATCCCGAAGAGCGTCGCCAGATCACCGCCGACTACCTGTTGAACGCCAAGCGCCCCGAGGGCAGCCCGTTCGATCCGGTCGCGCGGTTTCACCTTGGCAACGGGGCCTCGGTGCATGCCATCCATGCGGGCGCCGACCTGTCGTCCAATGGACTCGCGCAATCGGGCGGCATGATGGTGAATTACCTTTACGATCTTGCGCTGATTTCGCAAAACCACGAACGGTTTGCGACTGCGGCCCAAATCGCCGCTTCGCCCGAAGTTACCGCCCTGAGCGCCGCCCGCGCCACCAAAGACTGATACAAGGAATATTGCCATGGCCAACCCCCTTTACGACACGCTTTTTGGTCGCCATGCGGGCCGAACCGCGCCGTTTCTCCACCTCTCGGATGGCAGTACGGTAAGCTATGACGCCTTTTTGCGGCTGACTGCGCAATACGCCAACAGCTTTTTCAGCACAGGCCTTGCCCCCGGTGACCGGCTTGCCGCGCAGATCGAAAAATCGCCAGAGGCCCTGGCGGTTTATGCGGCCTGCGTACAGGCGGGGATCGTTTTCTTGCCGCTCAACACCGGCTATACGGCAGATGAACTTGGGTATTTCGTGACCGACAGCGGCGCGCGCCTGTTGCTCTGCGACGGATCAAAGGCCGATGCTCTGGCGAGCGTTGCCAAATCCGCCGACGCCCAATTGATGACGCTCGATGCCGATGGCAGCGGAAGCCTGCCCGACGCCGCCAAGGATCAACCGGAGAGCTTTGAGGCAACCGCGCGCAGCAGCGATGATCTTGCCGCGTTCCTTTATACCTCTGGTACGACGGGGCGCTCGAAAGGTGCGATGCTGACCCAGACCAACCTTTTGTCAAATGCCGAAACGCTGGTCGACTACTGGGCCTTTACCGAAAAAGACGTGTTGCTTCACGCGCTGCCGATCTTTCACACGCATGGGCTTTTCGTGGCGACCAATGTGATCCTGCTGGCCGGGGCCTCGATGATCTTCCTGCCGAAATTCGATCAGGACAAGGTGATCGAAAACCTGCCGCGCGCCACAAGCATGATGGGCGTGCCGACCTTTTACACCCGCCTTCTGGACGACCCGCGCTTTGATCGCGAGCTTATCGGGCATATGCGGCTTTTCATCTCGGGAAGCGCGCCGCTTCTGGCCGAAACCCATGTGGCGATCGAAGAGCGCACCGGCCACCGCATTCTTGAACGCTATGGCATGACCGAAACCAACATGAACACCTCGAACCCCTACGAGGGCGAACGCCGCGCCGGCACGGTCGGGTTCCCGCTGCCGGGGGTGGACCTCAAGATCACCGATCCCGATAGCGGCAAGACCCTGCCCCAAGGCGAGATCGGCCAGATCGAGGTCCGCGGTCCGAACGTGTTCAAAGGTTATTGGAACATGCCCGAAAAAACCGCCGAAGAGTTGCGCAGCGACGGGTTCTTCATCACTGGCGATCTGGGGCTGATCGACGAGCAGGGCTATGTCCAGATCGTTGGGCGCAACAAGGATCTGATCATCTCGGGCGGCTACAACATCTATCCCAAGGAAATCGAACTGTTGCTGGATGAACAGCCCGGCGTGCTTGAAAGTGCTGTCGTGGGCGTGCCGCATCCCGATTTCGGCGAAACAGTGGTCGGCTTTCTGGTGGCGCAAAAGGGCGCAACACCCGATCTTGACGCGATTGCAGAGGCGGCAGGCGCCTCGCTGGCGCGCTTCAAACATCCGCGCAAGCTTATCATGCTGGATGAATTGCCGCGCAACACCATGGGCAAGGTTCAGAAAAACATCCTGCGCGCCGAATACGGCGATCTGTTCAAATCCAACTGATCGACGGTAAAGCGATCGTCTTGGCGGCCCGGCGCAGACCCTGCGCCGGACCGGTTTCGTATTGCCGGATGTACGCGGCGCCCTGACTTCACCCTTCCAGCGGGTTCGACACCTCGATCAGGTTTCCATCCGGGTCGCGCAGGTACAGCGACAGGATCGGCCCCGTCGCGCCGGTGCGTTTCACCGGGCCTTCCTCAACCCTGATGCCGCAGCGCGCGAAATGCCCCAGCCATTCCGAAATCGCCACATCGCTCAGGAAACACAAATCCGCCGATCCGGGGGTGGCGCGCTGTGCCTTTGGTTCAAACTCGGCGCCCGCAAGATGCAGGTTTATCTTTTGCGCGCCATAGTTCAGCGCCCAACGCGCGGTTCCGTCAGCGGGCGTAAACGCCTGTGCCTCCATCCCCAGAACATCGCGATAAAACGCAATGGTCGCGTCAAGATCGGCCACGGTCAGCACCAGATGGTCAAGCGCATTCACCTTGGGTTGCATGGTCTGTCCCTTCAATATGACGCCTCGGGGTGAAAGCCTTCGGGGATGGCATCCACCCCGTCAAGGATCAGATCCGCCATGACCTGTCCGACCTTGGGCGCCATGCCAAAGCCGATCTTGAAGCCGCCATTGGCGATGAATTCCCCGGACCGCAAGGGGTGCGCCCCAAGCATCGGCGCGCGGCTGCGGCTTCGGGGGCGAACGCCTGCCCATCGCGCAAGAACCGGCGCATCAACCAGCGCAGGCACCGCAGCGCGCGCGCGTGCGATCACCGCGTCCAGAAGGGCGTCGGTGCTGTCAGGGTCGTCATAGGTATTCTCGCTGGTCGATCCGATGGCCGTGGTGCCATCTGCGTGCGGAATGACATGCAACGTGTCGGCAAAAAGCTGTGGCAGGGTGGCGGCATCATAGGCCAAAAGCGCACCCTGCCCCTTGACGCCCGCGCCGACGCTGCGGCTATGGGCGGCGCTCAGTTCTTGCAGCCCGGCCACGCCGGTGGCCCAGATCACCCGCCCCTCGGGCGCGCCCGATGTCACCACCTCGCCCCCCTTTGCGCGGATCGCCGCCACAAGCGCGGCGCAGGCGCGGCGCGGGTGCAACCGCGCGCTAAGCGTGTCTTCGATCAGATATCCGGTCGGGGAAAACGGCGCCCAGCCCTCCCTGGCGGGAATCACGCGCCATTCCGCCTTGCCCTGCCAGAGATCGCGCGCGGTGGCCGCCCGTGCAGTGGCAAGCCCGAGGGCCGCCTCATCGGCGATCGGTTGCAGGCGCCCAAGACGACCATAGCCCGGCGATTTCCCGGAGACCTCGGCAACGCTGGCCCAAAATGTCTCGGCCATGATCAGGCTGTCGAATTGAAACGCCTTCTTGTCGTTCCACTTTTCCGGCACATGCGGTGCAAGCGCCCCGACGACGCCGCCCGAGGCACCAGCACCGGGACCGCCCGGGCCGATCACCCGAACGCGCGCGCCGCGCGCGGCGCAGGTCCACGCCACCGAGAGGCCGAAAATCCCTGCCCCCATCACCGTTATATCGGCCATTGCCAAAGCGCCTGTTCCCCTGCATGGTCCCGCCAGTCCACCCCGCTTTAAAGGATTACAGCATGCAGAGCCAGCAGGCCGATGTCCTCTGGCGCGACGGCGATATTCCCGTCTCGACCCGGTTCGACGATCCCTATTTCAGCCTCGAGAACGGGCTGGCAGAAACGCGGCATGTGTTTCTGAAAGGAAATGACCTGCCGGCGCGGTTTCGTGACGGGTTTCATATTGCCGAACTTGGCTTTGGCACCGGATTGAACCTTTTGGCCAGCCTGGCGGCCTGGCGCGGGGCCAATGTCGGCGGGCGGTTGCATTTCACCACATTCGAGGCCTACCCGATGAGCCCCGAACAGATGCGCCGCGCACAGTCGGCCTTTCCCGAACTGTCGGATATTGCCGCCGAACTTGCCCCGCTCTGGCAGGGCGGCGCACAGGTGATCACCCTGCCCGACCTGACATTCACCCTGATCGAAGGCGATGCGCGCCAGACACTTGCCGAGTGGCCGGGTCGGGCCGATGCGTGGTTCCTTGACGGGTTTTCCCCGGCCAAGAACCCCGAACTATGGCAAGACACTCTTTTGGCCGAGGTCGCCCGGCATACAAGCGCCAATGGCACCGCCGCCACCTATACTGCGGCAGGTTTCGTGCGCCGGGGGCTTGAGGCGGCGGGATTTTCTGTTACCCGTCAGCCAGGGTTCGGGCGCAAGCGCCATATGACCACCGCCACAAAGGGCAAGACATGAACGCGCAAAACACCCGGCTGGGTATCTGGCTGATGATCGCCACGACATTTATCTTCGCGGTGCAGGACGGCATCTCGCGCCATCTGGCGGGCGAATACAATGTGCTCATGGTGGTGATGATCCGCTATTGGTTCTTTGCCGCCTTCGTGATGACCATCGCCAGCCGAAAGGCGGGCGGTCTGCGCGCCGCCGCCGCCACAAGCCAACCGGTGATGCAGGCGTTTCGCTCGCTTCTGCTTGTGACCGAAATCTGCGTGATGATCCTTGGGTTTACCCTGTTGGGTCTTGTCGAAAGCCATGCGGTCTTTGCCTGTTATCCTCTGTTGATCGCCGCCCTGTCGGGACCGGTTCTTGGCGAAAAGGTGGGCTGGCGGCGTTGGGTGGCGATCGGGGTCGGCTTTGTCGGGGTGATCATCATCCTCGAACCCGGCTTTGGCGTGTTCAAGCCGGAGGCCATCGTACCGCTGATTGCCGCTCTGATGTTCGCGCTTTACGGCCTTTTGACGCGCTATGTCGCGCGCCGCGATACCGCCGCAACAAGCTTCTTCTGGACCGGCACAGTCGGGTCTGTGGCGATGACCGCGGTCGGCATGTGGTTCTGGGAACCGATGATCGCCTCTGACTGGGTCTGGATGGGGGCGCTTTGCATCACCGGGGCGGCGGGGCACTGGACGCTGATCAAATGCTATGAGGTTGCCGAGGCAAGCGCGGTACAGCCCTTTGCCTATCTGCAACTTCTGTTCGCAAGCACCATCGGCATCCTCGCCTTTTCCGAAACGATCCGCCTGAATGTGGCGCTTGGCGGCGCTCTTATTGTCGGGGCCGGGCTGTTCACCCTGTGGCGGCAACGCCGCGCCGGGTAATCCTGCTTTCCGTCACAGGCTGAAGCATCCCCCTTTGGGGGGAAGGCTTGTGGTTAGGCGGCCCTGCGGCAAAACGGGCCAGTCGGCCAGACCGCGCTTCACAAATTCGTGATCGCGAATATAACGTCCTGAAACGAGTATCAGGACAATCATGCGGCGCACCTTTTCACAGCTAAAGACAGGCGCACGCGGAGTTGCCGCGATCCTGATCGCATGCCTTCTGGCGCTGCGCGTGGCGGCCTTGCCGATGGTGATGGCCGATGGCGCCCCCGGCCCCGGCATGATGGCGATCTGTACCGGCGCCGAGATCATCTATATCCCCATCGGCAGCCAGAGCATCCCCGAACAGGGCACAACGGACGAGGGCGACCCCCGGCACGATCCCTGCCCGGCCTTTGGCATCACCGCCGCCCTGCTTGCCCCCGATCAACCGATCATCCTGCCCGGCCGCCTGGCCACCACCGCGCAGATCGCGCCCATGGCCTCGCTTTGGGCCAGTGCGGACGGGCAAGGCCCCTATCAGTCGCGCGCACCACCGCGCCTTCGGCTCTGAAGACCTGACATTTCCACGTTCCAAGACCGAAATAACGGGCCGCCCAAGGGCGTGCCCGATCTGAAAGATACAACGATGATCAACCGAACATTTGGCGCGGCTCTTGTCTGCGCCGGGCTACTGGCGCCGATGGCCAGCGCCCAGCACATGATGCCACAGGGCGACGACATGACGACGGGCCAACCGGCAACGAGCGGCATGTCTCATGCCATGAAACACCACAAGATGCACAACCATGGCCCGATCGGCGTGCCGGGTCGCCATCAATTGCCCAAGGGCAAGCTGGTGCTCACCTATCGCTATGGCACAATGGAGATGTCGGGTATCCGCCAGGGCACCGATGACATGGACGCCAATACCCTTGTCACCACCATTCCCAACGCCTTTGCCGCCCTGCCCGGTCAGCCGCCCACCATCCGCGTCGCCCCGGTCAGCATGAGCATGGACATGCATATGCTTGGCGCGCTGTATGCGCCGAGCGAACGGCTGACCCTGATGGGGATGCTGCCTTATGTGGAAAAATCCATGACCATGCGCACCTATGCGGGGCCTGCGGGCACCACGGTGCTGGGTGACAATACAACCACCTCGAACGGGCTTGGCGATATCCGGCTTGGGGCTTTGCTGGCGCTGAACAAGACCCGGAAAGGCGGCGCTCGCGTCGGGCTTGGCCTTAGCTTGCCAACGGGGTCGATCACTGAAACCGGGCAGATGCTTTCGCCGATGAACACCCGGCCGACCAGACGGCTGGCCTATTCGATGCAGCTTGGCTCGGGCACCTTTGACCTTCACCCAAGCCTGACCGTGGAATCGGGACGTGGCGCGCTGAACTGGGGCGGCCAGCTGCGTGGCATCCTCCGCCTGGGCGAGAATGACGAGGGCTATCGCCATGGGCACGAGGCCGCGCTGACCGGCTGGATCAGCTATCGCACCGCGCCATGGATAAGCTATTCGGGCCGCGCCGAATATCGCCACGCGGGTCGGATCAAGGGGCAGGACGCCAATATTGCGGGTCCCTCGCTTGGGGCCGACCCACGCAACTATGGCGGCGATTACATCACGCTTTATGCGGGCGCCGACATGACCCCGCGCCGCGGGCTTCTCAAGGGACAGCTTTTGGGCGTCGAACTTGGCCTGCCGGTCTATCAGAACCTCAATGGCGTGCAGTCCAAAACCGACTGGTCGCTGGCCGTCGCATGGCGCAAGCCCTTTTAGGCAGAGGCCCCCTTTGGCCTAATCGCCAAGGGGGGCGACACTGCTTCTGCGCAATTCCTGCGAAAAGGGTTGCGGCAATGGCTCGGTTCCCAACCGGGCGCGATAGGCCGGCAGGCTCTCGGACACGCGCATCACGTAATTGCGGGTCTCGCGGAACGGGATGTGTTCGATCCAGTCGATAATTGCATCGCCCTTGGCGTCTCGCGGATCACCGAATTCCTCCACCCATTGCGCCGCCCGCGCCGGTCCCGCGTTATACCCTGCGGCGACCAGCACGACATTGCCGTCAAACCGGGCGGCCAACTGGGCCAGATAGGTCGCGCCAAGCCGCGCATTATAGGCCCAGTCGCCCAGCACCTTTCCCGCCTCATGCTGAATCCCGAGATCGCGCGCAACGTCGCGCGCGGTGCCGGGCATAACCTGCATCAGGCCACGCGCGCCCGCACCGCTGACCACCAGGTGATTGAACTCGCTTTCGCGCCGCGCAATCGCCAGCGCCATTTCCCTCGGCACCGGAAGGGTCAACCCGGCCACGCCATGCAGTGCATAATAGGGCGCCTCGATCACGATACCGCGCTGTGCCGCGGCCTTGCCAAGCATGACCTGCAAATGCGGCTGATCCAGCGCGTCCAGCATCTGGCCCATCTGGCCCAGACCGGTGCGATCCTGTGCCTCGGAAAGGTGGATGAAAAACTGCCGCGCAAGCCCGATGTCGCCCATCGCAAGCGCCAGCGTGCCGATCTCTTTCAGGTCGCTTTGCGCAAAATCCGCAGCACGCCAGGGTGGGAACATTTCCTTCCCCGCAAGCATCGGATCACTTGCGAGCCCCGCCTTTTCCGCCGCCAGCAA
The DNA here is from genome assembly GCF_913054395.1 of uncultured Roseovarius sp. Lineage (GTDB taxonomy): Bacteria > Pseudomonadota > Alphaproteobacteria > Rhodobacterales > Rhodobacteraceae > Roseovarius. Next base: position 33,933 of record NZ_CAJXIP010000002.1, read on the forward strand.
TCCGTAAAAGCTGGTTTGATAGGCGGCACCTTCGCCGTAAGCCACCTGGGCCGCCTGTGCATCGCCAAGCGCCTCTTGCGCGCGCCCGATCCAATACCCCGCCCGCCCAAGCGAAATCGGTGTTTCCACCGACGCGCGAAACCGCTGGAAATGGTCAAGTGCAAGCTCAGGCGCGTCGAGATAGCGAAGCGCAAGATATCCCGAGAGCCATTCAAGGTCGGCATAGTTCGACCCTTCGACCAGCTGATGCACCGAGGCCAGATCATAGGCAAGCTGCGCCTTGCCCTCGCGCATCTTCTGGCGCGCAAGGGCACGCCGCCAACTGGCCCAACGGTCCGCCTCACCCAGGCCGCCCTTGATCCGGCTTTGGCGCAGGATCACCTCGATGGCCTTGTCGGGATCATTTTTCAGGTGTCTGGTGAAAAGCTCATAGGCGATGCCCGGATGCCGTTCCTGCGCCTCGCTCAACCCTTTTGCGCCCTCTTTCGCCACCCTCTGGCGAAGCTTGGCCAGGGTGCGGTCGCCCTCGCTCACCAGCGGCAACATTTCCTCCACATCTCGCAGGCCCCGCCAAAGCGCCATATCAAGACGCGCGGCATGGTGCGGCGCCAAAAGCGCGCCGTGCCCGGCCAGGAATGCCGCGTGTTCCTCCGAAGACAGATCAAGCGTGTGCCAGGCCAGAACGACGCCGGCCTCAGCATCACCAATGCGACCGCGCGCAGCAAGCGCCCTTGCATGGGTCAAGACTCCGATACCGGTCTGTGGTCTATACCCATCGTAAAACGCCAGCACATCGTCGACCCCGGCAGAGGTCATCACCTCTTCGCTCTGACGGCGCAGCCGTTCAAGTCCCGGCCAATGGCCGTTTCGCCGCAGGAACGCCAGGATCTCGGCAGGTGTCCCAAGCCCCTCGCGCAGGCGATACCACTCAATCAGATCGCCCGCCGCGGGCCCGTCGCGCCGGGCCAATTGTGCCGCGACGTCCCATCGCCCGCCTTGAACCGCCTCAAGTGCACTGGCCAGAGGACGCGGCGCAATGCGTGGCAAATCGGCGGCATGTGCCGCCAAAACCGGGCAAAGAACACCCAGAACAAACATGCAGACGCGCAACATCTCTTGCATTTCCCGCCATTGCGAAGGATAGACAGGCGCCAGCCTATGCGTCACGCGCGCCCGCGTCCATTCACAACCACCGGACCATGCGCGCCGAACCGCTCAGGCAACCCTGATCACACCGGGCGCCGCCCGCCATCACGTGAAGTCGAAAGGAGCGTGTCATGTTCAAAGGATCTTTTCCTGCCTTGGTCACGCCGTTCAAGGACGGCGAGCTGGATCTGGATACGCTCAAGAAACTCGTCGAATGGCATATAAGCGAGGGAAGCCACGGCCTCGTGCCGGTCGGCACCACCGGCGAAAGCCCGACGCTGACCCATGCCGAACATGAAACCGTCGTCGCAGAGGTGGTCAAGGCCGCCGCAGGGCGCATTCCGGTCATCGCCGGTGCCGGCAGCAACAACACGCTCGAATCAATGCGCCTGATGCGTCATGCCCTTTCGGTCGGGGCCGATGCGGCCCTTGTGGTGACGCCCTATTACAACAAGCCCACACAGGCCGGGCTGGTCGCGCATTTCACGGCGCTGCATGACTGCTGCGAACTGCCAATCGTGATCTACAACATCCCCGGCCGCTCGGTCGTTGACATGACGCCCGACACCATGGGCGAACTGGCGAAACTGCCGCGCATTGTCGGCGTCAAGGATGCCACCGGGGATTTGGCCCGCGTCTGCGCGCAACGGATCACCTGCGGCAAGGATTTCGCCCAGATTTCCGGCGAAGACGGCACCGCGCATGGCTTTAACGCCCAAGGCGGGCAAGGCGTGATCTCGGTCACCGCCAATGTCGCCCCCAAACTCGTGGCCGAGGTGCAAAAGGCAACCCTCGCAGGCGATTACGCCACCGCGCTCGAGATTCAGGATCGGCTGATGCCGCTGCACCAGGCGATCTTCACCGAACCCGGTGTCGTCGGCGTCAAATACGCGATGTCGTGCCTTGGCCTCTGCGACCCCGAGGTCCGCTCGCCCCTGACCCCGCTGACCGCTCCGACCAGGGCGCTGGTCGAGGCGGGCCTGCGCCACGCCGGTCTGCTCAACTAGGCCCTAAACGAAAAAGGATGAAGCAAGGCCCGCCTGCTTCATCCCATTCTTCTTGGCAAAAATACTCCGGGGGAGGCGCCGCTTGCGGCGACGGGGGCAGCGCCCCCTTTTCACCCCTGCCGGATCAGACGCGGCCCTTCCATGGCACAAGCCAGGTTTCGGCCTTGCGCATCAGGATATCGATACCATAGCCGATGATCCCGATCAGGATGATCCCCATGATCACGATATCCGTAAGCTGAAAGCGGCTGGCGACCATGATCATCATGCCCGCACCCTTTTCGGCCGCGACAAGCTCTGCGGCGACAACCGTGCCCCAACAGACCCCCATCGCGACCCGTGCGCCGGTGAATATTTCGGGCAGGCTGTTGGGCACGATCACATGGCGCATCAGTTGCCATTTGCTGGCCCCCAGCGAATAGGCTGCATGCACCTTGGAAATCGCCACGCCGGACACACCCGCGCGCGCCGAAATGGTCATGATCCAGAGCGCCGCCAAAAACAGCAGGATGATCTTGCCACTCTCGCCGATCCCCGCCCAGATGATCACCAGCGGGATAAGAGCCAGCGGTGGCACCGGGCGCATGAATTCGACGATCGGGTCGAACCAGCCGCGGAACCAGTCACTAAGCCCCATGGCATAACCAAGCGGGATGCCCACCAATGCGCCAAGCGCAAAGCCGACGATGACCCGGAACAGCGACCAGTAGAGATGCTCGAACAGAGTAAAGTTCTGATAACCCTGCTCGGAAATCTCGGCAACGCGCGAGACCACCGATTCCGGCGGCGGAAGCCAGATCGGCTCCATCTGCATGCCCTTCGCGGGCGCGAAATTCAGCGATCCCTTGGCGGTGATGGCAACCGTGCCATTCGCCACCTGCGCGGCCTGGCCGGGAGCAACGGGCTGGCCGTCAATTGCCACCACCTTGGCCCCCTCCTTGCGGGTCACCTCGTCGTTCTTGTCCATCAGCAAAAGCGACGAGCGCCAGGCGCCCACGGTGATGACGTCGTTCTTGGCAAAGCCATCGCCGGGCTCAACCTCGCGATCCGTCACCTCTTCGCCAACCTTGAAGACGCGGGCGTAGACCGTGGCGTCGTCGCGGGTGCCGTCGGGGGCCTCAAGCGTATAAACGAACTCGGTATCGCCGATGAATGGCCCCGGTGCATGGATCGGCACCCATTTGCTTCCGGTAAAGGCGCCCCAAAGCAAAAAGATCGTCACGACCGAAATGACGCTGGCCCAACGATCCGGGCGCACGGCGCTTTCATCGCCAAAGGTCACCGTCTTGAGCGAGGTATAATCGTTCATCTGGCGGAACTTGCTGACACCCTTGCGCACAGCGAAAAAGGCAGCGGCAAAAATGGCCACGTAGATTATGAGAATGATCATGCGTCTGCCTCCTCGGTACGGCCCATGATCTCTTCTTCCATATCCCAGATCATCGACAGGATTTCTTCGCGTTTTGCCGCAAAGTCAGGGTGTTTTTTCACTTCGCGAAGGTCTTGCCCGACGCCCATTTCGGCAAAGGGCAGGCGGTATTCCTTGTGAATGCGCCCCGGTCGCGGGGCCATCACCAAAAGACGTTCGCCAAGCAGCAGCGCCTCTTCGACAGAGTGGGTGATCAGCACGATCGTCTTGCCGGTTTCTTTCCACAGCTTGAGAACCAGCCCCTGCATCTTTTCGCGGGTCAGCGCATCAAGCGCACCAAGCGGTTCGTCCATCAGGATCACGTCCGGATCATTGGCCAGACAGCGCGCAAGTGCCACGCGCTGCTGCATGCCGCCGGACAACTCGTAAACCGCCTTTTCCTTGAAATCCTTGAGGCCGACGACATCCAGCAGATGATCGACGTTACCGGCGAATTCCGCCTCTCGCTGGCCCTTCATGCGCGGGCCAAAGCTTACGTTTTCGCGCACGCTCATCCACTCGAACAGCGCGCCTTGCTGAAAGACCATACCGCGCTCGGCATCCGGACCGGTGACGCGATGGTCGTTAAGCGTGATCTGCCCTTCGGTCGGGGCCAGAAAACCGGCCAGAATGTTCAAAAGCGTGGTCTTGCCACAGCCTGACGGGCCAAGCACGCTCATCAATTCGCCAGTCTTCAGTTCAAGCGATACATCCTGCAGGGCCTGTACATGCGTGCCATTCGGCAGGTCGAACCGCATCGAGATATTTTCGATGGAAAGTGTAGACATCCCCACCCCCTGTTTATCCTGGATTTATTGGGCAGGGGCCCGCCCGCGGCACGGACGAGCCCCTGTCTTCTGTCATGTCGGGTGGGATTACATCCCGTTGGCAGCGGCCAGCGGACCCGTGTTGACGTTGTTTTCGTAGGTCTCAAGCGCCGCGTCGATGCTGTTGGCTTCGACAAAGACATCGGCCACGCCTTTCATGAACTCCTGCGCGCCGCCGCCCAGCCATTTGGCCGAAAGCTGGTCTTCGACAGGCGGGAACACAAAGGTGTCGATGGTCGCGGCCGTGGCCTCCAGATCCATGCCGCTATCCTTGGCGATGACCGGCAGCATCTCGTCGCGGTTGGCCGCATCGGCCCACATCGCGTTTGCGTCTGCGGTCACTTTAAGAAACTTGGCCACCAGATCGGGGTTTTCCGCAACAAAGCCTGCGGGCCCGCTGGTCACGTCAAAGACCAGGATGCCAAGCGCTTCTTTTTCGGCGCCGGTCAACAGGACATTGCCGTGCTCTTTGGCGCGACGCAGGCTTCCGCCCCAGCCACAGAACATGTCAACCGCGCCCTGCGCGATGGCTGCTGCGCCCTCTGGCGGGGCCATGTTGACCACGTCCATGCTGGCGATATCGACACCGAAATGGCTCATCTGCTTGAGGAAACCGTAATGTGCGGCGGTGCCAAGCGGCACGGCCACTTTCTTGCCGGCAAGCTCGCCCGCGTTGGTCTTGTCGATCTCAAGCGCTTCGGCAACAACGCAGTTGTCATTGTCGGCATAGGACACGGCCACATCGAGAACCTGAATGTCCTGACCGGCACTTGCGGCCACGACGAAAGGCGGCACGCCCTGGCTGACCGAGAGATGCACGTCGCCGCTGGCCATGGCCGCGCTCATCGCGGTGCCTGTGTCAAATGCGCGCCAGTTGACCTTGACGCCCATTTCTTCGTCATAGGTGCCCTTTTCCTTGGCATATTGGAACGGCATCGGCCATTCCAGGAAATAGGCAACGGTGATTTCCTGTGCGGTTGCGGCCCCGGCAGTCGCCAGAAACGCCGCACCGGCCACGGCTGTCATCAGCTTGGATTTCAATTTCATATTTTTCATCTCCCGTTGATTGCGTTACTTTTTATTCTTGAAACCGCACTTTTCGGCGGATTTGGATGCGCCCGGCCCGTGATAAGATCAGCATGCTTGACGACAGACACCGTTCAAGAGTGAACCCGATCCAACAGAACCGATCAACGCAATAATAACAGACCTACGATCATTTCAGCATTTCCGAAAAGAGGTTTTTGAATAGGCTCAAATATCGCCTGCGCCACAGGCCAGTGTTGAAAAACCGTTTTATACCAGATAATTATGCAAAAAATTTTATAATGATACGCTTTTCTGGCCTTAGTTATTGCAACCATCTGGCCCTATCAGCCCGCCGCATTTCACGGCTGATATAACGCCAGAACGAAATGGACAAAGATCACAGGCCCGCGCGTTGCGCCGGGCCCCAACTCGATGGAGCATACCGATGGACGGCAAAATTCTCGACAATGACATCAGCCACGTGGTCGAGGCCGACCGCGCCCACGTCTGGCATCACCTTATCCAACACGCCGCCTGGACCGGCGAAGCCCCCAAAGGCGACCCGCGCATTATCGTCGAGGGTCGCGGCATGCGGGTCTGGGATCAAAAGGGCAAAGAGCATCTTGATGCCGTCTCGGGCGGGGTCTGGACCGTCAATGTCGGTTATGGCCGCGAGCGGATTGCCAATGCCGTGCGCGACCAGCTGATCAAGCTGCCGTATTTCGCAGGGTCCGCCGGCTCGATTCCCGGCGCGCAGTTTTCCGAGCGGCTGATCTCAAAAATGCCGGGCATGACGCGGGTTTACTTTACAAACTCGGGATCCGAGGCGAACGAGAAAGCCTTCAAGATGGTGCGCCAGATCGCCCACAAGCGCTTTGGCGGCAAGAAGCACAAGATTCTCTATCGCGAGCGTGATTACCACGGCACCACCATCGCCTGTCTTTCGGCCGGCGGCCAGGACGAGCGCAACGCGGAATATGGCCCCTATACCCCCGGTTTCGTCCGCGTCCCGCATTGCCTTGAATATCGCGCGCAATGGGACCTTGAGGGCGAGGAATACGGCATCGCCGCCGCCAATGCGATCGAAGAGGTGATCCTTGCCGAAGGCCCCGATACCGTTGGCGCGCTCTGCCTCGAACCGGTGACCGCCGGTGGCGGCGTGATTGTCCCGCCCAAGGGCTATTGGCCCCGCGTTCAGGAAATCTGCCGCAAGTATGATATCCTGCTGCATATCGACGAGGTCGTCTGCGGCGTCGGGCGCACCGGCACATGGTTCGGCTATCAGCATTACGGCATCGAGCCGGATTTCGTGACCATGGCCAAGGGTGTCGCCTCGGGCTATGCCGCCATCGCCTGTTGCGTGACCTCCGAGCGGGTGTTCGAAATGTTCCGCGACGAATCCGGCGATCCGATGAGCTATTTCCGCGATATCTCGACCTTCGGCGGCTGTACGGCCGGCCCGGCGGCGGCACTGGAAAACCTGTCGATCATCGAGGAAGAGAACTTGTTGGCCAACACCGTGGCAATGGGCGATTACATGCTCGACCAGTTGCGCGCGCTTCAGGACAAGCATGCGGTGATCGGCGAGGTGCGCGGCAAGGGCCTGTTCCTTGGCGCCGAACTTGTCAGCGACCGCACCAGCAAAGAGCCCGCCAGTGAGAAACAGGTTCAGGCGGTCGTGGCCGATTGCATGGCGCAGGGCGTGATCATCGGGGCGACCAACCGCTCGATTCCCGGCTTCAACAACACGCTGTGCTATTCGCCTGCCCTGATCGCTACCAAGGACGATATCAATCATATCGTCTCGGCAACCGACGCCGCGCTGACCCGCGTGTTCGGCTAGACTCCGGTTTCGCGCTTTGCGTGACCAGCCCCGGCGCCGGAACTGGCGCCGGGGCTTTTTCATGGTCCGTGCATGGAGCGCCAGAGCATATTGCACAAAAGCGGGCCTCTGTTTTGTGCCTCTCGCATAGGCGAAACCAATCGGTGAGTGAGGGGCGCGTGAATGCGGATGAACGCGACACGCGCTAGGCCCGCACCATCCAGACCGCAACAGCGCCAAGCATTGCCGCCAATCCCCGGTTCAGCAAAGCCGCCTGATCCGGGCGCGACCATATCCGCGCCAGCCGTGTGCCGATCGCCGCCCAAAGGGCAAAGGCCAGCATGTTGTTGAGGGTAAACACCGTCGCAACGCCGACCACGCCAAGCCCCGGCGCATTTGCAAACTGGCTGAACATCAGGGCGATGATCACATAGGCCTTGGGGTTGAAGATCAGAAGCACCATACCGCCGCCAAAGCCCATTGGCCGCGCCGCCCTAAGAACACCGTCCTCGACCGCCCCGGCGCGCCACAGGCCAAGCGCAAGCCACATCACATAGCCCGCACCGATGATCCTTACCGCCTGCGCCACGCCCGGCGCGGCCTGCGTTGCAGCGCCAAAGCCCAGCCCGATGGCCAGCGTCACCCCCCATGTCGCCAAGTGATAGCCAAAGCTCGCGGGCCAGGTCGCCGCCACCCCGAACCGCGCGCCCATGGCGGCAAAGATCATGTTTCCCGGCCCCGGACTATAGGCCAGCGGCGCCAGAAAGATCAGCAAGGCAAATATGGCGGGGGTCATCGCACCTCTCCTTTTGCCGGCAACAATTGCCTTGATCTGTCCGGCACGCGACCCGTTTCCTGCGCAAAGAAAAGCCCGGGCCGTGAAGCCCGGGCAATGTCGCGTCGCTCGCTTGGCCTGTCGGCTTAGCCGCGGTCGTCCTCATCCTCATCGTCATCGTCCGACGCATCGGGAAGATTGAAGAGGCTCTCGGCATCGTATTTCTTTTCACGCTCTTCAGGCTGGTAATCCTGACCAAGCGTAAAGCTCTCAAGGCCCTCGATAGCGGTCGGAATCTTGGGCTCTGACTCCATGCCAAGGCTCTGCTCGGTGCTAAGCAGTTTGCGACGCTCGTCATCGCTCATCGCGGCACCTTCGCGCGCCTTCTTGGCACTGGCCTTTTGCACGGCGGCATCAAGCTCTGATTGCTTGCACAACCCAAGCGCCACCGGGTCGATCGGCTGAATATTGGCAATGTTCCAATGGGTCCGCTCGCGAATCGCCTGAATGGTCGGCTTGGTTGTGCCGACAAGGCGCGAAATCTGGCTATCGGCCAGTTCCGGGTGGAACTTGACCAGCCAGAGAATCGAGGCCGGACGATCCTGCCGCTTGGACAGCGGAGTATAGCGCGGGCCACGGCGCTTTTCCTCGCCCTGTGCCGCAGCGTTGAACTTGAGCTTGAGCTTGTGCAGCGGGTTCTTCTGGCCCGCCTCGATCTCTTCCTCGGTCAGCTGATTGTTGGCAACCGGGTCGAAACCCTTGTCCCCTGCGGCCACATCGCCATCGGCAATGCCCTGCACTTCAAGCTCGTGCAGCCCGCAGAAATCCGCGATCTGCTTGAAATTCAGCGTCGTGTTATCCACCAGCCAGACGGCGGTGGCCTTGGCCATGATTGGTTTGGACATCTCAGGTCTCCTTCACGCATATCTTTCCCGTCGCCTGGAGGGGCGGTTCCGGACTGGCCGGAACGGGTTTCCATTGTCGGGGAACTTGGCCGTTATATAGTGACCTCTGATACAAAATGAAAGTCCAAAGAATGCCGGTGCTTCTGCTCGTCCTGATCAGCCTGTTCAGCACGCCCGCCCGGGCACAGTCGGATCGGCCGGGAGAGTTTGACTATTACGTCCTCTCGCTCAGCTGGTCACCGACATGGTGCGCCCTCGTGGGCGATGCCCGCCGCTCGCCGCAATGCGCCGAGACCGCCGATCATGGCTGGGTGCTGCACGGGCTCTGGCCGCAATATCGCCGCGGGTTCCCCTCGCATTGCAAAAGCGCCGCGCGCCCGCCGTCCCGCCAGATGGCAAACGCCATGGCCGATATCATGGGCACGTCCGCTCTGGCCTGGTATCAATGGAAAAAGCACGGTGCCTGCACTGGTCTCTCGGGACCGGATTACTATGCCCTGGCGCGCCGCGCCTATGACGGCATCACCCGCCCGCCGGTTTTTCGCAAACTCTCCAAACCGGTAAAGCTGCCTGCGTCGGTCGTCGAACAGGCGTTTCTCAAGGCCAATCCGGGGCTGGAGCCCGATATGCTGACCATCACCTGCAAATCGGGCCGTATCCAAGAGGCCCGGCTATGCCTCTCCAAGAATCTTGCCCCGCGGCCCTGCGGGCGCGATGTGGTCCGTGACTGCGCGATGAAAGACGCACTGTTTGATCCAATCCGATAACACCGAAAGCCGCAACAGCCGTCTTTCATCTTTCCAAAAATACTCAATACTCCGTCATGGCCCCACTCAGAACAGGCCCAGGATCAGCACCACGGCCACCACCGGAACCAGAACCGCATGCAGCACATGGTCAAACCAGTTGCTGCTGCCCCACCCCACGACCCAGAACGCCTGACCCAAAACCGCGACGACCGGCAAGAAGACGGTCCCGCTCAGCGCACCGTACCCGCAGACCGCCAGCACCATGACGGCGACCGGCACCGGCGCATAGCCGAGGCGGTAAAGATCAACCGTCACCAATCCCATGGCCGAGGCCAGGAAAACCAGATAACCCAGCAGGAACAGCAAAAGTTCAAGGTTGCCAAAGGGCACCACAGCCATGCCGAGGTCCGCCGCCATATGGCGCAGAGCCAAGGCAGGCAACATCACCCCCAGAGGGGCCAAAAGCGCCATCATCCCGGCCACCGGCAAAGAGCCGCGCAAGACCAGCACCGCCACCGCCAACAGGCCTGCGACCCCAAGCGCCATCATCGGCGTGACAAAGAGGCCCGCAAGGGCATATCCGACCCAGGCCATAACCAGCGCCAGCGCGATCCATTCCACGACCGCCCTCATTGCGCCAGCACCCAGGCCGCGTTGAACAGATGCACGCGGATGCCGCGCTTGCCATTGGTGGAATAGGTCAGGGCGATCTCGTCCCCGACCCGCGCCAGCATCGGATAGCGCAGCGCGCCCTCGCCGGTGAACCGGTGCAAGCTGCGCCAGCTTTCGCCCTCATCCTCGCTCAGCGCCAGCGTCAGTGCATCAAAGCGATCGGCCTCGTCATTCATTGCCATCACGATCCGCCCTACGCCAAGCGCCAGCGCCGCCACCGGCGCGCTCGGATTGGCGATCTCTAGGGCTTGCGCGCGCGACCAGCTTTGGCCGCCATCGCTGGTCCGGCTAAGCCAGAGGCATCCGCTGCGGTCAAAATCGCGCAGAAAGGCGACTGCGCGGCTCTGATCAAGCGGCACGATCATCGGCTGAATTGGCTTCACCCCGGTGCCGACCATCCGGCGCTGATCGCGGACCCGGCCGCGCGCGTCAAAGCGCACAAGCGCGCCATAGGTCGGACCCATTTCGAAATAGGCAGGCAAGGCGTGGCTACCATCGGCGTAGGCCACCATCGGCGATTTCACCAGAAACGAGCGGTTGAGAATCGGCGAGAGGTTGAGCTTGCTGGCCCGCACCGGCCCGCGCGGGCCCATTTCGACATCCGCGATTGCCGCCATGGCCCAGCCTCCGACCGAAACAGCAGTGGCATAGAGGCGCCCCGGCGCAGTATCGTTCTGAATGGTGTTGCCAAGCGTCACCACCAACTGGCGCGGCTCGAACGCCCGCGCAAGCGCGCCTCGGGTCAGATGGCGTTCGGGATCTGAGACCTGCCAGCCGTCACCCTCACGCGTCATATGCGCCGCGAAGATGTCGACATCCGGCTGCGCCTCGGCAGAGCCCTGGAACCAGATCACCGAAAAGCCGTGCGCATCCTGTAGGATCGCGGGCGCGTGGGCCTGCCCCTCTGGCGCGGTGTAGTCCAATACCGTTTCAAAGCGTGGCGCGCCCGCCTCGGGCATGGCCTCTGGCAAGGCGAACCGCCAGTCAAGCGCGACATCGCGCCGGATTGCCCAGAGGCTCAGGCACAGGCTCAGGCCCGCGAGCACCAGAATTGCCAGAGACGGCGCTGTCACCCTAGCCGACCTTCAGAACGATCTTGCCTATATGTCCGCTGGTTTCCATCCGGGCATGGGCCTTGGCCGCATCGGCCAGCGCAAATTCGGAATCCATCACCGGCGCGATCTTGCCCGCCTCAAGCAGTGGCCAGACATGGGTACGCAGCGCCTCGGCGATCCGCGCCTTGGCAAGGTCGCTTTGCGGGCGCAGGGTGCTTCCGGTGATCGTCAGACGGCGCATCATCACCGGGGCAAAGTTCAGCTCGACCTTCGGCCCCTGCAGGAAGGCGATCTGCACCAGCCGCCCGTCATCGGCGAGGGCCTTGACGTTGCGCGGCAGATAATCCCCACCGACCATATCCAGGATGACATCGGCCCCGCCCTCGGCGCGGATCACCTCGACGAAATCCTCGTTACGGTAATTGATCGCACGCTCGGCGCCGAGATCCTCGCAGACCTTGCATTTGTCATCCGACCCGGCTGTGGTGAAAACGCGCGCCCCGAATTCGCGCGCCAACTGAATGGCGGTGGTGCCGATACCGCTTGATCCGCCGTGGACGAGGAAACGCTCACCGGCCTTGAGGCCGCCGCGCTGGAACACGTTGGACCAGACGGTGAAACAGGTTTCGGGCAGGCAAGCCGCCTCTTTGAGGCCCATGCCGGACGGCACCGGAAGGCAATGCGCGGCGGGCGTGGCGACGTATTCGGCATATCCGCCGCCGGGCAATAGCGCGCAGACCTGATCGCCAGGGGCAAGCCCGCTTACACCGGCACCAAGGGCCACCACCTCGCCCGCGCCCTCAAGCCCCGGCAGATCGCTTGCGGTTGCGGGCGGGGCGTAAAGCCCGGCACGCTGAAGCGCATCGGGGCGGTTGACCCCGGCATAGGTCAGCTTGATCACCACCTCACCGGCACCCGGTTCGGGGCGGGGCCGGGTTGTGGGCACCAATACCTCGGGTCCGCCTGCACGGGTAATCTCAACCGCCTGCATCGTCTTTCTCATGTCTTTGATTCCTTTTGGTTATGTGGGGCCGTTCCAACGGCCCGGCATTCCAGTGCCCGCCCCGGTCTGCGGTGCGCGTATACGGCCCAAAACGCCAAGCGGGCCGGCCATCAGCCCCGCCACCAGGCGATTGCCGCGCGCCCGCGCCTTGATTTTCTCGATCGTCATCACATCCTCTATCCGGCGATCCAGAAACTCCCAGGTCCGGGCGTTGTCTTCGCTGTCATCGCCAAGCCAGTAGAGCACCGTCGCGCCGTAAACCCCCGAGAGCGTCGCGCGCTTGGTATACCAGTTCACGTCGTCCGAACTATCGCCGAGCGCCAGCCAGATCCGGTCGCAGGTCTGCCAGATCGCGCGGGCGCCATCGGCGGCATGGCTCGGTAGGGAAAACAGGGTCATGCCCCGGCGCACGAGCTCTTTGTCCTCGCCCGCCTCAAGGCGGGCGCGCACCGCAAAGGCGATCCGGTCGCGAAACCGCATGTCGTCAAGATCGGCGGCCTCAAGGCGGGCCAGCATCTCGTGATCACCCGCCTCGTGATAAGCCAACGCAAGATCGACGGCACCGCGCGGACAGATCGCCGCGACCAGCCCCGGTGCAATATCGGCGTCCTGCGCGGCGGCCCGCAATGTGGCCTCGCTCCAGCCGTCAAACGGCACATGCATCTTGGCCGCATCGAGCAATCGGGTCATCAAATCAGGGTCATCCATCGGCTTTTCCTCTTTGCTGAGCGCACACTAGACAAAACCGGGGTGCTTTGCTATACGGCGCCTTCCTGCAATCTATTGCAACTTTAACTTAGGAAGGTGGTGACACCACATGCAGGTTAGTGTTCGCGACAACAATGTCGATCAGGCGCTTCGTGCCCTGAAGAAAAAGCTGCAGCGTGAAGGCGTATTCCGCGAAATGAAGCTCAAGCAACATTTCGAGAAACCGTCCGAGAAAAAAGCGCGCGAGAAAGCTGAAGCGATTCGCCGTGCCCGTAAGCTGGCGCGTAAGAAAGCTCAGCGCGAAGGTATGGTCTAAGTACCGCGCAGGCAGTTTTTGCCGACACGGGGTTTTTGCATCCCGAAAAAAGATTATCGGTTTTCGGATCCGATGCGTAAGACTTTTTGACGACCCCCGGGCCTATGCTTCGGGGGTTTGTCGTTTTGGGGCCAACGTCACCGGGGGCCCTGCCCCCGTCGCGCGAGGCGCGACTCCCCCGGGATATTTGGTGCAAGAAGAAACCAGGTGGCTTTGGCCGGTCTCAAGTCAGCTGGCAGATCGGCGCACCGCGCAGCAAAGAGGTAACAAAGCGCCCCTCTGCCGTGTCGCGGATTGCATAACCATAGCCACGAAGACGGTGCTTCCATTCGCGTTCAGAGACCGCCAGGTGGCGCTCACGCATGACCATGTCGCGGATGCTTGCCGGGTTTTCGGTGTTCAAATGTTCCATCGTTTCCTGCCTCGTTACAATTAACCTTTGATGCAGGGATAGTTTACGCTTGTGGCGGCAATTGTGCTGAATTGTGGCGCAGTCAGGGTATTCCTGCGGCCGGTCACATGGTCGCATCGACGCCGGGCAATTGCGGTGCCGCATCGCGCCGTGCGGCGGCGGCGGCCACCAGAGCGCGGAAAATACCCATTTGACGGTGTGCATAGAACAGGTGTTCGGGATGCCATTGGACGCCTATGGCGAAGGGCTCTGACACTCTTTCGATCGCCTGGATCATACCGCCGGTGTCGCGCGCCGCCACCCGCAAACCACGGCCAAGCCGGTCGACCGCCTGAGAGTGCAGCGCGTTCACCTTCATCGGTGCCGCCCCCGCCACCCCGGCGAGTCGCGTGCCCGGTTCAAGACAGACGGTTTTGCGCGGCAGGATGGTGCGTATATGGTCGCTTGCGGCGTAGGTGGCATAGGCATCCTGATGCAGCGATCCGCCAAGCGCGATGTTGAGCATCTGGCTGCCGCGGCAAATGCCAAGCACCGGTTTGTTGCGCTCGAATGCCGCCAGCACCATATCGCGTTCAAGCCTGTCGCGATCCGGGTCAAGCCGCGCCGAGGTGACAATCCGCCCGCCATAAAGATCGGGCGAGATATCATCGCCACCGCCGATGATGATGCCATCCACAGCATCGATATCCGCCGCACGCCCGGCCATCCAGCGGAGCGGGCGACCGCCCGCCAGCCTGACATTCAGCGCGATCAGCGGATAGATTCGCCATCCCGAGCGACGCGATGTGGTCACCCCGATCAGAGGTTTGCGCGTGCTCATGCGGTGAGGATGTCCAGACCGGCCACCCCTAGGATCGTGCCGCAGCGCTCTGCCCAGCGCTTGCGGCTCAGCGTGACAAGGCCGTGGTCATCGTCCCAGGCCCTTGCCAGTTCGGTCAGGAGGTCAGCGTCCTGCGCCACGCGCTCGACCACAAGCCAGCGGTTCCATTCGTCGGCGATGGACCAACCAGCCTCGTCGATGCGGCAATCCGGCAGGCGGAAATGAAAGGTCGGGCGGGCCGATGTCTTGTCGGAAATCGCCGCCGCTATCCGGTCTGGGTAGAAATGCGCAAAGACCGGCAGCATATCGAGGCCGCGATTGCGGCTTGGCGTGTGTTTGAGATAAAGCCCGACAGCCTGATCAAGACTGGCCCCCGGCCCGGCGGCGATAAGTGCGCGCACGAATTCGGTCGGGTAGGGATCGGTGAAGGGCAACACCCTGCGCGACTCATCAATCGGGCTGGCGCTGCGCATCCAATCCTCGATCAGGGCATAGGCCAGAAGCGGGTGCACGATATCTTTGTCCTCTTCGCTGGCGATCTCGATATTGAGGTGCAGGCCAAAGCCAAAGAACCAACCCGCGCCGCTTCCCAATCCACCCGCCTCGCGCAGAGCGGCCCGAAGGTCATCAAGACGGCACAGCCCCGCATGATCCAGCGGCTCTGTCACGATTTCAACCGGGACCACCTCGCGGCCGATATCAAGTGCCAGATCACGCAGTTTGCTTTGCTGGGCGTTGCGCAGAAAGATATCAAGATAGATTTCGATCTGGCCGACATCGCTATCTTCAACCGTCCAGAACGGCCCGTCGCCCTGATGTGCCTTGCCACCCAATGTGTCGGCACAGGTGCGGGCAACGTCGGCCTCGTCCATGCCGCCAAGCTCGATCTCTACGCCGACAAGACGAGGTTTTCCCCTAGCGTTCAGCGGCTGGGGCAGACGGGCAAAATCGGACATAAAGGGTGTCACCTTTCACATAACGAGAGAGGGGCCTAACAGGCCAGCCAAAGCTCTGGGACACTGAGCCGAGTTTGGCTAGCCGCCTTGGCCTGTTTCCGCCTCGATTTCGCGCCGGGATTTGCGGGCGCGTTCGGTGGCTGACTTGAGCTGACCACAGGCGGCCATGATATCCTCGCCACGGGGGGTGCGGATCGGGCTTGCATAACCGGCCTTGTAGATGATGTCGGCAAAGGCGCGGATACGGTTGTTGGATGATCTCTCATAGGGAGCGCCGGGCCATTCGTTGAACGGGATAAGGTTGATCTTGGCCGGGATACCGTCGATCAGCCGGATAAGGCGGTGGGCATCGGCGTCACTGTCGTTCACGCCCTTGAGCATGACGTACTCAAAGGTAATCCGTTCGGAATTGCTGACCTTAGGATAGCTGCGCAGCGCCTCAAGCAGAACCTCGAGGTTCCATTTCTTGTTGATCGGCACAAGGCGGTCGCGCACGTCATCGGTGGTGGCGTGAAAGGAAATCGCCAACTGACAGCCGATTTCCTGCGCTGTGCGGGCAATTTCCGGCACCACACCCGAGGTCGACAGGGTGATGCGGCGGCGCGAGAGCTGTATGCCCTCGGGGTCCATCGCGATCTTCATCGCATCACGAACGTTTTCGAAATTATAAAGCGGCTCACCCATGCCCATCAGGACGATATTAGACAACAGCCGGGTTTCATCCTTGGGCGCGCCCGGCTCGGGCCACTCGTTCAGGTCGTCGCGCGCCATCATCACCTGGCCGATGATTTCCCCGGCAGTCAGGTTCCGCACCAGTTTCTGGGTGCCAGTGTGGCAGAACGAACAGGTCAGGGTACAGCCGACCTGCGAGGAAATGCAGAGCGTGCCGCGACTGTCCTCTGGGATATAGACCACCTCGACCTCGTGACCGCCCGCAATGCGCACAAGGTATTTGCGGGTGCCGTCTTCACTGACCTGCTTACTGACCACTTCGGGGATTTCGATCACGAAACTCTCGGCAAGCTCGGCGCGGAAGGCCTTGGACAGGTTGGTCATTTCGTTGAAATCACGCACGCCCCAGCCATAGATCCACTGCCAGATCTGGCCGACGCGCATCTTGGCCTGCTTTTCGGGCGTACCATGCGCGATAAGAACCTCGCGCATCTGATCGCGGGTCAGGCCGACAAGGTTTTTCGGCCCTTCGGGAAGCTTGCGGGGGATGGTAAGCACATCCTGTGTGATCGGGGCAGTCTGGGTCATGGTCATTCGCGCGATTAGGGTGAGGATGCATCCACATATAGGATTCGCGCGGGAATTACACACCTTTCCGGGGATTCGCCTGCGGATTACGGCCGGTGCCGCATCAGGGGCGCTTCAGCTCTCCAAGCTTCGCCACCGGTGCGTGACAGGGACAGGTGACCAGATGGTCATTGACCATGCCTACCGCCTGCATGAAGGCATAGACGATGGTCGGCCCGCAAAATTTGAATCCACGTTTCTTCAAATCTTTCGAAATTTTCACGGAAAGATCGGTCTGCGCAGGGACCTCTGACAGGGTTTTCCATGCGTTCTGAACAGGCTTGCCGCCGACATGATCCCAGAGATAGCGGTCGAACCCGCCCTCGGCTTCGATCTGTTGCCAGACGCGGGCATTTCCGATCGTTGCCTCGATCTTGCCGCGGTGGCGAATGATGCCGGGGTCAGCCAGCAGGCGGAGCACGTCCTCCTCGCCCCAGGTGGCAATGACATTCGGATCAAACCCTTGAAAAGCCAGGCGAAAATTTTCCCGCTTGCGCAGAATGGTAATCCAGCTCAATCCCGCCTGAAACCCGTCGAGGATAAGCTTTTCCCACAGGGCGCGGCTGTCATATTCGGGCACGCCCCAATCGGTATCGTGATACGCCTCATAGAGCGCATCCATCCCAACCCAGCCGCATCTTTCCATCGCGATCACACCCCTTTGATGAAACCCAAGCAAATACGTTTAAAATCAATCCATTAAGTTTTATTTAATCGAAATACCCCAGCTTGTGAAGCACGCTAATTCGGAGAAAAGCATGGGGCAAAAGAAAAAATGGGCTGACGTTCCGATCGGACAGGACAACCCGCTGACCTATGCCGTTACGACGCGGGACCGGTCGGTCATAGATATGGTCAATGAGGCGGTACAGCACAAACAGGTGATGCTCGCCTATCAGGCGGTTGTGCCTGCGGGCAGGCAAGGCAAACCCGCCTTTTACGAGGGGTTGATTCGCGTCCTTGACGAAACCGGCCGGATCATCCCGGCGCGGGAATTCATTGATGCGATAGAAGTGACAGAAACCGGTCGCATCATCGATTGTCTCGCCCTGGAAATGGGTCTCAAGACGCTGACGGAATACCCAGACCTGCGGTTGGCGATCAATATGTCGGCGCGCTCTATCGGGTATTCCCGCTGGATGCGTATTCTCAAGCGCCGGCTGGGTGAAGATCCGACAATAGCCGAACGGCTTATCCTCGAAATCACCGAAAGCTCGGCGATGCTGATACCGGAACTGGTGATCGGCTTCATGAACGAGTTGCAGCGCAAGGGAATCAGCTTTGCGCTGGATGACTTCGGCGCCGGATACACATCGTTCCGCTATCTCAAGGATTTCTATTTCGACATTCTCAAGATTGACGGACAGTTCATCCGCAATATCGCGAATGATGCCGACAATCAGGTGCTGACCGCCGCCCTGGCCAGTGTGGGTCAGCAATTCGATATGGTCACCGTCGCGGAAAGCGTCGAGAAACCGGCCGATGCGGATTACCTGACTGCGCTTGGGATTGATTGCCTTCAGGGGTATTACTTTGGCGCCCCCACGATAAGGCCGCCCTGGCTTGATAGTGCCCTTGACCAGGCCAGCGCTTGAATGTGACACTCCGTCCGTTGCCGCAATGCGGCATTTACGATATGACGCCGCGTAAAGGCAGAGACAGCTACGGGCGGCACAGTTGATGTGACGTCCCGCGCCCCCCCTCTGCCCTGGCATATCCTGGTGGAGGAAACACATGACCAACGTAGTAATCGCATCCGCAGCACGTACCGCTGTCGGGTCATTTGGCGGCGCTTTCGCCAACACACCCGCGCATGATCTGGGGGCTGCCGTTCTTGAGGCCGTCGTCGCCCGCGCCGGGATCGACAAATCCGAAGTCTCCGAGACAATTCTTGGTCAGGTCCTGACCGCCGCCCAGGGCCAGAACCCCGCACGTCAGGCGCATGTCAATGCTGGCCTGCCGATCGAAAGCTCTGCCTGGGGCATCAATCAGGTCTGTGGTTCAGGCCTGCGCGCCGTGGCGCTTGGCGCCCAGCACATCCAGCTTGGCGATGCCGCCATCGTTTGCGCCGGTGGTCAGGAAAACATGACGCTGAGCCCCCATGCCGCCAACCTGCGTGCGGGTCACAAGATGGGCGACATGAAATATATCGACACGATGATTCGCGACGGGCTTTGGGATGCCTTCAATGGCTATCACATGGGCCAGACCGCCGAGAACGTGGCAGATCAGTGGCAAATCACCCGCGACATGCAGGACGAATTCGCCGTCGGCAGCCAGAACAAGGCCGAAGCCGCACAGAAGGCCGGCAAGTTCGACGAAGAGGTGATCGCCTTTACCGTCAAGACCCGCAAGGGCGACATCGTGGTCGACAAGGATGAGTACATCCGCCACGGCGCCACTCTGGAAGCGATGCAGAAAATGCGTCCGGCCTTTACCAAGGACGGGTCCGTCACTGCGGCCAATGCGTCGGGATTGAATGACGGCGCCGCCGCCACCCTGTTGATGAGTGCGGATGAAGCCGAAAAGCGCGGCATCGAACCGCTGGCACGCATCGCGTCCTACGCCACCGCCGGCCTTGATCCGTCGGTCATGGGCGTGGGCCCGATCCATGCCTCGCGCAAAGCCCTGGACAAAGCAGGCTGGTCGGTTGGCGATCTGGACCTCGTCGAAGCCAACGAAGCCTTTGCCGCACAGGCCTGCGCCGTCAACAAAGAGATGGGCTGGGATCCGGCGATCGTGAACGTCAATGGCGGCGCGATTGCGATTGGCCATCCGATCGGCGCCTCGGGCTGTCGGGTTCTGAACACCCTGCTGTTCGAAATGAAGCGTCGCGGCGCCAAAAAAGGCCTCGCCACGCTATGCATCGGCGGCGGCATGGGTGTCGCGCTCTGTGTCGAACGCCCCTGAGCCGCAGGTCCGGCTTGCGATTCGCATTGAACGGGGCGCCTGAAACGGCGCCCCTTTTTTAAGATCCCAAACAACCCCCAAGCGAAGCTCAACGGATCACGCAGATTTTATCGCGCAATAATGTTGCGCACCTGACCGCACAATAGTAATCAAGTTACCGATACATAAGCCAGATTGGAGGACACCATGGCAAGAACTGCACTCGTCACCGGCGGATCACGCGGGATCGGCGCCGCGATTTCAAAAGCGCTCAAGGCCGAAGGCTATACCGTCGCCGCGACCTATGCCGGAAATGATGAGGCCGCCGCAGCCTTCACTGCCGAGACCGGCATTCAGACCTACAAATGGGACGTCGCCGATTATGACGCCTCCAAGGCCGGAATTGAAAAGGTCGAAGCCGAACTTGGCCCGATCGACGTGGTTGTAGCAAACGCCGGGATCACGCGCGATGCACCCTTCCACAAAATGACACCGGATCAGTGGAAACAGGTGATCGACACCAATCTGACCGGCGTTTTCAACACCGTTCACCCGGTTTGGCCGGGCATGCGCGAGCGCGGCTTTGGCCGGATCGTGGTAATTTCCTCGATCAACGGTCAAAAGGGTCAGTTCGGCCAGGTCAACTATGCCGCCACCAAGGCCGGCGATCTTGGCATTGTCAAATCCCTGGCCCAGGAAGGCGCGGCCAAAGGCATCACCGCCAACGCCGTCTGCCCGGGCTACATCGCGACCGAAATGGTCATGGCCGTGCCTGAAAAAGTGCGTGACATGATCATTGGCAACATCCCGGCGGGCCGTCTGGGCGAACCCGAGGAAATCGCACGGTGCGTCACCTTCCTTGCGTCGGATGATGCCAGCTTTATCAACGGGTCGACCATTTCGGCCAACGGCGCACAATTCTTCGTCTGATACGCCAGACGATCACCGCAACGTAACATGCAAAAGGGCCGGTCCATGCGACCGGCCCTTTTTCATCAAAGCAATTACCCGTTTCGTCGCTCTTGCGTGATCATCGGCTATACTCCTCACTCCCCTGCCGACCAATAGCGGACAGCAGGGCAAGGCAAGCGATGTTGCGACGCGGCGATCAGGCGGTCTCAGACAGCCTTTCGATCTCTTCCTTCAATCGCAGTTTTTGTTTCTTGAGTTCCGCAATTTCCAAATTGCTGGTGCCTGGGGCACGTTGTGCCGCTTCCACCTGTTCCGAGAGAGTCATATGTTTTTTCTTCAGTTCCTCGATATGTGAACTCAAGCTCATGGGCCGTCTCCTCTTCGGTTTGAAATGAACACCCCCACTGCATCACAGTTTCACAAATCTGTCACGCTGCGCACGCAAAATAAGCGGGATTTTTCCGATAGAATTTTCCCGAAATCATTTGGGGAAAGGCAGGGCCCCAGCGTTTCTCAGCACCGAAGCCGTTGCAGCCGTGTAATTTTCACCGTCCTGCCCGTGCTCTGCCCCCTCATGCAAGAGCCAGCCATCATGCAGACGAAAGCCCGCGCGCCCCCCCTTGCGCCCGCGCAAGAGCACAAGGCGCGCGGCGCGACCGCGCCGGGGAATCAGCGCAAGCACCTCGATACTCCCAAGATACGCCACCGCCGCAACCAACAAATCCGGCAATCGTTCTGCCCGCTGGATAAAGGTCACGGTGCCTTTCGGGGCCGCCCGCCGCGCCGCAGCCCTGACCCAATCGGCCAGTGGCAGGTCTTCTCCCATCGCCACCTCACGCCCGGCATCGCGCGCCGCAGTGCTGTGGCGACGGTCGAAATAGGGCGGGTTGGCGATGACATGATCAAACTGCCGCTGGCGCAGGGCGTCGGGCATCTGAGCCAGATCGCCGGTCATGACCTCAAGCGCCAGATCATTGGCCTCGGCATTGCGGCGCGCCAGATCGGCATAGGCCGGTTGCACCTCAAGCCCGGTCAGCGACACCCCTGGCACCCGCGCCGCAAGGCACAGTCCCGCAACACCGCCGCCACACCCGAGATCCAGCACCCTGTCGCCCGCACGGGCCGGTACGCTGGCGGCCAAAAGAACCGGGTCAACCCCGGCGCGATAACCGTCTTTCGGTTGGGCAATCACCAGGCGCCCGCCAAGGAAAGCATCTTGGCTTAACTCGGAGGCATCAAAGCGCTCACGCCTCAAGGTCAAATCCGTTGTCGATCAGGGTCACGCGCGCCGCATCAAGGTCGTGGTCGGCCACCATCAGGCGACGCGGGAAAATACCGATTGATCCTTCAAGGCTGCTCATATTTACGTCTATTTCAAAGCAGTCTATACCCTCGCCCTGAAGCAGGGCCTGCGCAAAGGCGATGGACGTCAGATCATTCGTGCGTAAAAGCTGTTTCATGGAAATGACATAAGGACACCACGGCCGATTTGTCGAGTGGTGTTGACAGGAGTGTTATGGGATTGGATCAAGCCGCCACCAAACCGCACGAACAGCTGGCCGCGCATCTGGCGGGCAAGATGGAGGCGGTGAATACCCTGATCCGGGCTCGCATGGCCTCGCGTCATGCGCCGCGTATTCCGCAGGTCACCGCGCATCTGGTCGAGGCGGGCGGCAAGCGTCTGCGCCCGATGCTGACGCTGGCGGCAGCGGACATGTGTGGCTATGGCGGCGAATATGACGTGCATCTGGCAGCCACGGTCGAGTTCATTCACACCGCCACGCTTTTGCATGACGACGTGGTGGATGAAAGCGCCCAGCGGCGCGGGCGACCCACCGCCAACCTGCTCTGGGACAATAAATCAAGCGTTCTGGTTGGCGACTATCTGTTTTCGCGCGCGTTTCAATTGATGGTCGAGCCGGGCTCGCTTCGGGTTCTGGATATCCTGGCCAATGCCTCGGCCACGATCGCCGAGGGCGAAGTGCTTCAACTTACGGCCGCGCAGGATCTGGCCACCACAGAAGAGATTTACCTGCAAGTGGTGCGCGGCAAGACCGCTGCGCTGTTTTCCGCAGCCACCGAAGTCGGCGGCGTGATCGCCGCTGCGCCCGAAGAGCAGGTTCAGGCGCTCTTCGATTATGGAGATGCCCTTGGGATCGCCTTTCAGATCGTCGATGATCTTCTGGATTATCAGGGCGACACCAAGGCGACCGGCAAGAATGTCGGCGACGATTTTCGTGAACGTAAGCTGACCCTGCCGGTGATCAAGGCGATTGCCGCCGCCGATACCGAAGAGCGCGCGTTCTGGAAACGGGTGATCGAAAAGGGCGATCAGCGCGAGGGTGATCTTGATCACGCGCTTGGCCTGTTGCACGCCCATGGCGCGCTTGACCGGACCCGGCAAGAGGCGCTTGAATGGGCAACGCGGGCCAAGACCGCATTGGCCACCCTGCCCGAGCATCCAGTGCGCAAGATGCTTCTTGACCTGGCGGATTACGTGGTGGCGCGCATCAACTAGCCCGCATTGAGACAGGTCGCCCTGACCCACCAGCCGGGGCAATCCTCCGCCAGCCGTCCGGCGGCGGCGGCGGCATGTTCGTCGCTGTCGTAAAGCCCGAAACAGGTGGCGCCAGACCCAGACATGCGCGCCAACTGGCATCCCGGCGTATCAAGCAGGGTATCGAGAACCTCTGCGATAATCGGCTCTGCGGCGATGGCCGGGCCTTGCAGGTCATTGCGCTGAGTGGCCAGCCAGGCAATGAAATCGGCGGGTTCCGACCATTCCGGCAAAGGGTCCGGCATCGCCGGATTGTCGCGCTGTTCCAGCCCGGCAAAGACCGTCGGCGTCGCCACCGGCACACGCGGATTGACAAGAATCGCATGAAGCGGCGGCACCCCGGCCAGCGGGATCACATCCTCGCCAATGCCTCGCATCCGCGCCGCGCCGGTCAAAAGGCACACCGGCACATCCGCCCCAAGTGACAGCACATCACGCGGCAGCGCCACATCCGCCATTTCGGCCAGCGCGCGCAGTGTGGCGGCCGCATCGCTTGACCCGCCGCCGATCCCGGCGGCCGAAGGCAGATGCTTTTCAAGAGTGATATCGGCACACTGGCCGATCAGGGCGGCGGCCTTCATCACCAGGTTGTCGGCATCCGCCGGAACCCCCGCCGCCATCGGACCGGCGACCGTCAGGCGGGTTACCGTGGCGGGGCGAACAGTGATCCGGTCACCGAAATCGGCAAAGACCACAAGCGAATCGAGAAGGTGATATCCGTCATTCCGCCGACCTGTCACATGCAGGGTCAGATTGACCTTGGCCGGTGCAATCCCCTCAACCACCGTCATTCACGACCTTCAGGGCTGGCGCGCCTTCGTCCGCCAGCACCTTGTCCAGGCCGACCTCAAGCTTGGCACGGATACGGTCGGCATCCACATCCGCGGAGGGCGTGCTATCGTGCAGCGACAGGGCGCGGCGCCATTGAAAGCGCGCCTCGACCTTGCGGTCCACAGCCCAGAGAACATCGCCCAGATGATCGTTGACCACCGGATCGACCGCCATCAGCTCGGCAGCACGCTCCATATGAATGATCGCCTCGTCATAGCGGCCCATGCGGTAGAGAACCCAGCCAAGTGAATCGACGATATAGCCGCTGTCGGGCTGGGCGGCGACCGCACGCTCGATCATATCCAGCGCCTCATCAAGATTGATCTGCTTTTCCACCATAGAGTAGCCAAGATAATTCAGCACCTGCGGATGACCGGGGTTGAGCTCAAGCGCGCGGCGGAAATCAGTCTCGGCCATTTCCCAGTTATCCAGCCGCTCATGGCTTATGGCACGCGCATAATGCACGAACCACTGGTCGGTGTCGCGCTTGGCATAAAGTGCAAGCGCCTTGTCATAGGCGGCAACGGCGGCGGCGAAATTTTCAAGCTCACGGTAAAGATCACCGGTCGCGACATGCACCGTCGGCAAGTCGGGATAGGTCTGCGCCAACTGTTCAAGCACCTCGATGGCGGCATCTGTCCGGCCTGCCCGACGCAACACATCGCTGCGCCCAAGTTCGGCGGCATGAAAAGACGGATGATCGCGCGGCACTTTCTTGAAGGCCGCGATTGCCAAATCATGGCGATCCATCTGTTCCAGAAGCTCGGCAGTCATGATCACCGCGTCGATGTGATCGGGCTTGATTGCCTCGGCAACGCGGGAATAAAGCAGGATGTATTCGTCGTTGGCCTCTTGCATCAGGGCGCGGCCGAGCGAATAGAACACCTCGGCAATGCCATCACCGGCATTGGTGATCTGTGTGAATGGAATGGCGTTTCCGGCCACAAGACCGGCGCGCAGCGCGGCGATTTCGGGGTCAAGATCGCTGCCGAAGGTATCGTCAATCACGGCAATGGCGCGGTCCTGCGCCTCAAGTTGGCTCAGGACCTCGGCCCAGGCGATCACCCCGCGACGTGTGCGTTGCATCGGGCCGTCAGCCTCGCCGGAGAATACCTTGTCGGCGCCTTCGAAATCACCGACCGAGGCCAGGGCAAGCGCCTTGTGATAAATCGCAAAGCTGTGCAATCCGCGTTCTTCGGCCACGCTGTCAAAGCGTTCAAGCGCGGCCGTCATATCGCCCTTGCCCAAGTACGCCCAGGCCGCGATCAGCCCATCGGCCAGCGCCCCGACGCCACGATCGTCCTGAACGCGCGTCAGGATCGCATCATAGGCCTCTTTGCGGGTCTCGTCCGCCAAAAGCGCCATTTGCGCCACCTGGCTGCGCAACCCGTCGCTCTCGATCTTGCGGGCGATGGCGACGGCGCGGTCAAGCTGCCCAAGCGCAAGATAGGCGATGGTCGCATTCTCAAGAATGGCGGGATTGGACGGGTCCTTGGTCAGAACCTGCGCATAGTATTGCGCGGCGGCGGCAAAGTCGCCCTGATAGCGGGCCTGACGCGCGGCCAGATAGGCGCCAGAGGGCTCTGACGCCAGAACCGGCAGCGTGGTAACCTGCAAAACAGCGGTGAGTGCAAGGACCGAAAGAGATTTGATTTTCACGCTGAGCTGCCCTTTTTATCCGAATTTGGATCAAAGGTAATATGCCAGCCCCGCCAAGGCAATGCGGCGCGGCCCATTTGCCGCGCCGCCGCCTGTCAATCACGCGATGGTTACATATTGGGATAATTCGGCCCGTCACCGCCCTGCGGGGTGACCCAGTTGATATTCTGGCTGGGGTCCTTGATATCGCAGGTTTTACAATGCACGCAGTTCTGAAAGTTGATGACGAAACGCGGATCCTTGCCCTCTTCGCGCACCACCTCGTAAACGCCCGCCGGGCAATAGCGCTGTGCCGGTTCGTCATAGGTCGGCAGGTTCACGCCGATCGGCACCGACTCGTCCTTGAGCTGGAGATGCGCCGGCTGGCTTTCCTCGTGATTGGTAAAGGAAAACGCCACATTGGTGAGCCGGTCAAAGCTTAGCTTGCCATCGGGTTTCGGGTAATCAATCGGCTTGTGCTTGGCGGCCGGTTCGGTCGCGGCGGCATCGGTCTTGCCGTGCCGCAGCGTGCCCAGAAGCGAAAACCCAAAGGTGTTGGTCCACATGTCGAACCCGCCGAGCCCAAGCGAGGTGAGCAGACCGAATTTCGACCAGAGCGGCTTGACGTTACGCACCTTCTTGAGGTCCTTGCCGATGGCGCCGCCGCGAACCTCGGCTTCGTAATCGCTCAGCTCATCGCTAGTGCGACCAGCCGCCAGCGCGGCATGCGCGGCCTCGGCTGCGGCCTTGCCCGAGAGCATGGCGTTGTGGTTGCCCTTGATGCGCGGCACGTTGACCATGCCCACCGAACAGCCCAGAAGCGCGACACCCGGCGCCACCATTTTCGGCATCGACTGATACCCGCCCTCGGAAATCGCACGCGCGCCATAAGCCACGCGCTTGCCCCCCTTGAGAAGGTCGGCAACCATCGGGTGATGCTTGAAACGCTGGAATTCCATGTAAGGGAAAAGATGCGGGTTCTTGTAGTTCAAATGAACCACGAAGCCGACATAAACCTGATTATTCTCAAGGTGATAGATGAAAGATCCACCGCCAGCGTTCTTGCCAAGCGGCCAGCCCATGGTGTGGGTGACCGTACCCTCGCGATGCTTGTCGGGGTCGATTTCCCAGATTTCCTTCATGCCAAGGCCGAATTTCTGCGGCTCGTGCCCCTTGGAGAGATCGTATTTGGCGATCACCTCCTTGGCGAGCGACCCGCGTACACCCTCAGAGAGGAAAACATATTTGCCGTGCAATTCCATGCCCGGCTCATAGTTCGGGCCTTCGGTGCCATCGGGGTTCTTGCCAAACTCACCGGCCACCACGCCCTTGACGCCGCCATTCTCGTCATAGACCAGTTCAGAGCACGACATGCCCGGAAAGATTTCAACGCCAAGCTCTTCGGCCTGTTCCGCCATCCAGCGACAGACATTGCCCATGCTGACGATGTAATTGCCATGATTGTTCATCAGCGGCGGCATCGGAAAGTTCGGCACGCGGATTTTGCCGCCCTCGCCCAGCATGTAAAAGTTGTCCTCTTTCACCGGCGTGTTGAGCGGCGCGCCCTTTGCCTTCCAGTCGGGGATAAGCGCATCAAGGCCGCTCGGATCAAGCACCGCCCCCGACAGGATATGCGCGCCCACCTCACTGCCCTTTTCAAGCAGGACGACCGCACAATCGGGATCAAGCTGCTTGAGCCGGATCGCAGCAGAAAGACCCGCCGGGCCTGCCCCTACGATCACGACATCATATTCCATCGCTTCGCGCGTCACATCCGTCATTGACCTTATCCTTTTTGCGATGTGCGCCCAGCAATGACCTGCGCGCAATAAAGTTCCGACGTGAGTATCGTGTCCGCAGGTTCAGCGTCAATTGAAACACGACGTAAAATCGGCTGAAAAGCGGCAAATTTTGCCGTATCGGCACCCGAATGTGCAGGCGGCTCCTATAACCTATTGCAATCTGACCGGGGCTTCGGGCAATCTGGCGTCAAATCTGATGATTGACATGACGGGGCCTGCTTTGCGCGGCCCCGCTTTAACAATGGACGAGTGCAATGGAAAAGATCCCGATGACCGCCGGCGGCCATGCCGCGCTAGAGGTCGAGCTGAAACAGCTGAAGTCCGTTGAACGGCCCGCGATCATCCGCGCCATCGCCGAGGCGCGCGAGCATGGCGACCTTTCGGAAAATGCCGAATATCACTCGGCCAAGGAAAAGCAGTCCTTCATCGAGGGGCGCATCAAGGAACTGGAAGGCATCCTGAGCCTGGCCGAGGTGATCGACCCTGCGAAATTGTCGGGCACCATCAAGTTTGGCGCGACCGTTACCCTGGTGGACGAGGATACCGACGAGGAAAAGACCTATCAGATCGTCGGCGAACACGAGGCCAGCATCGAAAACGGGCTTTTGAACATAAAGTCGCCGATTGCCCGCGCCCTGATCGGCAAGGAAGAAGGCGATAGCGTCGAAGTGCGCACTCCTGGTGGTGATCGCGCCTATGAAGTGTTAAAGGTTGCCTTTATCTGACGGGCAAAAATCTCATGCTTCCTCGCAACAACACGCCTGGCCCCCTGAAAGGCGGCGCCGCCAAACCCCGGAAGGAACAGATCACAGCCTTCGAAATGATCGCCGTGGTTCTGTCGCTGGTTTGGCTGATGGGCACGGCATTGTTTTTCCTGGTGTTTACGCCAGGTGGCGAAGCGGGCGGAAGTGCCCTGCATTTCGTAATCGTGCTGATCGCGGTTTTCATGCCGGTGGCGATGATCTGGGTCGGGGCCACGGCGGCGCGCGCAAGCCGGGTCATGCGCGAGGAAAGCCAGCGCCTGCGGGCCGCGATTGACGCCATCCGCCAGGCCTATCTCAGCCAGAACCAATCAGGCGGCTTTGTGATGGAAACCTCGGTCAATCAAAAGCTGGATGAAATCGCCGCCGCACAACGCAAGACCGAAACCGCGCTGACCATCTTTTCAAGCACCCGCGTCGGTCAGCCGGAACCGCGCAGCATGATGGCCCCGCCCAAAGAGCAGACCGACCCCGATGATCAGGTCGCCCTGCCGCTTGGCACCCCGGCCGAGGATATGCTGCCGCCGCTTGAGCGCCCCGATTTCATCCGCGCGCTCAACTTTCCCGACAATCCCGAGGACAAGATCGGGTTTGCCGCCCTGCGCCGCGCGCTCAAGGATCGGCCCACCGCACAGCTTATTCGCGCCGCGCAGGATATCCTGACGCTGATGTCGCATGACGGAATTTACATGGACGATCTGCGCCCCGACATGGCGCGGCCTGAAATCTGGCGCCGGTTTGCCGCCGGTGAACGCGGCCGCACGGTGGCCGCCCTTGGGGGCGTGCGTGATCGCTCGTCGCTTGCGCTGACCGCAGCGCGGATGAAGCAGGATGCGATCTATCGCGATGCCGCACATCACTTTTTGCGGCTGTTTGACCGGATGTTCACCCAATTCGCCGAGACCGCCAGCGACAGCGAGATTTCCGAACTGTCAGAAACCCGCACCGCGAGGGCCTTCATGCTGTTGGGCCGGGTCGCGGGGACTTTCGACTAAACTCCGGCCTCCAAGCACGACGCCAACGGCGCAATCACCTGCGGGCCGACCGCCTGAAACGGTTCTTGCTAGGCTACGGAATTGCCGTCATGATGACGCGCAATTGGGAGAGTGTGAAAATGCGCAAGTTTCTCGTCGTGCTGGATGACAGCCGCGAATGTCTGAACGCCATGCGGTTTGCCGCCATGCGGGCGGCCCATACCCAAGCCGGGGTTGAAATTCTGGCGGTGATTCCGCCCGAGGAATTCAACCATTGGATTGGCGTGGGCGATATCATGCGCGAAGAACAGCGCGAGCGGATCGAGGCGCATTTTCAGGTCTTTGCCAAATGGATGCGCGACAAGCAGGGGATCGACCCCGAGCTTGTGATCCGCGAGGGCGAGCCCACCGATGAAATCATCGCCCAGGTTCGGGACGATCCGGAAATCGGCGTTCTGGTTCTGGGCGCGGCCACCGGCAAGAAAGGCCCCGGCCCCCTGGTGACACAGCTGACCAAGACGGCGGGGTCACTGCCGATTCCGATCACTATCGTGCCGGGCGATCTGTCGAAAGAACGACTCGAAGCCATCACCTGAGGCAACAGTTTAGAATCGTTCCAAACCTTGACAGACTGCGCCACGGCGCTCATATCAGAGCCATACACGAAAGGTGCCGCCATGTTCATCCAGACCGAATCCACGCCCAATCCGGCAACTTTGAAATTCCTGCCCGGCCAGACGGTTCTGGATGCGGGCACGGCTGACTTTCCCTCCGCCGAGGCCGCGACCAAATCGCCTCTGGCGACCCGGATATTTGCCGTGAGCGGCGTGACCGGCGTCTTCTTTGGCAATGATTTCGTGACCGTCACCAAAGGCGACTCGGTGGAATGGGATCACATCAAGCCCGCAATTCTCGGCGCGGTGATGGAACACTACCAATCCGGCCAGCCGGTCATTGACGAAGGAACGCAGCAGGCCTCGGCCCATGCGGAACACACCGGCGAGGACGGCGAGATCGTCACCCAGATCAAGGAACTGCTGGACAGTCGCGTGCGGCCCGCCGTGGCGCAGGACGGTGGGGACATCACATTCCATGGCTTTGACCGCGGGGTTGTCTACCTTCACATGCAGGGCGCCTGTGCAGGCTGCCCCTCGTCCACCCTGACGCTGAAGATGGGGATCGAGAACCTGCTGCGCCACTACATCCCCGAAGTGACCGAGGTTCGCCCCGTTGCCGTCTGAACCACTGATACTGGGATTTGACACATCGGCCGCGCATTGCGCGGCCGCTTTG
>NZ_CAJXIP010000003.1 GCF_913054395.1 uncultured Roseovarius sp.
GCAGGGACTGTGCTGTCCAGCGCCTTTGCGCCGGGAGAGGCGTGGGGGTTGTTTGTTTCGCACGCGAAACAGTTTTCTGTAATTGATTGAAGTTAATAAGTTTATTAGCATTTGATGCGGAATTTTACGCGCCTGCCGAGAACCGCCAGGCCGCCGCCCATCCGCCCAGACTCTTGCGGTGGCGCAGCGCATAGGCCAGCCGCACAAGCGGGGCCGCCGCGCCAAAACAGCGGGCAATCACCGCACGGCGCGCGGCCAACAGATGCTTGTCCTGCCAGTTGCCGCCTGTCGATTGGCCCTGATGCGTGCCGGGGGCGATGGGAAAGGCATCGCCGCGCAGCCCCGCGTCCAGCATGTCACAGACAAAGATGTAATCCTCACCCACCGGATGTTTCGCACCGATGCCAAAACCTGTGTCAAACGTCACCCCCGCGCGGCGTACTGCATCTGCCCGCACCATCAACTCGGGCGCACAGACACGCCCGGCGGTAAGCTTGCGCAGGGCATAGCGGCCCGCCCGGCGGCCTGACGCGGGCTTGCGTCCGGTCCGCCAACCTGCGGCAAACCCCAAATCCGGCGCGCGTGCGATTTCGGCGGCCAGCGCCAGCAAGCCGCCGGTGTCCAGATCCATGTCATCATCTGCAAACACCAGCAGGGGGGTGCCGCATCGCGCCAGCGCGCTGTTACGGCTGTCGGACAGCCCCGCCGTGGCAAGGGGGATATAGCACAGATCGGGCCGCGTACTCTGTGGCATCGGAGAGGGGGGGCATTTGGATCAGCACCTCATAGCGCAGCCCTTGCGCAGGGGGCGGCAGCCTGATGCGGTTCACGCGCGCGCCGATTGTTGCGATGGCAACGGTAACGTCAAGCGGGGGCGGGGGGGCTGTGGTCATATGCGGCAGGACCCAGGAAGCGATGATCCGGCAAAGGGCACCGGCGGGCGGCAAGATGTAAGGGCAAGGCGGGATTGCGACTTTTCCTTAGGTTGAGCAATAAGCATACTTGCACGGCATGGCGGTGCAACCTAAATGCCCGCGCTGAAACAGCTTGGGGGCAGGA
The DNA here is from genome assembly GCF_913054395.1 of uncultured Roseovarius sp. Taxonomy (GTDB): domain Bacteria; phylum Pseudomonadota; class Alphaproteobacteria; order Rhodobacterales; family Rhodobacteraceae; genus Roseovarius. The sequence goes on from NZ_CAJXIP010000003.1 coordinate 1,060, forward strand.
GCGATCAAGATCATGGAAAAATCGGTGAGTTTTCCCATATCAGTCTCTGTTTTGACGGCGGCATATAACGCGGCCGCCGTGCTTGAGCGGGCGGTGCAAAGCGTGCAGGCGCAAACGCTCGGGGATTGGGAGATGAGCATCGTCGATGACCATTCCTCCGATGGCACTGCGGCACTGGTCGAAAACCTTGCCCGACACGATCCGCGTCTGCGTGTGATCCGCCATGCGCTGCGGCAGGGGGCCGGGCTGTGCTATGTCCGGATTTTTGCGGGTGTCCGGCCGCAGCGAACGCCATGTGCGGGTGCCAAAGCGTGTCACGCGGGCGCAATTGCTGCTGGAGAATTGTATCTGCTGCTCCTCTGCTATCTATGATCGTGCCTTGTTAGGGTCTTTTTTCATGCCATCTTTGCCGCTGCGGCAGGATTATGCGCTATGGCTCGCCCTGCTGGAGGTCCTGCTCTGTGCGGTGGGCATAGAAGCGCCATTGGTCCGCCTGCATGTGACGCGCGGATCGCTGTCGTCGAATGAGTGGCGTGCAATGCGCGCGACATGGGCGATGCATCACTGACATCTTGGAACGGGGGCGCTGCGGTTGGGGGGTATGTGTTGCCCCATACCCTGCGCCGGGTGTTGCGCGGGTTAGGGTCTTTCAATGCCTGCGGGGCCTCAAAAGAGGCGAATGTGTTGCGCTGCGGACTCGCATGCGGGGAAAATCATCGCGCATGCGCAATCGTGTAACGGTTTCATGACATAATTTTGCCCCAATCGTGCTTAGCTTTGGTCTTAAATCAGTAATATGTTTACAGGGGCGAGTTGAAGTCATACCGTCAACTTAAGGTTGAATACTCAGGGAGGAGCGTCACATGATCGTTGGACTTATCCTTGTCGGCGGTGTCATTGGCACCCTGTCTGCCTTGACGGTTCTGATTCTGGGACATTCAATCTGGATGGCTTTTCTGATCTATTGCGCCGTGGGCGCTCTGAGCATGCTGGCGGGGGGCGCAATCCTGGCCCTGCGCGCAGGGCAGCAAGACTGGGCCGCAGATGCCACGCCTCGCCCGCAGGGCAGCTAACAGGCATTATCGCCTGTAAAATCGAATCATCCGCAAGCTGACACCAACCGCTAGCTATGCCAAAAATGGCAGCTATTGTTTCGCTCGGCGCAACAAACTCAGCGTTTGCGTGCATTAAGGTTAACCCACCCCCCTGAAACTCTTGCTAGAGTTGCGCCCGCTTTGAATCACTTTGACAAAAAGGGGAAATAAGGCGAGAATATGGCAATTCTGGGAGGGTTGTCCGGATGCGGCGGCGTACATGATGTCGACCCGCATTCTCTGAACGGTTTAGCCTTTCACGTAATTATAGCGAGGTACCAAGAATGTTTGGACTGAAAAGAATTATGATGGTCACCGGTGCTGCGGCCTTGATGGCCGTGGGCAGTGGTTTCGCGGATGATGCCCGGGCTGCAACTGTGTCGTTCCAAAACGGCGCGGATGGGGGCGGCGATACCCGTTTCGAGGTCGAGTGTAGCGTTGCCTGTGAAGGGTGGCTGTTCGATGCTGAAACGCTCGGCGGTGATGTTGGTGGTCTGATCGATTTCCTCGACAACGCTTACGCGGATGGGACTGGGGCGACCTGGGAAGAAAACCTCTTGGCATCAATTGCAGGTGTGACTGGACTGACCTTCTCCAAAGATGAGAGTCCAGATACAAACTATGTCTCCAATGCGTTCTACCAGCTGTTCAAGATCGGGACCACGCCGAATGTGGGCGTGCTCGTGAACACGGCTGGCGTTGCCCAGGAGTATTGGTTCGAGCAACTCGCAGATGGTTCGGGGCTGAGCCATATCTCTGATTATGGCGAAGTGGCGCCGATCCCTGTCCCTGCTGCCGGTATCTTGCTGATCACGGCCCTCGGCGGGCTTGGGGTTGCAGCACGGCGCCGTCGCAAGGCCAGCTAAAGCTGCGAAAAAGCTAAACAATTTCTGAAACAGCCCCGATAGGGGCTGTTTTGCATTTTGAGCCCTTCCATCGACGTTTACGCGAAAATCAGCCCAAGATCGACGTGACGCCATAAATTCGCCACGCTCCCATGGGAAACCTGTAAACAATCATGACACAAATGCAGGATTGTAACCTGCAGAGATACGAAGCCGGCAGGCAAAACAGGCAATTGCGGGGCAGTATGCGAAAGACGAAGGCTGAGGCTGAGGCCAGGAATTCCTATCTCGGGGCCCTGCGGGGGCTGCGTGGCACCTTTGTGATGGTGGGGCTGTTCAGCGCGATTATCAACCTGCTGATGCTGACCGGGCCGGTCTATATGCTGCAGGTCTATGACCGGGTGCTCTCGTCCGGGTCGGTCTCGACGCTTCTGGGGCTCTTTGGCATCGTGATCCTGCTCTACGGGTTTCTCGGCCTCTATGATTTCCTGCGCGCGCGGCTCTTGTCGCGGGCGGCCCTGCGGCTTGATGCGCAAGTCGGCGAAGAGGCCTTCCGCTTTGTCTTGCGTGCAGGCGCGATCGGGGCGAAATCCCGTATCGATCCGAGGGCACAGCCGGTGCGCGATCTTGAACTGGTGCGCGGTTTCATGAGCAGCCCGGCCATCACCGGGCTTTTCGATCTGCCCTGGATGCCGCTCTTTCTTGGGCTGGTGTTTTTTGTCCATCCCTGGTTGGGATTCTTGACGCTGGCCGGGGCAGGGGTGGTGACGGTTGCGGCTCTGCTCAATCAATTCCTGGCGCAAAAATCCATCAGCCAGGCAATGTCGATGGAAGGCGCCGAGCGCAACCTCGCAGGGCTGGCGCGCAGCGATGCCGAGACCATCAGCGCGCTTGGCATGCGCGAACGGCTGGTCACGCGCTGGCGGGCGCAGCATGATGCGTCCCTGGCGGCGGGGCAGGTGGGCAGCGATCGCTCCGAGGGGTTTGCCTCTTTCTCGAAATCCTTCCGGCTTTTGCTGCAATCGGCGCTTTTGACCATGGGGGCCTTTCTTACCCTGCAGCAGGAGATCACGCCGGGCATGATCATCGCCACCTCGATCATCGCGGGGCGGGCGCTGGCGCCGGTCGATCAGGTGATTGGCCAGTGGCGTGCGATCGGCCGTGCGCGGGAAGCGCATAAACGCCTGCGTGACATTTTTGGCCAACTGCCGGCCGGCAAGCCACGGATTGACCTGCCCGCTCCCGTGGGTGAGCTTCGTGTCACGTCCCTGACCAAGCTGGCCCCGGTGGATCCCGAGATGGGCGCCGATCGCCCCCGCATCCTTGACCGGGTCAGTTTCGCTCTTTCGGCGGGGGACGGTCTGGGCGTGGTCGGCAACAGTGCTGCGGGCAAATCGACGCTGGCGCGGCTTCTGGTCGGGGCCTGGGTGCCCGAGGCCGGCGAGGTCCGGCTTGACGGCGCCACGCTTGATCAATGGACGCCAGAGTCGCTTGGGCGTCATATCGGCTATCTGCCGCAAACCCTTCAGATGCTGCCGGGCAGCGTTGGTCAGAACATAGCGCGCTTCGATCCCGAGGCGAAGGATGCCGATGTGATCGATGCCGCGCGTATCGCCGGTGTGCATGAGATGATCCTGAGGCTGCCCGACGGCTATGCCACCCATATGGACCAGATGACCCGCCCCTTGTCAGGCGGGCAGATTCAGCGTTTGGGGCTGGCGCGTGCCATCTTCGGGGCCCCCCGCCTGATCGTGCTGGACGAACCCAATTCCAATCTTGACGCCGATGGCGATGATGCCCTGTCCCAGGCGATCCACACCATGCGTCAGCGCGGCAGCGTCGTGGTGGTCATGGCGCATCGGCCAAGTGCCATTGCTGCGGTCAACAAGGTCCTGTTGCTGCATCAGGGGCGCGCGGCAAAGTTCGGCGACAAGGATGAGGTGCTGCGCGGCGCAGCCCGTCCGGTCTCGGTCGTGGCGCAGTGAAGGGGCCCGGAATGTCAGCAGAAGCCTTTTCCACCCCCGTCCTGAAAACCGACATCTCCCGGGCGGGCCGTATCGGCATGCTGGCGGGGCTGGTCCTGATGGTGGCGGTCTTTGCCTGGGCCTATCTTACGCCGATCAGCGGGGCGGTTATCGCCTCGGGCGCTGCGGTGGTGCGGGGAAAACCCAAGATCGTCCAGAGTCTCGATGGCGGCATCATCGACGAAATCCGGGTGTCGGATGGGGATCGGGTCAATGCGGGCGACATGCTCTTGCGTCTGGATCCGACGCTGTTGCGGATCAATCTGGAAATGTATCGCAACCGCCTGGCAGAGACCCGTGCCAAGATCAGCCGCCTGCGGGCAGAGCAGCTTAACAGCAAGGCCCTGGTTTTTGACTATGACACCAGGTTCCTGGAGGATCTGCCGCTGGGAATTATCAATGTCGGACAACGGGAGATATTCGAGGCCCGTCTCGAGGTGATGAAAGGGCGCAAGGAGCAACTGCGCGAAAAGATCGAGCAGTTCTACAACCAGATTTCGGGCGTGGAGGGCCTTATCCAGGCCAAGCGCGATCAGCTGGCCTTTGTGGAACAGGAACTGGTCGATGTCAGCGCGCTGCACGCGGAAGGGCTGGCCCGTGAGGGTCAGGTGCTCGAATTGCAGCGGTCCCGATCCGGGCTTCTGGGCGAGATTTCCGAGCATCAGTCCGAAATGGCGCGAATCCGCAATTCAGTTCGCGACACCGAGCTCGAAATTCTCCAGTCCGACCGCCAGTTCAAGGAACAGGTCGTCACCGATCTGGGAGAGGCGGTCACGCAGGGCGAAGAGCTGCTGTTGCAGATCGTGACGGCCCGCAAACAGCTGGAACGGATCGACATCCTGTCGCCGGTGGATGGCATCGTGCATGAAATGCAGGTTTTCAACGCAGGCGGCGTGGTGCCGCCGGGCGAAACGATCCTGCAGGTCATCCCGGTCTCGGAAGGGGTGGATTTCGAAGTCAGGGTCGCCCCCGATGCGATTGACCAGGTGATCCAGGGACAGCGCGCAAAGGTGGTCTTTTCCGCCTTCAGCACGCGCACCGCGCCCGAAATCTTCGGCAGGGTCTCGGGGATATCCCCCAGCAGTGTCACCGATCCGTCGACGGGGCAGAGTTTCTACCGGGTGACTCTGGCAATCCCGCCCGAACAGCTGGCGCTTCTTGAAGGGCATGAGATATTGCCGGGGATGCCGATCGAGGCCTTTTTGCAAACCGGCGAGCGGACGGTCCTGAGCTATCTTGTCAGGCCGCTGACCGATCAGTTGCGTCGCGCTTTCCGCGACGATTAGGGCGGGGGCGTGTGATGCAGTGATGGCACAGCGGGCCATCATTATGAAGGATGTCTTGTTTTAAAACGATTTTCAGGCGATGCTGTGGCAGAGCAGCCGCATGACGACAACCGGATATCAAAAACCGGGCGCATGGGGCGATGAGGCAGGATGTTTTTATGATCGGAAAGAGCTGGTGCCACGCGCCACGCGCATTCGTTGTTCTGGCTGGGCTGTCGGCTCTGGCGGGCTGTTCGGATGATCCGTACAAGCCCCCGGTCTTTTCCTTTCTGTCGTCCTACAAGGCCAGCGCGGACAGCGCGCCGGTTCTGCTGAGCAACACCGACTGGTGGAAGACATTCAACGATCCCACCCTGAACGCTCTGGTCGAGATCGGGCTTGCCGACAATCTCAATCTGGAACTGGCCAAGGAACGGGTGATCGAGGCGCAGGCGATCCAGCGCAGCGTGCCGCAATCGGCGTTCCTGTCACCCCGGGCCGGCGTGCGACGTGAGCGCACGGACAGCGGCAGAAATCAGACCCGCGCCGAGGCCGGGCTCGGGTTCGACTGGATCCTGGACATCTATGGCGGCCGCCGGGCGCAGATCGACGCTGCCGGGGGGCGCATCGAGGTGGCCGATGCAGAGGTGGATGCGGCCCAATTGCTATTGCTGCTCAATATAGCCAATGCCTATATCGACCTGCGCTATCAGCAGACAGCCCTTCAACTGCGGCACTCGGAATTGCGATCACGCCGCCAGACGCTGGATCTGATCGAGCGCCTGCAACAAGGCAATGCCGCCACCCAGGTCGATGTGGTCAAGGCGCGCGCGCTTGTATCCGAGACCCGCGCGGATATCCCCGAAATCAAGGCTGCGATCGACACGGCCAAGAACGAACTCGCAGTGCTTCTGGGCAAGGTGCCCGGCACATTGCAGATTGATCTTGACGGCTCCGCGCGCCAGCCGCGCGTGTCGCTTTCGCCCGAGGTGGGCATACCGGCCGATCTTTTGCGCAACCGCCCTGATATCCGGGTGGCCGAGCGCAGCTATTACGCCGCCTTCCGCGATGTCGCGGGCGCGCGCGCCGACCTCTATCCACAGCTTTCCCTGAGCGGGACGATTACGCGCACCTCGCTTTCAGGATCCCGTGGCACCGAGTATTTCTTCGGGCCTTCGCTGCAGTTTCCGATCCTGCCCAACAGTGCCCGCCGCGCCACGGTCGAACAGCGCCAGTCGCTGGTCCGCCAGGGCCATACCCAATGGAAGCTGACGGTGCTCGAGGCGATCCGGGATGTCGAAAGTTCTCTGGTCGATTACTCTGCGAGCCTCTCGGCACAGCGCGCCGCCGAAGAAACCGTGCGGCTCTATAAAGAGGTCGTGACGCTGACCCGTCAGATCGTCACCGGCGACGGCGCCACAATCCGCGACCTCATCGAGGCCGAACAGAACGTCGCCACCGCCAACACCACCCTTGCCGCCACCCTCAACCGCGTCGGCCGCAGCTTTGTGGCCCTGAACGTGAACCTCGGGTCGGGTCATGCGGTTGGAAGGGATCGCACAGCCTCGGAGTGAGCGGGGGCTACACAGAGATGTGATTTTTGGACCGCTTGGGAGCGTAGCTTTTCCACGAGTCAGCCACAATCCGCCATGCTTTGGTCTTAGCTAGGCCATTTCTTGCTGCTTTTTATACGTGGAGAAAAAGTACTCCAATAGCGTCGAAACCTGATTTATCGGCGCTGAAAAAAAGGTGGGACTCATGGCAGCTATTTATTCCGTTTCGACAGCAGAAGAACTTATGAATGCCCTGGCCTCAGCCTCGGGCAGCGACACGATTGAATTGGCTGGCGGAGATTATGGGGATTTAACGCTCATTGATGGCAAGACGGGCTTTGATGTCACCTTCGATACAGAAGTGACAATCCGCTCTGCAGATGCCACCCAGCCCGCAAGCTTTTCCGGGTTGGATTTGCGCGGGGTTTCGAACCTGACGTTTGATGGTCTGGTCTTTGATTATGTATTCAGCGCCGACGATCCAAGTCATATCAGCCCGTTCCAAGTCGGATATGGGAGCAGCTATGTCACCATCAAGAATTCGGTTTTTGATGGTGATGTTGCGAGCGGCATATCGGAAATAGATGATGGATATGGGTATGGTGTCGGTCTGAACGTAAGAGGCGCTTCGAATATCTCTGTGGAAAACAATGAGTTTTTCAATTGGACCCGCGGCGCCGTTTACGCGCAGACCGAGAATCTTTTGGTAACTGGTAACGAAGTATATGCGATCCGGTCAGATGGGTTCGATTTCGTAGAGGTGAATTCTGTCCTGATCGAGGGCAACTATATCCATGATTTTGCCGCTTCGCCAAATTCGGCCGATCATCGCGATATGATCCAGTTCTGGACAAGTGGCACGACGTCACCAACAACCGATGTCATTATCAGGGATAACATTCTCGATATAGGTGAAGGGTCATACACGCAATCGATCTTCATGGGGAATGAAGAGGTTGTTTCGGGTCGCGCCGGGCCTGAGATGTATTATCAGAATATTCTCATAGAGAATAACACGATTTACAATGCTCATACACATGGCATCACGGTTGGCGAAACCAATGGCTTGATTATCCGGAACAACTCGATCCTTCAAGTCGAAGGTGAGATGCATGGCCTCTCCGGGAGCGTCACGATCCCCAAGATCAATGTGAAATCGGATTCAGTTTCGGTCATCATCGAAGGCAACATTACAAGTGGGATCAACGGATTTGATCAACAAACCGACTGGACCATTTTAGACAATGCGTTCATCCAGCCTTCTGAGTATCTGGAGCATTTTGTAACGTCGACAATCGATACCGAGAACGGAGCAAATCAGTATATTATTCTTCCCGATAGTGCGATCGAACAGCTTGGTGCCGGATCGAGTCATATTCAGTTTCCCTATACGTCGGAAACACTTGCCCCTCAGTTCCAGGTTCACTCGGATGCGTCTTCCGGGCAGATTCTGGTCTTTGACGCCTCGCTGAGTGTGGGGGCTCTGGGGTTGTTGTCGGAAAATGATGCAACTTTCACCTGGACCTTTGGGGATGGCAGCACTGCTACAGGTCAGATCGTGAAGCATGAATTTGCATCTGCTGGTTATCATGATGTGACACTCACGGTCACGACCCAGGATGGCACATCCGCCGAGACACATTTCACCACGGGCATTGCAGGTGACGATCTTGTTCAGTTTGACGCTCAGTCAGGACTGTTCGAAGCCTTGGCCTTTGGCGAGGAAACGGCGCTGGACAGCGGAGCCATGCCCTTGCTGACAACCGCAGATGGCTTTGCCCTGCGCTTGGGCGGAGAAGGCACTCAAGCCAGTGTTGCGGCATCAGAACTGTCTCGCTTCTTCGGGACGGATGAATTTGAAATGTCCATGACCCTGAAGGCTGGCAGTGCGGCTGGCTGGGGAGAAATTGCCCGCATTCATACGAGCTTTACCGCCAGTGTCGATCAAGACGGGAATTTTTCCCTGGATCTGTTTTTCGATGACGGGTCCCGCATGAACATGAAAAGCCAAGGCATTTCGCTGCTTGATGGTGCCCTTCATGACGTGACCGTGCGCTTTGATGGCGAAGCCGGTTTTGCCGAAATCCTGATCGACGGTCAGGTGGTTGCGTCGGAAAATGTGTCCGGATCTCTTGGGGGCGGGCCTCGGTCTCTCGATTTTGGCAATCCCTGGGGGTCGCAGAATTTCGAAGGAGAATTGTCAGCGTTTGCACTTAGTGCGGAATCTCTTGATTTTCCGATCTATGATGGTGCGGCAGACTTGCCTTCCGACACGCCAACCGAGGGCACAACCACCGACACGCCGCCCGCGGATACAACCACCGACGCACCAACCGAGGATACAACTACGGATACGCCGACTGAGGATACAACCACGGATACAACTGTGCCCACAGACCCTGAGCCTCTGCCTGAAGAGGATTCCGGAGCACTCGAACCTTTGCTACATGGGGGCTACGAGCTGGATTTTGCTTCGGCGGTAACCTCTGGCAGTATCACGTTGTATGATGATGCCCATATAATCGAGACACTGAGCGGAGCTGCTCTAAGTTTCGACGGCAAGAAGGATTCTGCATCGCTAGGCCGTCTTACGGAATTCGAAGAATCCCAGAAAATCGCGTTCTCGATCGACTTCACCAGCACTTCCACCCGTGGTGGTGCTGAAAAGCTGGTTTGGAACGATCAGAAAATAGGCCTGACGCTGGAAGGAGATGGGGTTCGTGTGCACGTCGGGAATACCGACTATCAGTTCAGCACAGGCTTTCTGGTGGACGGTCTGGGTCTGAATGATGGTAATACGCACACGGCAACTGTGATGGTCGATGCCGAGACAGACCGGTTACAGGTTGTGGTGGATGATGTTCTGGTTCTCGACGAGCAAGGCACCGATTTTGATTTAGCAGGGGCAGGCGGGCATGACCAGGGCTGGTATTTGGGTACCCCCAGGAATCAATGGTTCGAGGGTGAAGTCTCTGAGTTCCAGGTCAGTGATGATTTCACGTTTATCGATCCCGTCACAGAGGATGGGGCTATTTTGGTCTGATGTAATTGGGTGAGGCCATTTTCCGTCAAGCGGCATGCCCTTTCAGAAGGGGGATGCTACGACCTTTAGGAAATGTGAACTTGAGTTTCGACCCATGTTTGGATCATCTGGCTGGTTATATTAGACCTCTTTTTTCCAAATGAACTTGGAGCCTATGGAGACCAGCGCATGATTGCTGTGATTATTGTCACTTATAATTCCGAAGATATTATACGGAATTGCCTCGACAGCTTGGCGCGTTCGGAAGGTGAAGCACTTCGAGTTGTGATCTGCGATAATGCTTCGACCGACGCAACGGTCCAGGTTGTACGAGACTGGAGCGCAGAGCGCCGCGTTGACTTTGATGAAATCTACGCCCCGGCGACAGGTCAGCCGACTGCGGATTTCACGCTCCTCCGGTCGCCCAGGAACCTGGGCTTTGCGGGGGGCGTCAACCGGGGTCTCGAATTTTTGTTGCGGGACGCGCAATGCGATCTTTTCTGGTTGCTTAATCCCGACTGCGAGATTGAGACGACTACGGCGTCCGCGTTTCGACGCCGTGCCCACACATCCGGCGCGTTCTCCCTGATGGGATCACGCATCCTGTATTGCGATGCACCGGGTCTCATTCAATCCGATGGGGGCCGCGTCGGGCGTTGGACGGGGATCTGCCGGAATCTCAACCAAGGCGGTGACCCAAGGTTTGCCATTCGGCCGGACGCGCGGGATATCGATTTCATTTCCGGGGCGAGCGTGGTCGCCTCGCGGGATTTCATCGAAGCTGTGGGGCTGATGCGCGAGGATTACTTTCTCTACTATGAAGAGGTGGAGTGGGCCGCGCGGCGTGGTGATCTTCCCCTGCTTCTTTGTAACGAGGCGCTTGTTCACCATCAGGGCGGTACTGCTATTGGAAGCGGATCGATTACTCGTCGGGCGTCTCCCCTGGCGCTCTATTTCAACTACCGCAATCGGATGCGCTATCTCGCGCAGGTTAATCCCATAGCATTGCCAGTTTCTTGTCTGGCATCACTGGCTCGCATTCTGAAACTGGCAGTACATCGCGCCTGGCCGGAGGCCTGGGCCGCACTCCTCGGCATGTTTCAATTGCCACCGCCCAGCTGGGTGCGCGCGGTCCTCTCCGAGGATGCCGCTGAATATGCGTTTGGTCGCCGCCTGAGCTCTACGACTGCACCCCGTTAGAAATGGGGGGATGACCCCGGCCGATTTTGTTAAACCTTGTATATGGGACTGAACGGACAGCTTTCTGTTCAGTCTGATCCCCTGTGTCGTTTTCAGCTTGAGGCACTGCGGTGATAAACCACGCACCGGCGCCAAATAAGAAAAAGGTGAACGAGTACATCGTACCCCAAACATGCACAGTGGCCAGCGTGACGCTTAACCCAACAAAGGAAATCATCCAGGCCCGCCGGTATAGCCAAAGACGGCGATCATTATCAAAGCGGCGCCGTCCGACTTGAACGAGCGTGATCACATATCCGAGTGCGAGCAACGCGAAGCCGGGAATGCCATAGCGCATGGCGATCACGAGCCAGAAATTGTCTACAGTCGCAGACATCCACCAGATACGTGTCCAGTCGTTAAGCCCAAGGCCAAAAATTGGATTGGCCCAGACATTCATCATGCCTTGTTCGAATATTATGGCACGACCATAGGCCGTAGCGGGGTTGAACGCCAAATAGGATACAAGGACGATCAGCGGCGGCCGATTGGACAGGATGTCCACCGTCACGTAACCGGCAAGGAATAGCCCTGCAAGGATCACCCAACGTTTGGCAACACGGTCAAAGACCCATGCCCAGAAAACCAGGCCGAGTTGGAGAACCACTGCCACCAGAGCCCCGCTGGACAATGAAAAGAAAACGCAGGCTCCGACAAGGCCGATTGAAATATATCGGACTGTATTTCCGTATAGGTTCTTGAAGGCGATCCATGCGAGCGGGAAGGCGCTGGCGCAGAAAAAACCATAGAGAATAGGATGGGCCGCAAACACCTGTGTTCGGTAGAGACCGAAGCGTTTGCGATTGTACCAATCGTCCGTCATTGGATCTACACTTGTAAGACCCGGCAAACCTCGGATCGCATCAAGAATGACCGTTTTCCCGGTCAAGGCCTCATGAATGGCAAAGGGAAGGGTACAGCAGGCGATCAGAACCAATAACCGGCATAATCCCCCAAAGCTCTTAATGTCACGAATATAAGCGCGACCAAGCATGTAGCCGCCAATGAATTCAATTCCGATAGACCCGACTTGCTGTGTGAACTCGGCAGGATTGTTGATCGCAAGGGCCACACAAATCCAGAAAAAGTGAAGGAAGAACAAATAATCGACCCAGAGAATCCTGCCGTATTTGCCTTTGAGAAGATTGATGACCATCGGAATGATCAAGAGCAATAGCAGGACTCGGACTCCGGTTAATCTCAGTGAGCCCAGATAGAAATGTACGGGAACGGCTACTGCAATAAGATAAAGGAGGACAGGGATTGGTAGGTGTGTCCTGACGCCCATATCTGGCGCGCTACCACGTGCAGCCGGTAGAAGTTTGTTAGTCATTTGGAAGAGGCCATTATTCTAAATTTAGTCTCTTTTATGAGTGAGTACATTATTGGTGTGATCTAACATCCATCTGATCTGACTGCCGCTCCGAGATTTCACCGAGCCCGCTTTCGGAGTGAATAAGTACAAAAGTCCCTCATCATGAACAGGGTGAACACTAACAAGGAAAGCATAGCTGCTAAAGCGGCTGATGAGGCCTCTATTTTATTTGCGCAGATTGCAGCCACGCATAAAGCAAGACTTCCGAAAATTGATCCAACAAGCGGACGAATACTAACTTTAGATCGCCACCAAATAAGGAACAATGAAACGACAAACCCACTTAATTCCCCGAGAATGGCCAAAGCAATAATATAATCTATTCTACCTGTACGAACTGCTACGATGTACCCAATCGGCAATAGTAGAACGCGAATAGTGTTTGCAATCATGGGGCTTTCAGTCCGCCCATCTGCAAGGGCAACGGATGACGGCCCTCCCTTGAAAACTCGAAGGCATTGCAGAACGGCAAGTAGCGTGAAAATTGATAGAAGGTCGTCGAATTTAGGACCCAGAAGGATATTCACTATCAGCTGGCCAAAAATCACGATGAAACAGACAAAGCTCACTCCAAACAGCATATGTCCTTCGGTCGCTACCATGGCTATATGTTGAAATCGTGCCTCTTCCTTCTCTGTATTGCGATCAAGCTTGGAAAGCAGTGGTAGAAAAAAATTCTGCGCCGACTTTGCCACAACGAGCGTTGGCGCCAGGGTCAGTGTCATCCCCATGGCGAAGATGGCCAGGGCTTCCATCCCGAGCACGCGGCCGACGATAAACTTGTCGCCCTGAAAAACACAGAACATCAAAATTGAATTCACAAGGATCGGCCAACCGAACCGCAGCGAGTTTTTCATGATGCTACGATCAAAGACAAGCCGGTAGGGGCGCTCGGCTACGATATGGGAGGTCAGCGTCATGACGGCGATCTGCGCCAGGATTGCCCAGAGCATCACGCGCCAGTCCCCCAGCCAGACCGCCAGCGGCCAGATGATCAAGAGCGACATTAGCGCGGGCACGCCACCGGTCAGGATGAGCGGCCAGAACCGCATTTGCCGGTTGAGGCGGTGGATGTCGAAATGCTCGAACGCCTTGATGACGGGGACTATTGCAAGAACCTGATAGGCCCAGACGACCTCGGGAATACCGAGAAATCGGGCAATCGGATCGGCGATCAGGAACAGCATCACGCCGGACACAATCCCGCGCAGCACCTGAAACCCTTGCAGTGCGGACTGAAACCGGGGGTCGTCACCATCTTTCGACTGCACGATCTGCTGTTGCAGTCCGAAGGCGGATGTAAGTTCCACCATGCCCATCACCACCGCGAAGGTGGCGGCAATGCCATAGTCCTCGACCGGAATAAGCCGGGCAACGATCAGATTGCGCGCCAGCAGAAGCAGAGAGGCGGCGGCATTTCCGGACAGGATCAGGAGAGCGGTGCGAAACACGTTGAAATTCAAGACCTTTCCGACAATGCCGATCGATGCGAGAGGTATTTCCCGTTTGCTGGCATGGGGTCAAGCCGTTATTAGAGGCTCTGGAAATTCACGCGACGAACTGGGCTCCACATGCCACGTTAAAACCTGAAGATGATAGGTATTTCACTGAAAGGACAGGACGAATGCATGAGCCCCGACCGAGCAAGAACCTGGCCGATATAGCAAAGGGTGACCTATGCGCCGGGTGCGGCGCCTGTGCCGGGATGTTTCCCGACAAACTTGCGATGGAAATGTCCCCACCCGGTTTTCTGCGACCTAGGCAGATCGCCCCGCTGACCGGGGCCGAGGATGACTGTCTGGCCGGTTTCTGTCCTGCACTTGGGCAGGTGGTCGAGACGCAGGGGCGCACGGATGATACCCTCTGGGGGCCTTACCTGGAGATGCAGACTGGCTGGTCCACCGCGCCTGACCTGCGATTTGCCGGGGCGTCTGGCGGGGCCCTGTCTGGCCTGCTGCTCCATCTGCTGGAAAGCGGTGACGTGGATGCCGTGGTACAGATCGCCGCCTCTGCGGACACCCCCATTGCCAACCAGACCGTGATTAGCACGGACCGCGCCGGAATCCTGGCAGGCGCCGGATCTCGCTATGCCCCTTCGGCCCCCCTGGCCCAACTGGGGCAGCTTTTGGCCTCGGGGCAGCGTTATGCCTTTGTGGGCAAGCCCTGCGATATTGTCGCGCTGCGCACCCTGGCCAATAATAGGCCAGAGGTGGCGGCAGCCTTTCCGATCATGCTGTCCTTCTTCTGTGCCGGTGTGCCCTCCGAGACCGGTGGCCGTGAAGTTCTGGCGGCTATTGGGGTTGATCCGGAAATGGTGGCGCGTTTTCGCTATCGGGGGCAGGGATGGCCCGGACGCGCAACGGCAGTACTGAAAGACGGCAGCGAGCGCTCGATGAGCTATCATGACAGTTGGGGCAGTGTCCTCTCGAAACATGTCCAGCACCGCTGCAAGATCTGCGCGGACGGCACCGGAAAGGCGGCCGATATCGTCTGCGCCGATGCCTGGGAAAGCGATGCCGCCGGGTATCCGGTCTTTGACGAGGCCGAAGGCATCAGTCTGATCGTCAGCCGCACGGCATTGGGGGAGCGGCTTCTGAAAGAGGCGGCAGCCGCCGGCCGGATCGAAACCGCAGCCTTCGATGTCGCGCACCTGGCGGCGATTCAGCCAGGACAGAGAGAGCGGCGGCGCGCCCTGCTTGCGCGGCTGCTGGCACTGCGCCTCGCAGGGCAGCCCATACCGCGGTATCGTGGCCTCAATCTCTGGGGTGCGGCCCGGCAGAACCCGGCCCTGCGCAACCTGAAGAACTTTCTGGGCATGCTGCGCCGGGTTCTCCGGCATCGTCTTTCTGACAAGGGGTAAAGGTGGCAAATATCCCCATCTCTGCCTTATCAGTATCACAAGTTTATGCTAACGGCTTGTGAACTGTGTTTTTTCGGTCTTTTCAGGATATATTAATGCTCAAGATTGGCCTTATTTTCCATTCCGCCAGCAATGACAACATGGGGGTCGGGGCGCTGAGTGTATCCGAGGTGGCGATCATCCGGCGAATTGCCGAGCGGCGCAATCTTCCTGTCACGATCAAGGTCATCGACAGCATCGCAGAACGCCCGGCTTACGTAACTGGCGAGGATATCGAGATCCGGCCAACCCGGCCATTGCGCAAACCGCTGGATTTTTTCAGGGCTATCCGGGGCTGCGACATGGTCATCGACATCGGCGGGGGGGACAGCTTTGCCGATATCTACGGCCCTCGTCGCCTGACCCAGATGTTGATGATGAAGTACCTGACGCATCTGGCCCGCAAGCCTCTGGTCCTGGCCCCGCAGACATTCGGGCCGTTCCGGCATCGCCTCTCGACCTTCCTTGCACGCCAGAGCATCCGGCTCAGCGCAATCACCACGACGCGCGACAGCCTGTCTACCGCCTGCCTGCGTGAGATGGGGATCAGGGGGGATATCATCGAGGCCTCGGACGTGGCGCTGCGCTTGCCGTATGACCCCCCGGCAAAGCGCCCAGAGGGTGGGCCGGTCAGGATCGGGATCAATGTCTCGGGCCTGTTGATGGGCGGCGGCTATACCCGCGACAACATGTTCGGGCTGAAGATGGATTACCCCAAGTTGATGCGTGACATCCTTCAGGGTTTTGCCGATCATCCGGATGCGTGCGAGATCCACCTCGTGCCGCATGTGGTCTCATGGACCCGCAGTACGACCGAGGATAAATACCGCGAGGATGACTATACTGCCAGCGTCAAACTGAGTGAGGCCTTTCCTTTCGTGAAGGTCGCCCCGGCCTTTACCTCGCCGCCAGAGGCCAAGAGCTATATTGCGGGGATGGATTTTTTCATGGGCGCGCGCATGCATGCCTGTATCGCGGCCTTCTCGTCCGGGGTGCCGGTGGTGCCCATGGCCTATAGCCGCAAGTTTGCAGGCCTGTTCGGGTCGCTGGGGTATGAGGAGACGGTCGATTGCACCACCCAGAGCGCCGAGGATATCCTGGCACGGATTTTCGATGCCTATGGGCGCCGGGCCGAGCTGAAGCATGCGCAGGAAGCCGCCCTTGAAACCGGGCTGGATAAACTGGGGCTTTATGAAACAGCCCTTGGAGATATGATGGAACGGCTGGCGCGATGGCACTGACGTATCGAGTTTCTTGTAAGTTTCAGGCGGCTATGGGCTTTTGTACTGATTTCCATTTTCCATCCAGGGCGACGCGCCAATGAATTCCATACTGTTTCTGACAATTGCCGTTTTTGCTTTCTTTGGGCTCTGGCTCGGCATTCCGGCGGCCTTTCGCTGGAGGGCGACCAGGGATCTGGCAATGCGCGCCCGGGCTCAAAGGGCCATTGTCCTGACCTATGATGACGGTCCGAGCGATGTCCTGACACTTCGTCTTGCGGATATACTGAATAGACGGAAGGTCAGGGCGACATTTTTCGTGATTGGGCGCAATGCAACGCGGCATCCTGAAACCATACGCCGTATGCACGACGATGGGCACGAAATTGGCAACCATACATACAGCCATCTCAATGCCTGGAAAACGGGACCTTTCCGTTCAATCCGGGACATTCGCAAAGGACGGTGTCAGCTCAGGGATTTAAGTGTCGAGAGTGCGGTTTTCCGTCCACCGTTTGGAAAATCCACTCTTCTGACACTGATCTATAGTCTCGTCAGCAAGACAAGACTGGCCTTTTGGACCCATGACAGCCGTGACAGTTGGAATCGCCTGCCTGTCGAGCATATTATTGAAGAGTTGCATGCCGCAGGGGGTGGCGTCGTTCTGATGCATGATTTCGATCGTCCTCGACGCGGACCATCGCCAGAAGAGCATCAAGAGTACGTATTGAACCTGACAGAGAAGATAATCGATTTTGCGGAAACGAATAATTTTAGGATTATATCCTTTCGTGACCTTTTTGACAGGTCTAGCCTTAAGGTGATCGAGAGGGGGGCATGAAAAGAAAACAACATGTTATGGCGGTCGCTTCAGCGGGCGGACACTGGGTTCAGCTGATGAGGTTGCGCCCCGCATGGAAGGGGCTCCGGGTGACTTATGTCACAACGGACCCGGACTTTTACCAAACAGTATGCCAATATGCAGAGAACGACGGAGAGCCGCTTCCAGGCTTTCACACTGTGGTCGAGGCAAACCGCTGGCAAAAGTGGCGCCTGGTCAAACAGCTTTTCGGCATTATTTTCATCATGGCGCGAAAGCGTCCCGATGTCGTTCTGTCAACCGGTGCGGCACCGGGATATTTTGCCTTGAGAGTCGGACGCCTGTTTGGCGCCAAGACCGTCTGGATAGACAGCATGGCCAATGCTGAAGAACTTTCCATGTCCGGGCAACGCATCGGCAAGCATGCGGACCTTTGGCTCACACAATGGGAGCATCTTGCCAAGCCGGAAGGACCAAAATATCTGGGGTCGGTATTGTGATCTTCCTGACAATAGGCACACATGAGCCGTTTGACCGGCTTGTCAGGGCGTTGGATGTCTGGGCCGATCAGACAGCGCGGAAGCATGAGATATTTGCACAGATTGTCTCACCGGCCTCCGGTGCCTACCGGCCAAAAAACTTCGAAACGGTAACGCACCTGACGCCTGCGGACTATGAGGCGCGGATCCTTCAGGCGGATTTGATTGTCTCGCATGCCGGGATGGGATCAATCCTGACGGCCTTTACCCATGGAAAACCGATTGTCATTATGCCGCGGCGCGGTCATCTGCGTGAAACGCGAAATGACCATCAATATACAACTGTCAAAAACCTAGCGAAACGTCCGATGCTGTTTGTGGCAGAGGATGAAACCGAATTTTTCACCGTGATGGACCATGCGCTTGAAAATATCGCCAGCGGCACGCCGCAGCGCTTGTCTGCTGTTGCCGATACAGATTTTACGGATGCCTTACACCGCTTCCTGCTCTCTTCCACAAAATGCTGATTAAGGATAGCAGCAAGGAAAGAAGCAGTTCAAAATTTTGGAGATGAATTTACCGTGTCAGAAAATTCCTTTGATGAGTTGCTCTCTAAGATAGAGACCTTGACCGCCAGGATCGCGATCCTCGGCCTCGGATATGTTGGGCTGCCTCTGGCGGTAACGACAGCGCGCAGCGGGCTGCATGTCACCGGCTTTGATGTCGATCCTGCGAAGATTGAAAAGCTTTATGCCGGAAACAGCTATATCGGGGCCATTTCCGATCAAGAGCTGGTCGATCTGCGAGATGCAGGGCGGGTTGCCTGGACGACGGATTTCAGTCAGCTGGCGGATATGGACGTCTTCGTCATATGTGTCCCCACACCTCTCACGGCACATCGCGAACCAGATCTTTCTTATGTCATCTCGACAACCGAAGAGATTGCACGCCACATAACGCAGGGCACGCTCGTGGCCCTGGAATCCACGACCTATCCGGGCACGACCGATGAAGTTCTGACCCCGATACTGGTCCGGTCGGGATTGAAACCGGGACATGACATTTTCATCGGCTTTTCTCCCGAGCGCGAAGATCCCGGAAATGCCGTTTACAACACCAACACGATCCCGAAGATCGTCGCCGGGGATGGGCCCGAGGCTAGCCAGCTTATGGAAGCCTTCTATCGCAAGGTCGTGCGGGATGTTGTTCCCGTCTCCAAGACCCGCACCGCCGAAGCCATCAAGATCACAGAGAATATCTTTCGCGCAGTGAACATCGCCCTCGTCAATGAGCTGAAGGTCATTTTTGATGCCATGGATATTGATGTCTGGGAGGTGATCGACGGCGCCGCCACCAAGCCGTTCGGCTTCATGCCCTTCTATCCCGGCCCCGGACTTGGCGGGCACTGCATTCCGATCGACCCGTTCTATCTGACCTGGAAGGCCCGGGAATACCAGCTGTCCACGCGCTTCATCGAGCTGGCGGGCGAGATCAACTCCAATATGCCCGACTATGTGGTCGCAAAGCTGCGTGAGGTTCTTGACCGCCGCCTCGGGCTTGGGTTGACGCGGTCGCGCATCCTGATCACCGGGATTGCCTACAAGAAGAACATCCCCGACATGCGCGAAAGCCCTTCGGTCAAGCTGCTGTCACTGTTGCGCGAAGCCGGGGCGGATGTCGCCTTTCACGACCCGCATGTGCCCGAAATCCCGCGCATGCGCGAATATCCGGAGATTCTTGGGTATAAGTCCACAGCGTTCGGAGATATCGATCCGGCCAATTTCGATGCCATCCTGATTGCAACCGATCATGACGATATCGATTATGCGGCCCTTGTCGCGATGGATCTGCCGATCGTCGATACGCGCAATGCCATAGAAAAGCGGGGCCTGCCGATGGCCAATGTGACGAAGGCCTGATCGTCAGGGCTGATCCTTGTCGCTCACCCACCACCCTGCGGCCCATCCTGCCAGGAAGCCGCCCAGGTGGGTCTCCCAGGCAAGGCTGCCGTCCATCGCCCAGTACATGACGACATTGAGCAGGGTAAGAAGCCCGATCACCCGCAGCACCGGCCCGATCCCTTCACGCGCCAGGCGGCGGGCGGTGTAGTCCCATCCGGTGATGACCCCCGCGAGGCCAAAGAGCGCGCCGGAGGCCCCCACCATGGGCTGCACAGCCGTGGACAGAAGCGCAAAGCCCAAGGCCCCGCCCAGAAGCGAGAGCACATAGATCACGGCAAAGCGCAGCTGGCCCACGCGGTCGATCACCAGCCGCCCAAGCGACATCAGCGTGATCATGTTGATCAGAAGATGCATCGCCCCGCCATGCAGGAACCCGTAGCTGGCGAACATGGTGACGGGCTGGGTGGCATAGTTCGGCTGCCAATTGTCCAGCAATCCCCGCCAGAACCCGCCATTCTGATAGGCCAGCCCGCGCCAGCGCGGCGAGCCCCAGAACCCGTGATCGGCCCCCTGCAAGGCCGCCTCGATGACCACGCAGATCACGAGGATGGCAATCAGGACACTGTATGGGACAAGCCGCTCCAGAAGAGATGCCTTGGGCGGCAGGGTGGGCAGGTTTTTCATTCCTCTAGACAAGCCGCACTTGGCGGGCATCTAAAAAAAGGGGGCTGTCGATTGGCGCCGCGCGAGCGGTCGAGCAATAACGCGCCCATGTCAAGATCGCTGCCATAGGCTAAATCGATTCCACTCCGAGCGCCACGAACTACCGTGGTACTATCATCCTGAGCGGTCAGAATAATATCGATGAATTTCATGAAACAGATTGAAGTACCTTTCTTGTGCCTTTTTTAGCGAAGGCCTGTCTGAAACGCCAAACCTTGCTCTTTTATTCACCTGTTTTAGGTGAAAATATGCAAGGTAATGCAAAATTTTTCCTTTACGGGCCATAGAGGGGCAGCAAGGGACTGTTTTGCCCTTCGTAACGTTGCTCGGTACAGGTTTGCTCGTTCTTTCTCCAATTCGATCAAGAACCGCCTGCACCCCTCGCAACAAGGGAAAAAACTTATATATCTTAAGTTCTTTCATTTTGAGGCTCTCAGACCAATCGAACCATTTGAACCGGTTAAAGGATTTATTGATCTGGACGGCTGTCCAAGGCGTTCCAAATGCATCAGAAATGATTGCTGCATGCATACTTTCTGCGATAACTGCGTGCGCAGAAGCCAACCGCTTTATGACAACCTCTGGGGGGGCGGAAGGTGACTGATAACTCAGCCCCAAGCGCCCACAAATCGTGTCCCAATCAAAGGATTGGTCGCTTCCGACATGGGGGACAAATAAAATTTCGTCTGTTTTCTCGATGTCATGAAACATTTCAAGGCACGGCAATACTATTGCTGGGTCAGAAAACGATTTAGCTTTTCCCAAACCCAGCACTCTTGTGGTCCTTGGACCTCGGACAGCGCGAATATCCCAATCGTTGCTATTTGAGACATCTGGTATGCGCCCGTAGCCTACGCCAGAGCCAATAACGAGCAGTTTGCCTGTAGGTAGCAGGCCCGCGTTGAGTATAGTCCCAATGCCAACAAGAGTAACTGAATCTTCCCAGTCGCGCCAACCTGGGAGTACTTCGTCCCAGAACCAGGCGTTTAAGTCATCTCCAAAATTACCATAAGGGCTCACGTGGTATACTTGCTGCATGATTACTTTTATCCAGTGTGCTGGCGATATTTCGGAAGCGTGAGACCCGCAAGAAGTTTGACACGTGAGGCCCAGGCCTCCCAATTCAAGCGGGTCTCGTAATCATCCCGCGCGTTCCTGCGGAGTGTTGAAAGATGATCTTTGTCTGACATAACCTCAGAAATCCGCTCTGCATACTCACGACCGCCACATTCGGGAGCGAGCACAAATCCTGTGGTGCCGTGCTTTACAACGTCGGGTACACCGCCCGTCGCTGTTGCAATGCTGATAACTCCGTGGGCGGCGGCCTCACAGAAAACAATTCCGAAGCATTCATTTCGTGTCGGAAGAATCAAGAAGTCAGATTCTAAATAAAGATCAGACAATTTATTGGCCTGTGCAGGATCGTTTTTATCTAGAAACGGAATAACTGTAATTCGATCTCGCGCCACATCTGCTGGAGGGACGCACCCTACAATAGTTAACTCTGCGTCGAAACCTTTGGCGATGAGTTCACGAAGGGCCTCAACCGCAATAGCACCACCTTTCCCCTTCCAGTTAACGCCAACAAATATAAGTCTGAGTTTAGAGCCAATTCTTGGAGCCAGTGCTTTTTCTCTTTCGGGAACTTTTGATAAATTTGCTCCAAAAGGAGCCACATGCACTTTATCTGGGTCTGCATTGTAGTGGTCAATCGCTGATTGAGCAGCCCACTCTGTCGGATATAAAAGGATATCAGCCCGCGTGATTGCCTTTTGTTCAAGCTCATCGGCTTGTTTCCTTGCCTCGTCGGTAAGTTTTGCAAATTCAGGATTATAATTAAACATTAAGCGGGCAGTGGCATCTGAAAAATACAGAATGGGCAACTCGCTGTTCAAAAACCCAATGAGGGCCGAGCCAGCGGGCGCACACAAGATGTCAGGCTTTGCGCTTTTGATTTTTCTTTCAATAAGACGGGCGTTATCGCGCGCGACTCTAAAAGATTGCTTCGGCAAAATACGGCCAAAATGCATGGTATTCCGTATCCGGCTTTCAGCACGTTTAAACCAGAGGGAGCTTGGTTGAATCGGTCCAATATTTACAACTGTGCCGGCATATTCCGACAAAGCCTGTGCAGAGAAATAATTCGTTCCAGACCATGACTTGGGGTCTGAGGCATCCAATGCACTAACAAATCCAATTCTCATTTAATTATTATCCCTTGAAATAGAATGGAGACGGTTTCTATCATCGCACTTAACCACTCTCCGAGGGTTATGATAAAATCCGCGCAACGCATTTTACGTCTTAGATGCCTTATTTGAGGTTGCATCAAACATCACCCGGGCACAAACCGCGGCAGTCTTGGCAGGCTCTCTCGCATCAGTTCTTGCAGGCGCGCGTCGGCGGCGCCTTCGGGTTCGCCGTCGAGGATCGGGGTGATGTAGCGCACGATGGCCCCGTCGGTGCGGTCGATCATGAGGCTGTCATAGACCACGCTCATCTTGGCCTTGAAGTCGTTGGTCATGCGCTTGCCGCGCTGCTCGAACCAATAATAGACAAGTTGCTGCGCCAGCCCTTTCTGGATCACCGCGCGGTTGACTTGAAACGTGCCATAGCCTGTGCCGCCCATGTCCACGGGCACCGTCTCGAAGCTGTAGATTTCCCAGCCGCCGGCCGGCAGGCAAACCTCGGGCGAGTGGATGCCGCTGCCTTCGGTCTGCTTGTCATAGAAGGCCATGAAGAGCGCCACCGGCGCGGGCTCGGACACGGCGTTGAAGGAGGATGCAAGATAATCGGTGGCCCCCAGTACCCGCTCAATATCCGGATCAAGCATCGAGAAGGTTCCTGACCACTCTCCCATCTGCCGCGGATAAAGTGCGAAGGGGTCGCGGTCCACCGCCACGGGCTCTTTGCCCTGTTGCAAGGCCCATCCCCCCGAAACCGCGAGTGTCAGGATCGCCCCCGCCATCAGGGCGCGCGAGGCGCGGATGCCGGTGATACGGATCAGGATCGCCCCAAAACCGGTGGTGTCGAGATCAATCGCCTCCGAGAGGGGCTTGGGGTTCGGCGTCAGCCGCTGGAGCGCCACGGCCATGATGAAGAGGATCGCGATACAGGCGCCGAAGATGATCCAGCCCTCGAAGAAATGCAGAAAGCCTTCGGCCTGCCCGATCCCATAGCTGTTGACCAGCACGCCGATCATTCCGATGCGGAAGGAATTCATCAGCACCGTCAGGGGCACCGCCGCCAGGAGAAGCACCGCCTTGTGCCAGACCGGCCCGCGATAGAGGATCGCGAAAAGATAGGAAAAGCTGAGGATCGGAAAAAGATAGCGCAGCCCCGAACAGGCTTCGGCCACCTGAAGCTTGTAGACGCCAAGGTCGATCACATTGCCTTCGAGAAAGACCGGCACTCCCATCAGCGCCACGAACCACACGCCGATCTCCGACGAGATCGTCTGGAGTATGATGGTCAGCTTGAGATAGATGAAATGCGGCAGCGGCAGCATGAAGATCAGATGCACCACCCCGAGCTGATGCAGCTTGCCGCGCTCCCAGCCAAAGATCGTCAGAACCGCGCCGCCGACCCAGATGATGAAGGCATAGCTGACGATATCCGGGATCCGCGTCATGTTGCCCGCGAGCGCCACCAGAAGCGCAAGCGTGATGACGACAAGACCCGCGCTGCGGTCATGCACAACCGGTTTTGGCGGCGGCATGCGGCGCATTTCCCGCAGGAAAAGATAGAGTGAGATGATCGGAATAATCGGTCCGTGGCTGTATTCGGCGGTGGACCAGGCCTCGGCCAGCGAGACAAACCCGATCCAGAAGATCGGCACCGAGCCCGCCAGCAGGAGCGCAAACCAGAACAGGCCGGCTGGGTTGAGCGGGCGGGCAAGGGCCCCCGGGCCGGAATAGTCTGTCACGGACATTTCACGTTCTCCTGTAACCGCTCAGGCACTGTTTGCCATGCCTGAAACACTCTTATCGGCTGCCATGCACCCCTTTGATGTTCTAACGAAAAACCGGGTAAAAAGCGATTCAAAAGCCGGGCAAACGGCGTGTAGGGGCGGCTTTGAACGATCTGTTTTCTTTGCAGCGACAATGCCTGAAGATCAGGGGCGGATAACGACCTCGCGCTCCAGCGTCAGAAAGATCCGGTTCGATGTGGCGCTGCCCACTCCGCTTTCATCGCGCAGGCGGTATTCATAGCCTGAAGAGAGCCGCCAGTCGCGGGTCAGATCGCGGGAATAGGTGGCGCGCAGATCGGTGCGGGTGGTGTCGTTCACTGCGGGGCCGCCTGCCTGGGACAAATCGGCAAAATTCGCCGAAAATGCCAGATCGGACAGAGAGTTTATCTCGTAAGTATATCCCAGAGAGGCACTTGTGGTGCGCAATTCGTTCGACCGCGAGCTGGTGGCGACCTGCCGGTCGAACGTTGCCGTCAGGGTGCTGCGCGGCATCTCGTGGCTGAACTCGATGCTGCCCACCGGGCGGATCGTGTCGGAGACATCGCTGGTCGCCCCAAGGCTGATTTCAAGCGCGCCGCGCGGCAAGGGCATTGCGCGGCTGACCAGCCAGGTGGCGGTCGTGCCGTTCACGCTGTCGCTAACGTCGAATTCTGTGC
Organism: uncultured Roseovarius sp.; assembly: GCF_913054395.1. Lineage (GTDB taxonomy): Bacteria > Pseudomonadota > Alphaproteobacteria > Rhodobacterales > Rhodobacteraceae > Roseovarius. Next base: position 26,145 of record NZ_CAJXIP010000003.1, read on the forward strand.
CGACCGTGCCCCGCGTCAATTCCCGGGTCAGGGCAATATTGCCAACCGGCGAGGTTCGCTTGTCCGAACGTCGGGTGCCCAGAATGGTTTCATGGGTATTGATCTGCTGAAGGCCGAGCGAGACATCAAGCGTGTCGGTCTCGGAGAGAGCCTGCCTCAGCCCCAGATTCAATTTGGTGGTCTGCCGGTCGGTCCGGGCCGTGTCCTCGGCGCTATAATCGGCAAAGCGCAGCACCACCCGTGCCTCGGTGGTCTGGCTGAGGGTGAACCGCGTCGCGCCCGTCAGGTTGAGAAGCGTGCTGTCGAACAGATCCGGATCGGTGGTGCCGGTATAATCCTGCTCGCGGTAACGCCCATCGAGGGTGAAGCCCACCAGATTGTTGAGACCGGTGTCGAAGGTGAACCGGGTCAATATCTGCTCGCGGTCCCCCCGATCCTCGGCGAGATCGGTTTCGTCAAGCGGATCATCATCGAAAAAGGCGTTGTCATCGAACGGATCAAGTGAATTGACCGAGGCGAGGCTATAGTCAGCCCCGAAGCTGAAGGTGCTGTTCACGCCTTCACGATCATAGCCAAGCCGGGCGTTCCGATCATCAAAGGTGTGGCTGCCTCCGGGGGGCTCATTGGCCCGCAGCACCCCGCTCAGATCCAGGCGGAGTATGTCATTGGCGCGCTGGTTCTCATAGCCGAAGGACAGCTTGTTGTCGAACAGCTCGGCGCTGTCGCTGCCATTCGGGCGCAGGTTGTAGTTATCCGTTGCGCTGAGTGTGGAGCTGAGGCCGAAGGTCAGCACAGGGCCGCCGTCTTCGGGGCTGCTGCCCTGTTGCGCAAAGGTCAGACCCGTACCCAGACAGAGCAGGGTCAGACATCCGGAGCCAACCAGAATATGGGAGCGTATCACGATCCGGCCTTATTCGAACAGACGACGCTCCGGCACAACGATCACGTCGCCCGGGGCCAGTACCGTTGCACCGCTGATGCTGTCGCTGCCACCCATGGTGCGATAGTTGAACAGATAGACGGTTTCCTTCTTGGTAGCCGGATCGACGCGCCGCAGCTGGATGCGTTTCGCGGCGGCAAAGCGGGACAGCCCGCCCGCCTCGGCCAGAAGCTGGAGCAGGGTGGTGCCGTGCAGGACCTCTTTGCGGCCGGGCTCATTGGCCTCACCCAGAATATAGATATTCATCAGATCGGGTTGAGCGGCGGCGCGCGACGGCGCTTTGGGCGCCAGGGCAGAGACCGACACCAGAACGGTCGGCGAGACAGCAAAGTTCGAGGCCATTTCCTTTGACAGGGTGCTGGCCACGGTATCGACACTACGCCCGCCCGCCTTGACCGTGCCGGCCATCGGGAAACTGATCGACCCATCGGGCAAAACAAGAACATTGCGGTTGAGGCCCGGATCTTCGAGAACCTCGACCTGCAGGGTATCGCCCGGCTTGATGCGGTAGATGTCTTGCGCCATGGAAACGCTGGCTGATCCAATCAGGAAAAGGATCGCTGTTAAAAATCTGATCATCCTGTGCCTCTGTCCCATTTTCATTTTGTGTGGAATTTATGCTATTTGGCGGGTTGGCAAAATACGTAAAGTCAAGAAAATCCACCGCTGCGGCAGATTTGTAGCGCTTTGAAGGTATTTTCTCGTCGGTATTTCACATCGGTTCATTCGGCAGCCGCGGACAATCGGTCAATTTCGCCTTTGACCTCTTCCATGTACGCGAGATTCAAATTGTTTTCCGCAAGCCCGACCACCTTGCGGAACTGCGCCAGGGCCTCGGCATCGCGCTTGAGCGCGACATAGATGCGCGCCAGATGGTACTGCACTGTCGGGTCCTCAGGCAAACCGGTCGCCGCCGGTTCCAGAGCCGCAAGCGCGGTGTCCAGATCCCCGCGGCGGAAGGCGATCCAGCCATAGGTATCCTGAAAGGCCGGAACGTCACGGTCGCGCAGCCGCCGCGCGATCTCATGCGCGCGGGTAAGGGCGTCGGCATCCTCGCTCCCGGTCGCCAGCAGGCTTGCCAGGTTGTTGGCGATGATCAGGTTGTTGCTGTCAGCGGCATAGAGCCGCTCATAAATCCCGATCGCGCCCTGGATGTCACCTTCACGCTCGAGAACGCCGGCCAGAGCCCAGTTGAGCCGCAGGTTGTCAGGATTGGCCGCAATCCCGTCCAGAAGGGCCTGCCGGGCCGCCGCCGTGTCTTCCTGGAGCGCGTGGATGTTATAGAGAGCGAGCCAGAGGCGCTGATCCTGCGGGGTATCTGCCGCCAGATCCCGAAAGGTCGCTGCGGCCGTCTCGATTTCGCCGCCCACCACCTGCACCGAGGCCAGAAGGAAACGCGCGTCGTGGTCTCCGGGGTTTGCGTCCAGTATCTCACGCGCATATTTGCGTGCCGCGTCGACATCGCCCTGAAGCAAGTGGTTCCGTATGATCAGCACGGCGGGGCCTATGCCGGAGTTTCCCTCGCTGGCAAGCGTGTCGAGAAAGCCCAGCAACTCATCTTCGCGGTCCTGCGCCGCCAGCTGGCGTGCCGTCAGCTCATTGACAGCACGCTGTGCGGTGGCGCCATCCTGGCGCTTCAGGGTATCGATGACCTGCGTCAGGCGGGGCCAGTCCCGGTCACGCATGTAGATATCGCCAAGCCCGCCCAGCAGGGCGATATGGTTCGGGGACAGGCGCAGGGCGTTGATCAAAACGGTCTCTGCGGTGCGCAGATTGTCCTGCGAGATCAGGTGGCGCGCATAGCGCAGGGATTCGTCCGGCGCCTTTCTGGAGGCCTCGACCGCACGGCTCAACATGTCCGCCATCAGGTCACGATTGCCCGCTCGTTCATGGGCCCGTGCCATGATGGTCATTGCTTCGGCATCGTTCGGGGCCTGCCCCAGTGCCGTGCGCAAGGCGACGATGGCCTCGTCGGCACGATCACTCTCGATCAGCCAGGTGGCCCGCATTTTCATTGCGTCGATCTGGGTTTTGTCCTCTTCCAGAACCTGTTCGACCAGGGCCCTGGCTCCGACCCGGTTGTCGGTTGCCTCCAGCATCCGGGCCAGCATGACCATGATGCTGCGGCGCTCGTCGGAGGGCTCCATCGGGTCGATCAGCTCTTCCATCTCGGCAATGGCCGCGTCGCGCTCGCCGAGGTCAAAGCGGAACCCGGCCCGCAGTGCGATCAACCGTTCCCGTTCGGGTGGATTATCTGCAATGATCCTGTCCAGCTCGTGCTTGGCGGCCTCACGGCTGCGCACCTCCGAGAGGAAACGGATATAGGTGATGATGTTTTCGGAAACGCGCGGCTCCTGATCCGCGCGTTCCTTGAGGAATGCCTCGGCCGTATCGGCCTCTCCCTGCGAGACGTACCAGCGCACCAGGGTTGCCGGGATGCTCGGATCTTCGGGAAAGCGGGTGATCATCTCTTCGAGCTGCGCCCGGATTTCGCGTGTTTCGCCCAGCTGATTGAGAACGCCGAGGCGGATTGTATAAAGTTCCTGATTGTCGGGCGTCTCGGCCAGGGCGGCATCAATCGCAGAGAGGGCCGCAGTCCAGTTCCTGGCACGCATCAGATCGGTGATGATGACCTGCCGGGCGATCATCAGATCGGGATCTTCGGCAACAAGCGCCTGCGCTTTCGTCACTGCCGCGCGCTCTGCCGCGGCATCCTTGGCGACAACTGCATCGCGATAGCTGACCGTGGCGTTGATTGCCTGTACCAGACGGTCATCGGGGTCGAGCTCCGCCGCAGCCTGGCCATGGCGGCGCGCCTCTTCCCAGTTGTTGCCCTGCAGCGCCAGTTCGGCAAGGGCGCGCTGGCCGGCCAGACTGTCGGGGTATTGTTCCACCAGCCGCAGGTATTGCCCATAGGCCTCGCGGATATTTCCCCTTGCGCGCTCGGCATCTGCATATAGCAGCCGGGCTTCGCGATGCTGGCCGTTCAGCTGGAAAACATTGCGGAATTCGACCAGGGCACGATCCACGTCCCCTTTTTCCAGCAGTTCAACCCCGGATTGATAATGCTTGTCCGCACGCTGTTCCGCATTGTCGCAGAAGGACAGCATGCCCGCAGTGGCAAATGCCAGAAAGGTAAGTTTGATCATGGTGCCATTATCACATTTCGGGACAGGTTCGACAATCCACCTGTCAATATCCGGTACCGCGCAGCACCACCGAGACGGTCTTGAGCAGGATCGACAGGTCCTGCGAAAAAGACAATGACATCAGATATCTGCGATCAAAGGCGGCACGTTCGGCAAAGCTCGATTCATTGCGGTCGGAAACCTGCCAGGGTCCGGTGATCCCCGGCCGCAGTTCGAAATAGGCCGTGCCGGGATAAATCGAGCGCTGATCCACCATCATCGGACGCGGCCCGACAAGCGACATGTCGCCCTTGAGCACATTCAAAAGCTGCGGCAGTTCATCCAGAGAGGACTTGCGCAGAAAACAGCCAAGCGACGTGATGCGTGGATCGCATTTCAGTTTCTGGCGTTCATTCCATTCGCGGCGGGCTTCGCGGTTCTTGCAAAGATGGTCTTCCAGCAGGGCGTCGGCCCCCGGAACCATCGTGCGGATCTTGTACATGTTAAAGACCCGCCCGCCACGCCCGAGGCGTTTCTGACGGTAAATGGGGTTGCCCCCGGAAAACGACACGAGAACCATCATGCCCAATATGAGCGGCAGGGCAATCGGCAGGGACATCACGACAAGCGCGATGTCGAGGCAACGCTTCGCACCATTGCGATAGGCTGCGCCGCGGTTCTTTGGTTCAGAAACGCGTTTTGTAATAGGCGTTTCCGAAAATTCTCTAATAATCATAATTAATAGCCTTTACCCACATCCATAAGCGAACATGTCGACACCATCCAGCGCGGGAAATCCCAACGCGGTAAATCCGCTCGATGAATTCTCTGAATGAGCAGCACACACTCACTTTTACGCCCCTTTGTCAGTGAACTACTCCGGGCCGCCTAAAACAAGACATAATTTGGTCAAAATTCAAAAATATGCGTCCAAGCCACTGAAAAGATTTAAACTTCGAATTTTCCAGATAAGGACGTCACAGATGGCCACCCCCCTACATCTGGTGATTGTTGTCGGGCCGTCAACAAATCTCCGTGAGCAGGGGGAATAATTCCTTGATGGCCCTGATCGATTCGCGAAGAACCCGCGCCGAAAAGCGCGCGCGGGTGATGCGCCCCGCCTTTCAAATATCTTACTCCCGCCATCAAAGCGCAGAATTTGTCTGTTGAATGATTGGCCTGTAAAGGACAGGTACAATTTAGACAAACGGAGTTTTACGTTCTGCTGTGGTGGCACTTTTAACTGTGCAGTATGACACCAGCCTGCGGAACCAGTTTTGAAAGATGCATATGAAACCGGAGACCCTTTACGCAGATTTTTTCGGCCTGTCCGAGCGGCCCTTCACGCTGCTGCCCGATCCTGCCTTTCTGTTCTGGTCCAAGGCGCATCGCAATGCCTATACGATTCTGGATTACGGGATCTTGTCGCGTGCGCCGATAACCGTGGTGACCGGGGAAATCGGATCCGGCAAGACGACGCTGGTGCATCACCTGCTCAAGAGCACCGAAGAGGCCATTACGATCGGCCTCATTTCCAATGCTCAGGGCGGGCGCGGAGAACTGCTGCAATGGGTGCTTAACGCATTGTCGCTCGAGGTGTCCGAAGGGGCAAGCTATGTTCAGAAGTTCCAGAAACTGCAGGATTTCCTGATCTCGGAATATGCCGCAGAGCGGCGCGTCGTGCTGATCTTCGACGAGGCGCAGAACCTGTCGATGGAAGGGCTGGAAGAACTGCGCATGCTGACCAACATCAACGCCAACAAGGATGAGCTGATCCAACTCATCCTTGTCGGGCAGCCCGAGTTGCGCGACATGATCCGCAGCCCCAAGCTGAAACAGCTGGCGCAGCGCGTATCGGCAAGTTTCCACATCCCGGCAATGGATGAAGAGACGGTGACGGAATACATCCAGCACCGGTTACGCACCGCTGGCGGGGGGGGCAACGAATTTACCATCGGCGCCTGTAAAATGGTCCATGAGCAGACCGGCGGAGTGCCGCGACTTGTCAATCAACTGTGTGATATCGCAATGGTTTACACATGGAGCAAGGAAGAGAAAAAAGTGACCAAAGACATCCTTCAGAGCGTTCTTGATGACGGATTGTTCTTTACAGTCTCCCTGGCAGCGGAAGAGAGTGACAAGACATGAACGACCTGAAATACTATTTCTCGATCTTCCTGCGGCGCCTGCATTATTTCCTTGTGCTCTCGGTGGTCATTTCGGCAGTGGCAGGCATCGCGGCCTTCACCTTGCCCCCAGCCTATGAATCGCAGACCCGGCTTTTGCTGGAAGGCCCGCAGATCCCTACGGAACTGGCCTCGTCCACGGTCATGGTGGGTCTGGCCGAGCAACTCGAGATCATCGAACAGCGGCTGATGACGCGTGCCAATATGCTTGATACCGCCCGCAGCCAGCAGGTGTTCGAGGACATCCAGACAATGAGTGCCGACGAGATCGTGGAGGCGATGCAGGCGCGGACCGGGATCAAGAGGGGCGGAACGTCACGCAACCCGACACCGATCCTGACACTTACCTTCGAGGCCCGCAGCCCGGCAATTGCCGCCGGTGTGCTCAACGAATACCTGACCCTGATCGAGCGGCAGAACGCGGAGTTCCGCACCTCGCGGGCGGGCAACACGCTGGCATTCTTCGAGCAGGAGGTTCAGCGCCTGGGCCAGAATCTCGACGTACAAAGCGCCCGCATCCTCGAATTCAAGACCGCGAATTCGGGGGCTTTGCCGGACAGTCTCGAATACCGCCTCGATCAGCAGGCCACATTGCAGGAGCAGGTCCGCCAGATCGACCGGGATATCAGCTCGCTCAACAATCAGAGTGAGCGAATTGTACAGATATTCGAGGCCACCGGACAGCTCGGGGCCAACGAGGGCGTGCGTCTGTCGCCCGACGAACAGCGCCTGCAGGAGATGCGGACCCAGCTTGATGAAACGCTCTCTGTATATTCGGCGGAAAACCCCAGGGTGAAGATTCTGGAGGGGCGGATCGAACAGCTTGAGCAGCGGCTTGCGGCTCGGGCCAAGACAGAAGAACCGGCGCCTGAGAGCGAGAGCCGCAACCGCGGTTCGACCACGCTCGATCTTCAGTTGAGCGAGATCGAGACGCGCATCTCGATGCTGGGGGAGCAACGCGAAGAGATCTCCGCAAGGCTGGCGGATCTGGAAGCGTCGCTGGCCCGCACCCCGGCCAATACGGCGACCCTCGAAGAGCTGAACCGGACCTATGCCAATATCGAGGCCCAGTATAATACGGCCGTTGACCGCCTGGCCCAGGCCAGTACCGGCGAGCGAATTGAATCGCTTTCACGCGGTCAGAGGATTTCGATCATCGAGCCGCCCGCCACCCCCAACCTGCCCACCAAGCCGAACCGGCTGCTGATTGCCGGGGGCGGGACGATATTCGGCATCCTGGCGGGGATCGGTCTTGTTGTACTGATCGAATTGCTCAACCGGACGGCCCGGCGCCCCGAGGATATCATTGCCCGCATCGGTGTGCGCCCGCTGGCAACCATCCCCTATATGCGCAGCCGGTCCGAAATCCTCAGGAAGCGCCTGGTCAAGCTGATGGTCTATCTGGTGATCCTCGTGGGGTTTCCCGCTGCGGTCTATGCGGTGCACCTTTATTATCTTCCGCTCGACCTTCTGGCCGACCGGGCCATGAACAAGATCGGCGTCCGCTGGTGACCGGTTGCAATTATATCAGGAGCGCTTGAGATGGAACGTATTCAGCAAGCCCTAGCCAAGGCCCGCGCGCAGCGCCAAACGGGCAGTGCCACACAAACAGAACGCCCCTCCATGCCTGAAGTCAGCCAATCGGTTGAAGAGGCCTGGGCGGCGCTTGCACCTTTCAAGGTCAATCGCGCCCTGCTCAAGCACCGTCTGGTGGTTGCCGCAGAACGTGGGCGCGATGCCGCCCCGTATGATCTCTTGCGTACCAAGATCATCCATCAGGCGCAGAGCAACAACTGGCGCCGGGTGGCGATCGTCTCTCCCGATATCGGGGCTGGCAAATCGACCACCCTGGCCAATCTGTCCTTCAGCTTTGAGCGGCAGCGCGACATGCGCGTGCTTTGCATTGATCTCGACCTGCGCCGCCCGGCCCTTCACAAGGTGCTGTCACAGACGACCGATCATTCGATGGCCGATGTGCTGGAGGGTCATGTGCGCTTTGCCGACCACGGCGTCCGCCTCGGAGAGCGGGTCGGTTTCGGGTTCAACAACAGTCCCGCATCCAACCCGTCGGAAATCCTGCTGAGCAGAGGGGCGCGTGAGGTTCTCGACGGGGTCGAGCGGGACTATGCGCCGGATCTGACCTTCTTTGACATCTCGCCGCTCAATGCCAGCGACGACAACATCGCCTTTTTGCAGAATGTCGATTGCGCGGTAATCGTTGTCGCCGCCGAAGCCACCCCGATGAAACGTATCGACGAGGCCGAACGTCAGGTGGCGGAACTGACCAATGTAATGGGCATCGTACTCAACAAGTGCCGCTATATCAGTGACGCCGAGGAGTATGATTACTATTGACGGCCAACACCCGAACAGGGGCGGCAGTGCCCGAGATCGCGATCATCATCCCACATTATAATGATGTGGTGCGGCTGGAGCGTTGCCTTGCCGCGTTGATGGAAAACGATCTGTCGGGGTGTGAAATCCTGGTGGTGGATAACGGCTCGCCACAGCCCCTGACGCAAACACAATCAAGGTTTCCTTCCTTCCGCTTTGTTGTCGAGACGGAAAAAGGCGCCGCCGCCGCCCGCAACAGGGGCGTGCGTGAAACCACCGCGCCCTGTCTGATGTTCATTGATGCCGATTGCCTGCCCGCGTCCGATTGGGTGGCGACCGGCCGCCGGGTGGCGGATAATGCCGATCTCATCGGCGGGCGGGTCGGGGTGTTTGACGAAACCCCGCCGCCGCGCAGCGGGGCCGAGGCCTTCGAGACGGTCTTCGCCTTCGATTTCCGTCAGTATATCGAGGTACAGGGGTTTTCCGGCACTGGCAACCTGATCACCCGGCGCGATGTGTTCGAAGATGTCGGCCCGTTTCGCGGCGGGGTGTCCGAGGATCGCGACTGGTCCTTTCGCGCGACGGCCAAAGGCTATCGGCTTGTTTACGAAGACGGGCTGCGCGTGGGGCACCCGTCACGGCAGGACTGGGCGGCCCTCAGGGGAAAATGGCGGCGCATCACGCAAGAGATGTTCGGCCAGACCGGCGGCACTGCCGTCGCGCGGCTCAAATGGGCGCTCAAGGGCATGGCGATGCCGCTTAGCGTCGTTGCGCATCTGCCGAAGATCGTGACTAGTCCCGCACTATCGGGGCCCGGCGACCGTCTGCGCGCCGCATGGACGCTTCTGCGACTCCGGCTTCTGCGCATGGTCTGGATGCTGCGTCAGGCCATCGGGCTGGATATCTGAGGCACAAAAAGAAAAGGGCCGCATGACGCGGCCCTTTGCAAAACATGATACGCAATTTGCGTTACGCGGCCTTGCGACGACGACGCACTGCAGCCATACCACCAAGCGCGGTCAGCAGCAGAAGCCCACCGGCAGGCAGCGGGACGGCAGAAACTTCTACGTCAAAGCTTGCACCCGCCAAAGAGTCGGACCACGAAATCAGAAGATACTGTGGGTTGTCATCCCCACCGAACACGCCATTTTCTGTGAAGTTCGTGCTGATGCTGGGGTTAAGGTTGTTCTCGTCAATAATTGCCGTGGCCAGAACAAAGTCATCCGAAGACGCGATCCATTGCATCATCAGATCGCTGAACGTACCTGCGACAAGATTCGTAAGGGACGCGGTTGCGGTCGCAAGGAGAGGGTCTGTAAGAGCGGTAAATGTCACCGTCCACGAACCAGCCCCACCGGTAGCATCAACATCACCAATAAACTCTGAATTGGAATTGATGATCACGTTGTCACCGTCATCGATTACAGTAACGGCTCCCGCATCGGTTGCCCCGACCATAAGGCCAACGGCGGCTACTGCGCCTACAAGCCATTCTTTTGCATTGCGAAATTGAATCATTCTTAATTTCCCTTTTCTACTTTTCCGAGACCCATAGAAAATGTCGGGCATCGACCTAGTTCGAAACTACCTAAAATGAGGGGTGCTGCATACGAAAAACTTCCAAATGTGACCATATTTTTGCCTTATTTGAGGGGCTTCCGTCATCAACGCACAACCTTAAGGAGAAGTTTGCAGGCTATATTTCATATCATGGATCAAATCCGCAAGTTTGGCTTTATTGTCGCCTGAATGGAAACTGTTGGCGGGGTTGCACGGATCACCGACATTCCACTTGAACGAATCATCGTTACCCAGCCACAGACCAAAACGACCGCCTGAAGTGATCGATCCTGATAACCTCTGCGTCCCTCAGGCAAGATGGGTGTACTCGTTTAACGAATGTCACGATGCCGCTTTTCCGGGTGTATTCAAAAGAGCGGAACGGGCTGCCGGGGTTCGTGCCATGACGGCTCGGTGTCCGGGAAAATTTACGGCAAACAGGCCTGCATTCTATTTCGCTTCTGCGACGGAGGGGTCGTGCAAGACGATCCGGTGGGGCGCGTCCGCCGGGCGCTCGATCATATGGCGGACCGGCACCGGGCCGGTCGCGGTGATCCTTCGGCCGGTTGCATCAAACCGCATGTCCCCCTCCGGTCCCTGGCGCATCCAGCCCTGCAACGCGCCTGCTGAATCATAGTGATAGAGATCGCGCCAATCGCCCTGCGGAAAGAGAACCGGATCAGCATAACCGCCTTGTGGCGGCCGCAGATCGCGGCTTTCAATGCGCAGCGCGCCATCGGGGCCGGGGCCATATCGGCGCGTCTCGTGCCGGGGCAGCAGGATTGAGATCAGGGCAGGGGCGCTGTCCTGCGCACCGCTTTGGGCAAAGACGCCGATATCCACCCGGTTCGAGCGGATATCGGGATGACCCGGCACCGGGCGTGGCAATTGCCAGTCCAGTGTGATCCGGGCATGCAGGCCCCGGTTGTCCAGCGGTTCGATCCGGGTGCGCGCCGGATCACCCCGCAGGACACGCCAGATGAATGTCGGCGCATGACCGTTCGGATCGCGTGTGGCCTCGGCCGAAACGATCATGCTGCGGCGATAGGCATGGCTGCGCCAGATCCGGGCGATGGCGGCGGGCGTATCAAAAAGCCGCTCGCTCAGCCCCTCGCCAAAATAGTCGATGCCCTCGGTGGCGTCCTCTTCGGACAGCACCGCCAGCCGCACCATCGGCGGCACCGTCGCGGGCGTCAGTGCATTGGCCAGCTGCACCATGCGCATCAGGTTGATCTGATCTCGGGGAATCACCGACGGGTGCGCCAGTCCCGACAGGTAAGCGGCGCGGCTGCGCACCGCCGCGAGACTGCGGCGCAGGACCATCTGCACCGTCGGGGCCAAAAGCTGGTTTTGGTGCAGGAAGGCCTTGGTCTCGGGGCGGAACGCCGCGAGGATCATGGCAAGCGCTTCCAGATGGGGCTGATCCGAGCCTGACGAGCCCTGCGAAATCACGAAATAAGGCGTATTGGCCGGGATCAGGTCACCATGTTCCGGGTCATGGTCGCGGTGCTCGGGATAGACGTGAATCTGCCCGGCCAGATAGTTCTGATAGAGATGCTGGGCGCCACCGGGCTGGCCGAGGGCCAGGCGCGGCAAAGAGCGCCAGAGCGCCCCGTACTTGACCGCGGTAGAGGAGTTGCCGATAAGCGGCGCCTCAAAAAGGACCGGCCCGGCCAAGCCGTAATCAATCCCGGCTTTGCGCGCCTCTGCGTCATAGGCCACATGGGTAAGTTGCGGATGCGCCTCGGGCGGCAAAAGCGAATGACCGCGATCGCGGTTTTCATAAAGATCGCCGTGATTGCCCGCTGCCCGCCCTTCAAAGGCCAGCTTCCAGAGCAGGCGATGCCCCGCCTCACGCGCCTTGGGGCCCAGCACCGGCGCGCTGCTTTCCGGGAATGCAATCCGCGCCGAGAGCCGCCCGCCCGACCTGCCGCGCACCAGCGCCGACAGCCGCACAAGGACCGTGCCAGCCTGCGCCAGCATCTGATCCGCCCCACCTTTGACCTGAGACAAGGCGGCGCCGGGCACGAGCCCCAGCCCGGCCAGGCACCGGAGCAGCTTGCGTCGAGAAAAGCCAGGGACCATCAGCCAGATCAAACCCCGAAAACCAGGAGCACCGCTTGCGGTGGCGCATATTACATCCTGACGGAAAAGCATCTTTAGATGCAAGTTCAGAGATCACATCACAGCAGACCGGTCCACGCCACGGGCCTGTGCCATCCGGCACCGCCCGGCAGACGCCCCGTTTGAATTGTGGCAAAATTATGGAACGAAAATTTGACTCAGGGGGGAGCGATCCCGTAAAGGTTTAATGACCGCAATAAATTTTCGGATAAGGCCCGCTTGCGGTTTTTGGTTTTGGAGCACGTCATGTTTAAGAAAATGATAACACTCTCCGCTTTTGTCGCCCTCTTTGCCGGGGCCTCGAATGCGGCTGTGGTTTTCGAAGACGATTTTTCAAGTTACGGCGCCACCACGGAACTGAATGCAGACAGCGCGTTCTTCGGGGGGAATTGGGCCGTCAGCGGCGGAACGGTCGACTATCTTGTCGAGGGAAGTGATTTCGGAAATCTGTGTGTCGGGGGCGGCAGCTGCATCGACTTGGATGGCTCAACCAATGACGCCGGGCTGTTTTCCAGCATCTCATTTGCCGCAGGCAGCTATGTCCTTGACCTGAGCCTTTTCGGCAGCGGTCGCGGCTCGACCGAATCCGTGACGATTTCGCTTGGCAACTGGAGCACAACCATCGGTTCGATCGGTTCGACGGATGACGCGTCCGGCTCCTGGGCCTTCTCTACGGATGGCGGGGCCCTGACGTTCCAGAACGCGGGCGGCGACAATATTGGCGCGATCCTTTCGGACGTGACACTTTCGGCGGTGCCCCTGCCTGCAGGTTTGCCGCTTCTTGCAACGGGCCTCGGCCTGATCGGCCTGATTGGCCGCCGACGCAAGGCAACTAAAGCCTGAGCTGAAATTCAGAACTGATCAGGTCGTTCGATCGTCGCGCGGGCGCAGGGCCCGCTTGTCACAAGAGCGCCTTTTGCAGGCCCGCCGGAACGGGCCTGCGCTGACCTTGCGGAAAATCTGACGGTTCGAGCGGACGCGGGTCGGCCCCGTGCCCGGACAGGCCTCAAAGGTCATAATACCCGCGATACCATTCCACGAAGCGCTTTACGCCGGTCTCGACATCCGTGGTCATCTCAACCCCGGTGAGGTCGCGCAAAAGCCGGGTTTCGGCCCAGGTGGCGGGCACATCGCCGGGCTGCATGCCCATCATGTTTTTCCGGGCCTCGCGTCCGATCGCCTTTTCGATGGCTTGGATGAAATCCATCAGGGCCACCGGCTGGCTGGCGCCGATATTGACGCTGCGGAATGGCGCCACCGGGCTCAGGCTGTCGTGATCCCCGACGGGAACGTGCCCGGGGGGGCACTCGGCCAATCCGAGGATCGCAGTGACGAGATCGTCGATATAGGTAAAGTCGCGCCGCATCTCGCCGTTGTTATAGACGTCGATGGGGTCGTCCTTCAAAATCGCGCGGGTAAATTTGAAATAGGCCATATCCGGGCGGCCCCAAGGGCCATAGACGGTAAAGAACCGGAACATGGTGATCGGCAACCCGTAGAGATGCGCATAGGAATGCGCCATCGCCTCATTGGCCTTTTTGGTGGCCGCATAAAACGACATCTGGGTGTCGACCTTATCCGTTTCGCGATAGGGCATTTGCGGGTTCGCGCCATAAACCGAGCTTGTCGAGGCCATCAGCATATGCGCCGGCGGACAGGCGCGGGCGGCTTCAATCAGCTCGTAGGTGCCGATCAGGTTGGCCTCAAGGTAATCGCGCGGGGCCTCGATCGAATGGCGCACACCGGCCTGGGCGGCAAGATGGATCACCCGGTCGGGGCGGTGTTCCCCAAAGACCTCCATCAAAAGGCCGGGCTGTTCCAGCTTGCCACGCACCGGCACAAAGGCCGCATGCGCCAGCAATTGATCAAGCCGGTGCTGTTTCAGCACCGGATCGTAATAGGCGTTGAGGGAATCAAGGCCAACCACCTGCCATCCCGCGTCCAGCAGGCGCAGGCTCAGGTGATATCCGATAAAGCCGGCCGCGCCGGTAACAAGAGCAGTTTTCATAGGTACGCTGGTAGTCATCACATGCCGCCGGTGTCAAACGCTTCCCCGCCCCGGCAGGGTGCTTCGCTGTTTTCCAAGGTGCATATCTGTGCGAGCATTACGCAGGCGAAATCCATGTCTCGACCGGGATGTCCACCGGTGGCGATATAGTAGAACTGGTCAGGTTCTACGCCGAGCGCGGTCGCGCGAAGGATCTGGTGGTCTAGGGCTGTACCTCCGGCTATCCGGTGGCTTTCGAGGATGTCTGCCTGTTTGAAATCCGCAACCCGATGGAAAAGTTCGGCGCCACCGTCAAAGGCATCTGGTTCTCCGGTCACCATCTGGGCATTGCCGCAGATGTGGCGGCCCTAGCCGTGGAACAGGTGCGGCGCGACAAGCGGAAATGGGTCAGGCAAGCCTGAGGACAGGCTGCTGAGCGGCGTGTTAGACAAGCTGTACCAGAGGCTGATGCGGTATGACCCGCTGCGGCGCGCGCAGTGGTTCTATAAATCCGAGCCCACCGGGTTTGCGCCCCTCACAGGAGAGACGCAAACCTGTCCGGCGTGAGCCGCTCTTTGCGCAGGCGCCCGTGCTCTATTGCAGCACGTGCGGCCTGGGCTTTGTGCCCCGGATGGGCAGGGCTCTGTCCGGGATCGCTCGCAGCGCCGCGAGGCGCGGGCGATGAGCGTGATGGCGATGGAGGCCGGGCGCGTGCAGCCCGAGCCGGAGATGCTCGAGCGGGAAGCGGCTGTGCCGAAAGAATGGGAGGAGGCGCTCGATCGGCAGGAGGATTTTATCGAGGAGTTGTTAGGACCATTGGCATGACATAACCGCGCATACTCTTTTCTAAAGCGGTGGGTATCACAATGAACCTCAAGCAAACCGAGCCGGCGCCGCAATATGTTGCCCATTCCGGCCCAAGGAAAAGTTAAAGTTCAGCTGTCAGGAACTGTGCACGACCCATGCCAAAGGACCAGTCACTCTCCGAGACCGTTATTATGTTAACCACCAGGTCCTGGGGGGCGATGCTACAGTTAGCTACAGACGCTCGGCAGCCAAGGCGTAGAATTTCTTGCGCGCGGCCAGCGATCG
Organism: uncultured Roseovarius sp.; assembly: GCF_913054395.1. Lineage (GTDB taxonomy): Bacteria > Pseudomonadota > Alphaproteobacteria > Rhodobacterales > Rhodobacteraceae > Roseovarius. The sequence goes on from NZ_CAJXIP010000003.1 coordinate 41,496, forward strand.
GGGTGTTGAGGTTATTTGGACGACGACATCGTTGCTGCGGTCGAAACCCAAGCCGACGTCCTGAATTATCATCAAGTGCGGCTCGTGCTCGGTGATGATCTGAAATCGATCGCGCACCGATAGGGAAAAGGCTTCTACCGCGCAATTGTGTAAGACGTCGGCAATCAAACGCAGCTCCTTACGACCACGCCCTTTGATCACGTCGATTCTAACCAGGGGCCTCAAACGCGATCCTTCAGCCCGCGCTTGAGTGCCGCCATGTCTACATCCCGCGCAATGAAGGTCGCGCCGGCCTTCGCCACAGCGTCGCAGAAGCTGAGGTCGAGCGAGAGAAACCCGGCCGGTTTGCCAGCCTTCACGATCCGCGCCACGGCTTCGAGCGTGGCGGATATAACCTCTGGATGTGAGGCCTCTCCCGGATGGCCGAGGGCGGCGGCGAGGTCGGCAGGGCCGACAAAGACCGCATCCACACCCGGAACGGCACAAATTTCTTCGATGTTGTCCAGAGCCTGAAGGGTCTCGACCTGAACGATCAGCGCGATTTCTCTCCGAGCGGCCTTGTGATAGCCGGGGATGGAGGCGAAGCGTGTGGCTCGCGTCAGGCCTGATACACCCCGGATGCCTTCGGGAGGGTAAGTCACGGCGGATACAGCCGCCCGTGCCTCTTCCGCAGTGTTGACCATCGGGATCAGGACCGACTGGGCGCCGAGGTCGAGTAGCTTTTTGATCTCGGCCGGGTTGTTCGACCCGGGGCGCACGACCGGCGAGACGGGGTAGGGCGCCACGGCCTGAAGCAGTGGCAGGACCGTCAGCGGATCAAGCGCCGAATGTTCCGTGTCGAAGAGCATCCAGTCGAATCCCTGCGCGGCGCAAAGCTCGGCCACCAACGTGTCGTTGACCGTGGCCCATAGCCCATGCTGAAGCCGCTTTTCTGCCAGACCCGCCTTGAAGGCGTTGCGTGTCAGATCCGTCATATTCGTGCCCTTCCTGCGCCGTGCGTGCCTATTCGAAGCTCACCCCAATGGACCCGAGCGAACCGTAATCGGCGAAGACCACGTCGCCCGACGCTATATCGATCGGCCGAGTGAAGGACCCGCCCAGGACGATGTCGCCCTTCTTCAGTCCGTCGCCCTGATCGGCGAGCTTGTTGACCAGCCAGGCGACGCCTGCCGCCGGGTGGCCCATGATAGCGGCAGAGACGCCGCTTTCCTCGATCACGCCGTTCTTCGACAGTGTGGCGGCCTGCCAGCGCAGGTCGATATCGAGGGGGCGCACGATCCGCCCGCCCAGGACAATCGCCCCATAGGCGGCATTGTCGGAAATGGTGTCGACGATAGCGCGGGGTACTTCGGTGCGATAGTCGATGATCTCGAGTGCCGGGCTGACATAGTCGGTGGCGGCCAGAATGTCATGCATCTGGCAGCCGCAGCCTGCGAGATCCCGCCCCATCACGAAGGCCAGTTCCGTTTCCAGCCTGGGCTTGATGAAGGTACCCGCAGCGATGCGAGCACCGTCGTGATACAGGCTGTCGTCGAGTATGACGCCGTAGTCCGGTTCGGTCATATTCGAGGCCATTTGCATCGCACGAGAGGTCAAGCCGATCTTGCGGCCGATCACCCTAGCCCCCCGCTCGGAGCGGCCCCTGGTCCAGCGGCGCTGCACATCATAGGCGTCCTCGAGCGTCATGTCTGGCCATTGCTTCGACAGCTGAACGCAGGGCACGCGGGTTCTTTCGGCGTCGAGGATCGCGTCGGCTGCGGCCTGTCTTTGTTCGTCGCTGAGCATGTGGGGTCCTCTCTGATGTCAGGTTCTTTTGGGCAGTGTCAGGCCGAAGCCGAGACTGCGTGACAATTCGTTGGCCGCACCTTTGAGTGCGCTAACGAGTTTCTCGCCGGGCTTGGACGGCAGGGCGGAGTTCAGCCCAACGACGGCAAGCGCGCCTGCCAGCATCTCGTCATGGCCGAAGACCGGGACGGCGACGGCGTTGATGCCGACGAACAGCTGACTGGGGGCGGCGGCCCAGCCCTGCGTACGGACGTCGTCAAGTTCGGCCGAAAGCGTGGCAGGATCAGTGATCGTCGCCTTGGTCACTGCGGGCAGGTCGCGGTCGAGAAAACCCTTGCGCCATTCCGCCGGACCGAACGCGAGCCCGACTTTACCCTGTGCGCCGGAGTTGAGCGGAAAGCGCGATCCCGCGCGCAGGCCCATTTCGAGCGGCGCGGGGGGAACTACGAAGTCCAGCACGACAAAATCTTCTGACGTGAAGGTCGACAGCACGACGGTCAGCTGCACCGCTTCGCTGAGCCGGGTCATGATCGGCCGAGCGCGCCGCGTGAGACTAAAATGTGCCTGCGTGTCATGGGCCAGAAGATACAGCCCCCAGCCCGCACGATAGCTATCGTTGGCGGGATCCTGTTCGAGGTAGCCTAGGTCGCGCAGGGTGGTGAGATAGCGATGAACCTTGGCCTTGGGCATCCCGATCTCCCGCGCCAACTGGCTAACCCCGATGCCCTCGTCGCGCCGCGACAGCGTTTCCAGGATCATGATACCCGTGGCGAGTGTCTGAAGTCCGTTCTGGGGCGGGTTCCGGCCGTCTTCTGTCAATAAACTATCCTCCGTAGCCTGCCAGTCTAGGCAGGAAGGTCACAAGATCCGGCACGAAGGTTATCAGAAGCAGGACCAGAATACAGACGGCAAGTTGCGGGAGCGCGGCGGCACTGACCCGGCCGAGCGGCTCTTTTGAGATGGCGCAGACGATGAAGAGACACAGGCCCACCGGCGGTGTCGACAGGCCGATGACAAGGTTGAGCACGATGACCACACCGAAGTGGATCGGGTCCAATCCCAGTTCCGCGCCAAGTGGCATGAGGATCGGCACCGTTAGGATCAGCGCTCCGATTGGTTCGAGAAAGGCGCCGAGAACAAGTAGCGCCATAGTGACGGCGAGCAGGATCAAAGTCGGGTTGTCGGTGATCGACAGAATCCATCCCAGCACCTGGTCGGGAATGCGACCGATGGAGAAGACGAAGGACACGATGGAAGCCATGGCCACCACCAGCAGCACAGCCGAGGTGGTCAGCGCTGAATCGTACATCGCCCGCGTGAAGTTCTGCCAGGTCAGCGTTCGGTAGACGAAGGCCGCAATCACCAGCGCATAGGCGGAGGCGACGGCCGCGGCTTCGGTTGGCGTGAAGACACCGCCGAGGATACCGCCGAGGATGATAAGCGGCAGCATCAGGACGGGCAGCGCGCCACCGGTCGCCCGGACCCCTTCACGAAGGGTCACGGGGTCGGCGCGCGGATATCCCCGGCGGTGCGCGATCACCAGCGCATAGGCCATCAGGCCGAGCGCCATCAGGATGCCGGGCACGATTGATGCGAGGAACAGCGCGGCGACGGAATTGCCCGACAGGACTGCGTAGACGATCATGGCAATTGAGGGCGGGATGATCGGGCCGATGACGGAACTGACGGCGGTGATTGCGGCCGAGAAGGTGAGTGAATACCCCGCCCTGTGCATGCCAGGTATCAGCACGGTGCCCAGGGCGGCGCTGTCGGCGGCGGCCGAACCTGACACCCCAGCGAAGAGCGTCGAAGCCAGCACGTTCACCAGCGCCAATCCGCCGCGCAGGCGTCCGACGATGATCTCGCAGAAGCTGATGATGCGGTCTGTGATAGCCCCTGCATTCATCAAGTTGCCCGCAAGGATGAAGAGGGGCACGGTCAGCAGAACGAACTGGTCGACGCCGGCGATGATCCGTTGCGGGAAGGCCACCAGCAAATGCATTTGTCCAGTCACCAGGATGTATCCAAGCGAAGCCAACGCCAGCACCATTGTGATCGGCACGCCTATCACTAGGAATACAAGGAAAGACAAGCTGAATACGTTCATGTCGTCACATTCCCGGAGCGGGTTGGGCACACCAGCTGCATCAGCGTATCGATGCTGCGCAGCGCGAAATGGGCCAGAAAGACCCCCAACCCGACGGGCAAAGAGACGTAGACCCAGAATTGCTGCACCTGGAGCGCGGGCATTATCTGACGCCCGCCGATCTTGGCATAGGTCCATCCAGCCTTGATCAGCAGCACCAGCAGGACGATCACCGCGATATTGCCAAGGAGGAGGAGGCCAAGCGCCAGTTTCCGCGGAATGATCTCGCGCAGCACCTCAAGAGCGATGATTTCGCCCTTGTCGTATGCGAGACCGGCAAAGAGGAAGGTTATCCAGAGCATGATCCCGCGGCTCAGTTCCTCGGACCAGATCAGTGAGAAACCCAGAACGTAGCGACAGAAGACCTGTGCAACCGAGATCGCCATGAGCGCAGCCATCGCAAAAATGGCCGCCGACCACATGACCTTTATGTAGGCCTGCCTGATTTGTCTGAGGACGGTCATGCTGTCTTCAGTCCTGACTGAGAGGGCCAGGGAGTTCGACGACCGCATCGCAGAACCGGTAGTACTTCTGCAACTTCGGCTTTTCGTTGTCGGCGGGGTCGATGTAGCGGATCGTATTTCGGCCGCGCCATTCCATCGGCAACACGAGGCAGCGGATGAAAGCAGTCGGTTCTGTTTCGGTTGTCGGGGCAAAGACGGGTTTCGGGCCGAGTTCGAACCACGGTTCGCCTGGTTCCATCCAGATGATGTCGGCCTCGCCCTGCTGAATGCCGATCTTGCCGTTTAAAACGACCCTCAGACCGGGTCCGGGATGGACGTGGGTATGCGCCGCCGCCCCTGGAGGGAAGTCGACGCGGTCGAGTCGCATGACGACCTGACCGCCATCGAAACCTTCGATCAGGGGCAGGGGGCGGGACATGAGCTCGCGGCCACCTTCGATGGCCGGAGCCTCGCCCGCGCTGATCGTCCAGATCCAGAGCCGCGTGCCCTCGGCCTCGGCCGTCAGGACGGATCCGCCGATGGCATGAATCCCGGTGTGACGTTCGTTGCGGCGGATGTGCGTGTCGTCGGTCGTGGTGAGGCTGCCTTCGGCCACGAAGACCATCCGGTCTTCGGCACCGTCGAGGGTGAGCGGCGCGTTGGGTTCGATCCCGACTTCGACAAGGGATAGGGTGCTGGTGTCAGACATTTTCGGAACTCCGGAGTGGTCGGTGCCGCATGCCGGTGTACGACGCGCGGCGGGCGTGTCAGCGCTGAGCGTCGGCGAAGGCCTTGATCCGCGGGTCGAGTGCTTCATAGCTGGCCGAGACGTCCTTTACCTTAGCGCGCATCGTGTCGAGCTCTGCAAAGTCCGCGATTTCGACGCCTTGTTCTTTGAGGATTGTGAGTGCGGCCTCGTCCTGCTCCGAGGCGGCTTGGACCTGGGGAGCAATCGTCTCTTCGGCAGCCTTGATCAGGATGTAGCGCTGCCCTTCTGTGATCCGGTCGAGGAAACCGGGGTTTGCCGCCAACACACCGGGCCAGAAATAATGTCCGGTCAGGGTGAGCTTGTCGGCGACCTCATAGAGCTTCTCGCCCTCGACGGAAGTAATGTTGATTTCGGTCGCGTCCAAGACGCCGGTCTGGAGCGAGGAATAGATTTCTCCGTAGGCGACTGGGGTTGGTGAGACGCCGATAGCCTGCCAGATGTCGAGGTGCAATTTTGCAGGAACGACGCGAGTTTTGAGACCGCTGAAATCGTCAATCATTGTCACAGTGTCGGCCTTGGACAGGAAGTGGCGTTGTCCGCCCTCGTAGTAGCCCAGCCCCGCGACACCGATATCGGACAGCCCGTCTAGCAGCGCCTTGCCCTCGTCAGAGGTGAAGGCCTCGGCCAGCTGCGCGTAGTCCGTGATCAGGAACGGCAGTTGGAGCGAGTCCATCAGTGGGGTCGCGCCACCGAAGATGGCCGAAGAGATCACCGCCATGTCGACGGTGCCGAGCTGAATTCCTTCCAGCAACTGACGGTCATCGCCCAGCTGGCGGGCGGGATAGAGCTCGATTTTGATCGATCCTTGCGAGAGCTCCGAGACCTTATCCGCATACATCTGGGCGCCGATGTGGAACGGATGGCTTGTCTGTGTGACGTGGCCTAGGCGGACGGTCAGATCTTGTGCGGACAGGCTAGATGCCACGAGCGAAGCGCCCACGACGAAAGTAGCTTTGGCAAAAAAGGACATAAACACCTCCTCTTGTCATGTCGCGAGTAGGAATACGGGGTAGCAGCGCTGCGTCAACTAAAAAAATACATGTGTATCGCTATCCGAGACATTGTGATCCGAATGTTGGTACAAAAAAGTAACTTTGCATCAACAAGTGCGAGTTTGCTCTGTGTTAGGAGAATTCCGTTGAATGGCTCTCGCAATGAAAGGACAGGCTTTAGAAAAGCAAAGATGTTTCGCAGGTTCGATTGGTGCCGCAGAGCTCTTATTGAGGTTCTTCGACCTAAAGGGCCTGTTCTGCTTTTGCCTTGAAAGCTCGTAGAAAGCTTTCCTACTCTAAAGGGAGATAAACGGATCCCATGGCACAATCTCCTCATTAGATAACTCATTGTTTTCTAATAGGAGTATCACTTGAAGGTAGCGCGCACCCAGCTACAGCCATCTGGCGTGTAATGGTTATTATGTTAATGAATGGCTGATTTTTCGCCCCAGGCGCGCCTATCCCTTGCCCAGCCGGACGCCGACGCCGGCGCGGTTTTGTAGCGCCTGCCACCAGTCGGCATTGTTCAGATACCACTCCACGGTCTTTTCAAGCCCTTCTTCGATGGTCACCGAAGGTCGCCAGCCCAGCTCATCGCGCATGCGGGTCGGGTCGATCGCATAGCGTGCATCATGGCCGGGCCGGTCGGTCACGAAGGTGATCTTGTCGGCATAGGCCGTATCCCTGGGGCGCTTGGCATCCAGCAGCGCGCAGATGTGGCGCACCAGTGCGATGTTGGTGCGCTCGTTCTCGCCGCCGATGTTATAGCTGCGCCCGGTCTTCCCCGCCTCCAGCACGCGCAACAGCGCATCGGCGTGATCTTCGACATACAGCCAGTCGCGCACGTTGAACCCGTCGCCGTAGACCGGGATCGGCTTGCCCGCCAATGCGTTCAGGATCACCACGGGAATCAGCTTTTCGGGGAAATGGTAGGGGCCGTAATTGTTCGAGCAGTTGCTCAGCACCACAGGCAAGCCGTAGGTCTCGCCCCAGGCGCGCACCAGATGATCGGAGGCCGCCTTGGACGCCGCATAGGGCGAGCGGGGATCATAGGGGGTGGTTTCGGTGAACTGCCCTGTCGCCCCCAGCGTGCCGAACACCTCGTCGGTCGAAACATGGTGAAAGCGCTCAACGCCTGCGGCGCGGGCGGCCTGCAACAGATGAAAGGTGCCGATGATATTGGTCTGCATGAAGGCATCCGGCCCGTCGATGGAGCGGTCGACATGGCTCTCGGCGGCAAGGTGCATCACATGGCTCGGCGCGTGGCGGGCAAATATCGCGGCCAGGGCCTCGGGGTCGCAGATATCGGCATGCTCGAAGTGATAAAGCGGGCTGTCGGCTACCGGCGCCAGATTGTCCAGACAGGCTGCATAGGTGAGTTTATCGAGGTTGATCACCTCGATCCCGCGCGTCACGGCGGTGCGCACCACGGCGGAACCGATGAAACCGGCGCCGCCGGTGACCAGGAGTTTCATGGGCGGGCCTCATAGGTAAAGGGGCTGTCAAGCGCCGAGAGCGGCGCGGCGGCACGGTCCTTGTCCGACAGGATTGCGGCATCGGCCTGCGGCCAGATGATGCCGATGTCGGGGTCATCCCAGGCCACGGCGCCTTCGGTCTGTGGCGCGTAGATGTCAGTGCACTTGTAGATGATCTCGCAATCAGGTGTCAGCGTCATGAAGCCGTGGGCAAAACCGGCCGGCACCAACAGTTGCAGCCCGTTCTCAAAGCTCAGCTCGACACCCGTCCATTGCCCGTAGGTGGCAGATCCGCGACGGATATCCACCGCCACATCGTAAAGCGCGCCGCGTCCGCAGCGCACCAGCTTGTCCTGTGCACGGGGCGGGGCCTGGAAATGCAATCCGCGCACGGTGCCTTTCCGGGTCGAGAACGAGTGGTTGTCCTGTACAAAGTCGAAATGCAGCCCGGCGGCGGCCATATGCGCAGCACTCCAGCTTTCCGAGAAAAAGCCGCGGGCATCGCCATGGCGGGCGGGTGCAAGGATGACCACATCGGGCAGGTTGGTGGGGGTTACTGTCAGCAAGTGAAAGCCTTTTGGTAGGGTGCGTGGCAGGGGTTTTACGTAAAACCTTGTTAATTTGAGGGCCCTCTCATGGCACGTCGCATGCGGCGCAATACCTTGAGAGCCGCAATCGGGTAAAGCCCCGCGCGCGGCGACCAGTCGACGGGCGGATTGGTCGGCGTGATATCAGGGCCGGGCCGGTTCTCCGCCATATCCATATTCGTGTCCAGTTTCTATCCGCTGGCCGTACGCCCTGCCCCGCACCTTTCTATCTACGGCCAGCGCAGCGGCTGAAACAAGGCGTCAAAGCGCCACCAACCGGCACGGATCACAACAGGATTTGGCTCGGCCACGCGCCCAGATCATAGATGTCGAGGCAGAAAAACCTGTCACTCACTCGACAGCGCAGGCAATGACCTTCTGCTCGGCGGAGCCCTAGGCGACATGTTCATTTTCGAGGTTGGCTATGACAGTGACACGATCTCGGGTCTGGACTGGCCAGCCGAGCTGATCGCTGCGATCTATACTTTCTGACTGTCCTTGCGGGACGCGCACAGGCATAGTCTGGCCTGTCAGCATCCAGATATACGCGGGGCTTCATGATTTTGGTTTTTGGAAAATCCGGACAGGTGGCAACAGAGCTTGCCTTGCAAGGGGCCGGGCTATGCCTGTCCCGCGCAGAGGCGGATTTTGAACGGCCCGGCGCGCTTGCGGCGGTCCTGGCCGCACGGCGACCCGATGCGGTGATCAACGCGGTCGCCTATACCGCCGTGGACCGCGCCGAAGAAGACCCCGAGCGCGCCTTCCGGATCAATGCCCATGCGGTGGACGAGCTGGCACAGGCCTGTGCGACGGGCGGTATACCGCTGGTGCATCTGTCCACCGATTATGTTTTCGACGGATCGGGGGATGCGCCGTGGCAGACCACCGACCCCACTGCCCCGCTCAATGTCTATGGCCGGTCCAAGCTGGCAGGCGAAGAGGCGGTGCGGGCGGCAGGCGGAACACATGTCATCTTGCGCACCTCATGGGTGGTCTCGGCCCATGGCGTGAACTTTGTCAAAACCATGTGCAGGCTGGGCACCGAACGCGATACGCTAAGCGTGGTGGCCGATCAGATCGGGGCACCCACCGCCGCGCATGACATCGCCGTCGCCTGCCTGTCGATTGCGCGGCAACTGCGCGCCGATCCCTCGAAAACGGGAACCTACCATTATCAGGCTCAACCCTTTTGCGCATGGGCGGATGTGGCGCGTGCCGTGTTTCGCCACGCAGGGCTGACGTGCCGCGTGACCGGCATCCCCTCCGCTGACTATCCCACACCGGCGCGCCGACCGCTCAATTCCCGGCTGGATTGCGGAACGACCCAGCACGTCTTCCGGCTGGAGAGGCCGGATTGGGACACCGGCATACAGGCGATCCTCAAGCAGCTGGCACAGCCGGCACATCAGGGATCCGCATGACACAACCGATCATTCTGGGGGCGACAGGACAGGTGGGACAAGCGCTTGCCCGTGTCTGGCCCGCTGCGGCCCCCCGTGGCATCTGGCAATACCGCCCCGGCGCGGACAGACGCACGGTCGCAGGGTTTCCCGGCACGGCCTTCAGCTGGGACATATTGGCGGAGCCTGCCCCCGATCTGCCACCAGGGGCCTCGGGCATGATCGTGCTGGCCGGCGTGACGGGCCATGATGCGAAGGCCCTGGCGCGCAATACCGACATCGCAGTTGCGGCGGTCAGGGCCGCGCGCGCGGCGGGCATTTCGCGTGTGCTGGTCGCCTCGACGCAGGCGGTCTATGGCACCGGGGCGGCACGGGTCAGTGAGGCCGATCCCTGCGTTCCGACCGCGCCTTATGGCCGCGCCAAGCTTGAGATGGAGGTGGCACTGGCCGCCTGTCCCGAGGTGACCTGTCTGCGTCTGGGAAATGTCGCGGGCACGGATACACTGTTCCGGACCGCCGCGCGGCATCCCGTGACGCTGGACCGGTTTGCGGACGGCACCAGCCCGCGCCGCAGCTATATCGGGCCCGTGACGCTCGCGGATGTACTGCTGGGGCTGCTTGATCCGGGGCTGGGCTTGCCGCGCGTGCTCAATGTGGCAAACCCCGGCGTCCTCGCGATGGATGACGTGCTGAAGGCGGCCAGCCTGGAGTTCACCTATCGCGCCGCCCCTCCCGATGCGCTGGCGCTTCTGGAACTGGACGTCACGCGGCTGAGCGGGCTTGTCGCCCTGCCAAGCGCGGATCCGGATCGTCTGATTGCTGAGGCCCGCAAGGGAGGCTGGCAACCCGGCGGTAAGCGAGAGCGAGGCATCACCCCATTTTGATTGAAGGTCCAATTGAACCATTGTCAATTTGGACGACTAGAAACCTCCGACTGAAACAAATATATCCGTTACATGAAGTATGAACGTCATACACAAGGACAATGGCCGCGCTAAATAATAACCAGTGGGCATAAGAAGTAGCTTATATTACGTCAAATCCTGTCTAGGAAATGGGAAGCCGCTCAATGCTTATGCTGACTTCAACCTACTGTAGTGCGAAGGCAATCTGAGCCTCGCAAACCCACTCTTCTTCATTGAATCATCTTTCTCCCGCTCGCGGGATCATAGTTGGAAAACGCCCGTTCGCGATAACCTGTTTTTCAGACAGAAGATCATGTTTTCGGGAGAAACAAAGCACGGCTAAGGGGCACATTCCGGGGAGCCGGAAATCGACGAAGACGATCTTTTGGGCTGACGAGTCGTGGTCTGCAAGTTTCAACATCGAAGTGAAACCCGTTCTTGCGGGAGCGGGTTTTTCACATCTAGGGGGAATAATCCCGTCCGCCGTGCGAACTCACCGGTTTTTTCGACCTGTTTTACCCTCCGGCTGGAACACCGGAACGGGTGGAACACCTAAAATCCTTATGACTCCCCGCGTGGGTGGGGTCGTGCGTTTTAATATCGTTTTTTATTCTGAATCTCATTTAGATAACTCTAAAGGGAAATACCTGTTCCAGTGTTCCAGTAAACCCGGAAAGCCCTTATTTTTATAACGGAAAGTGCTGGAACACACCCCCCGAAAGACGTGTTCCAGCCCGTTCCACCCGTTCCACCCCGGAAAACGGCGGTTTGACCTCGGATTCTGCCCGAAAAATTTTATGTCGGTTTCCCCCGTGAACCGGATGCCCGAAACCCGGCGGCTGGGCCGAGGCGGCCTGATACTCAACCCAGGGACCGGACACGGGTGACAGGAGGACCGGACACAGGTGGCCGGAGCTTCTCGTGTGCAAATACGCACGGATTTAGGGCGATATAGACCCACTAATGTTACTCAGATTCATGTTAAGCCCGTATTATATTAGAGTTATTCACAAAATGAACGGATGACCCATAGGTTCTGTGCAAAATTGTCGAATAACGCGCTCTGCGCTCCCCCCGTCAACCGTGATTCGCGGGCAAGGACCCAAAGCGGCCTCACGTCAACAGGGAAACATCACAGAAAGGGTGATTGATCGCATTAACTGTGTTTCACATCCGTTGACAGTGTCGCCGGGTATCGCGGCCCATTGGCGGCCCATTGCCCCCGTCAATCCGGCATTGAATCCACCCCGCGCGCGCCAGATCACCCGGCGGCCAGGTCAGACCGTCGCGGATTCGCATATGGGATTCAGGATATGGGCGCGGCCTCCATCAGATCGGCGGCGCGACCCAGGCTATAAGAAATCCAATGCGGTCTAGATATTCAATCGCCTCTTCGTCGTCTTCGCGTGGCTGCGAACACAGGGCATTGCCAACTTGTTTGCCCTCCGGCTTTCACATAGGCAGCGAGGATGAAGATACCTTGCACGATGCCTCACCTCAAAGGCTACCGTTTTCCCCGCGCGGTCATCGCCTATGCGGTCTGGGCGTATCATCGGTTTGCGCCCTGGCGGCGGATGTCGAGGATCTGCTTGCCGAACGTGGCGTTATGGTTAGCCGGGAGACCGTCGGGAACTGGGTGAACCGGTTTGACCGTCATTTCGCCGATTGTATCAAGCGCGACAGACTAGGCACCCGTGACAAATGGCACTTGGATGAAGTCGTAGTTCCAATCAATGGCGAGAAGTTCTGGCTCTGGCGGGCCCTCCCCGCAGCTATCGCCTCACCGCCAAATCCTATCGCCACGCCAGAGCTGACGCCTTCGATCTCTGGGGCGCCTATTCACTCGAGATGACCGCCTGACGGGTTTGGGTCAGGCCGAATTCGGCAGGGTGCAAATAACGTGGCAATGTCACCCCCGCCATTCGGCCAGGAACGCCATTTGTCACACCCACTGACTTACTCCACGCCGGTGTTTCCGAAACCGACCTCTGGTCGGGCTCAAAATAAGTCAGACCGGGTGCATACGCTGGCACTACTGCTTTGAGGATACGACAGGGGCGCTGACATCTGCCAATATGCCCGCCTCGACCTTCTATCACATTGATCTGGCGATCGACGCCTGCCCGACCAACCCTTGCCGGGTTAACCCTTGTCGCGGGAGACAAGGGTTTTTGCAAACCCCACAAAGGCCGCATCCGCCGCGCGCAACTGTGGCCGCCCCGAGCGGATCCAATAGGCCTGCCACTCCGCCACCACCGCATAAACGTCACAGCCCGGCCAGAGCGCACGCACGGCCTCGAGGGCGCGCGGTGATACCTGCGGCAGCGTCATCTCATCCACCACCACGGATCGGCGGCTAAAGCGAACCTTGTCGCCTTCTTCCTCGACCATCTCGTAATCAGGCAGATGGTCGGCGACGATCATATCCCGCAGCATCTTGCGAAATACCCTGCGCGGCGAATTGGAACCTGATTTTTTCAGCAGGGTATCCACCGACACAACCCAGCCCGGCTGTCGACCGCAATGCTTGCGCGCAATCTCGTAGATGCGTCGCTCCAGCGGTTTGCGCAGGCGGAAATAATCGCGCGACAGCGTCAGAACAGATTTGTTCATGACCGCGCGAAACAGCCATTCCGAAATCGTCACCGACACAGAGATCATCCGCCCGCCGCGCGCGCGCCGCACGATCTCCCAGCTCTCGATCAGGCCAAACCCGCGGGTTGTCTCGATCTCGCCAGTAGTGATGTTGGTGGTGATTCGCGTACCTGCCAGCCGCTCGAAGGCCTCACGCAGCCGCCGATAGGCATCGCCCGAAGTTTCGCGGTTGGTGGCAACCAAAAGATCATGCGCCCTTAGCGTAAGTGTCCGCGAAATCGTACCCCCCGCATTCAGCGCGGCCATCAACTGGCTGATGCAATAGATCAGGATGTCCTTGTCATGGATCGTGGCCAAACCGCGCACGGAGGGCGTTACCGTGATCTCGGTCCCCTTGTGCGCGTATTCCAGTATCCGCCTGTCAGGCCGTGTCGCCAGCGAGAACACCGGATGCTCCATCGTGGCCATGTCATCCTTGGGCACGGCATCGAATATATCGCAGACGAAAAAATCATCGGTCGGGTGGCGATCCGGCAAAAGCCCACCGGACGCTGTCATGCCGGTTCTGCTCACGGCGTATCCTCTGCTCACGGAGGTACTCACTGACGTGACACACCCCTTCCTCACGCCCTTTTGGCAGGGCTTTTAGAGTCTCTGAAACAACGTGGTTTCAGTCACACCACCCTAGAAGTTATCCACAACCCTGTCCAGCGCCCCAACGGGGGATCGGAATCGCTGCATCGGGGGATCAGAGTCACCTTATCGGGGTTTTAGAGTCATCTGGTCCCGTTGAAGATCAAAATTCAGCTTAGATTCAAAAGGTTTGCGAAAATTGCCCTGACACGTAACTATAAATATAACATATAAATAACTCGGATCATTTTGCTCTTTCCATTCAACAAGCCCCGAAAAAGCCGGAAATCGGGTTGAATTTGCTTAGAAAAGACAGGAAAATCATCTAAAAGCTTCCATGTGCCGCCTTTTGTGGTATTCAGGTGAAAACACAGCATATCGAGCTTTCATGACACGCCCTCCCTATTTCAACATCGCCCCCGATGCAGCCCTTGCAGAACTGGGACCGCCCACCCAGGCAGGCGACTTTCAGACCATCTCGCAGGCCTGCGCGCGGGGCATGGCCGATCTGTCCGCACGCGGGCTCAGCGAGGAGGGGCGCAAATCGCTCCGGCTGTTTTCCACGTGGGAAATCACCAAATACCTGATCCCCGTCGCCACCGCCCATTTCCGGCGCGTGCTCAAGGCCAATCCCGATCTGCCTCAGGGCCGCTCGGAAACCGAAGGCGGCGCCAAATGGTTTGCCCTCGACGAGGTCATGCGGCTGCGCGCGCATTTCGGGGCCGAGGGATCGAAGGCCAAGGAATACCTGCCCTTCCGTCCCGAAGGCCTGCCAGCGAAAATGGTTGCCGTGGCCAACTTCAAGGGCGGTGTGGGCAAGACCTCAACCGCGGCCCATCTGGCCATGTCGGCCGCTCTGGACGGCTACAAGGTGCTGGTGATCGACCTCGATTCCCAAGGCTCCATGACCTCGATCTTCGGCGGGAAGGTCAAGGATGAATGGTCCACCGTATTTCCGCTGCTTGCACGCCACTATGGCGAACACCTGCAATCCGAAAACCGCGCCCGTGTAGCACGCGGCGATGCCCCCCTGCCGCTTGACGAAACATTGGGCGAGGCCCGAAAAGTCACCGCACAGGACCTGATCCAGAAAACCCACTGGCCAAACATAGATATCATTGGCGCCCAGCTTGATCTGTACTGGGCCGAGTTTCAGATCCCGGTCTGGCGCATGTCCGCACGCGGCTGGCGGCTGTGGGATGCTCTGACCGACCGGCTTGAAGCGGACGGGGTGCTTGACGAGTACGACATCATCTTCTTCGATACGCCCCCTGCCCTAGGCTATCTCACGATCAACGGGCTTGCCGCCGCCGATATCCTGCTGGTGCCGCTTGGGGCGTCTTACCTCGAGTTCGATTCCACGGGTCGTTTCTTTGACATGCTGCACGCAACCTTCTCCAGCATCGAGGACAGCGAGAACATCGCCGCCCGCGCATTGGGACTGGATGAGCTGGCATTCGAATGGGATGCCGTGCGCGCCGTGGTCACACGGTTCGACAGCACCCAGCAGGCGGAAATGGCGGCGCTGATGCAGGCCTATCTGGGCACCACGCTTTCGCCGCACCGGCAGGATTTCACCGCGCTCATCGGGCAGGCCGGCGAAAGCGTCAACGGCATCTACGAGGCCGACTATCGCGATTTCAACCGTGAAACCTATGCCCGCGGGCGTGAGACATTTGATGCGACCTACGCAGCCTTCAAGAAGTTGCTGATCGGGGCATGGATGCGTCAGGCAAAAGGAGGCTGATCCCCTGCCCTGAGGTCCGCTGTGGCAGGCAAACTTTAACCGGCGTCTGCTCTGTTTCTGGATGATAGCGCCTTGATTAGACTTTAACAGGAGCTTTGCCATGGCCAAACGCAAACGCCTGATCGCCCCCGCACCGGGCACCGTCAGCCCCGCTGCGGATACACCCGCCACCCCGTCTCGTGATAGCGCCGCCGGTATCATGCCCGGCCGCCGCGCCCCGATTGCCGATGTGGCAGGCCAGGCCAGCGCCGTGGCCGCGCTGGAAAAAGTCGCCGCCGAGATGATGGCCGCGCGCGCCGAGGGGCGTATGGCGCAGAAAATCCCGCTTGATGCGGTGGCCTGTGACTATCTTTCCCGTGACCGCGTGGCACTTGATCCCAGTGAAATGGATACGCTCAAGTCCTCTCTGCGCACACGCGGCCAGCAAACCCCGATCGAGGTCGTGGAGATCGGATCCGGACGCTATGGGCTGATCTCGGGGTTTCGCCGCGTACAGGCCCTGCGCGACCTCGCCGAGACGACAGGGGCGGCGTCAGAGGTGCTTGCCTTTGTGCGCCAGCCCTCGGACGCCGCACAGGCCTATACCGCCATGGTCGAGGAAAACGAGATCCGTGTGGGGCTGTCTTATTTCGAGCGCGCCCATATCGTGCGCAGTGCGGTCGCGGCCGGTGTCTTTCCCTCTGAATCCGAGGCCCTCAAAGGGCTTTTTGCCTCGGCCAGCCGGGCCAAGCGTTCCAAGATCAAAAGCTTCCTGCCGGTGATTGAGCATCTGGGCACGGCCCTGAGCCATCCCAATGCCCTGACCGAGCGGGCGGGGCTGGCATTGGCCGCGCGGATCACGGCCGATCCACAGTTTGCCCCTCGCCTGCGTGACCGTTTGCGCAAGGCGCAGCCAGAGCTTGCCGAGGAAGAGACACAACTTCTGGCCAAAGCGCTGACGGACAAGCCATCCGCTGCCGCCCCGAAAGGCACAAAACCGGCCAGGCCGTCGCCTGCCCCTTCCAATGAGGTGTCCGTGACATTCAAACCCGGGGAAATGCGCCTGACCGGGGCAGGGGTCACACAGGCTCTGGCCGATAAGATTCACGCGCTTCTGGCACGGGATTAACCCTCTGCCAGAAGCCGCGCCAGATAGGTGCCATAGCCGCTTTTGCCTAGGAGTGCGGCCTGTGCCTGCAAGGCCGCATCATCAATCCAGCCCTTGCGCCACGAGATTTCCTCCGGGCAGCCCACCTGCTGGCCCTGCCGCTCTGACAGGGTGCGCACGAAGTTGCCGGCATCCAGAAGGCTGCCGTGGGTGCCTGTGTCCAGCCAGGCATAGCCGCGCCCGATCAGTTCCACCTCCAGCGATCCGTCCTCGAGATAGGTTTGCAGCAGAGAGGTGATTTCCAATTCGCCCCGCGCCGAGGGGGTGATGGTCTGCGCGCGCTGCGGCGCGGAGCCATCGAGGAAATACAAACCCGTCACCGCATAGGGCGAGGGGGGCCTGGCGGGTTTTTCGATGATTTCGCGCACCTGGCCGTTGTCGTCAAAATCAACCACGCCATAACGCTCCGGATCCGTCACGCGGTAGCCAAAAACCGTGCCGCCGAGGGCCTTGTCCCCTGCCCGCGCCAACTTGTCCGGCAATCCATGGCCAAAGAAGATGTTATCGCCCAGCACCATCGTCGAGGGGGCGCCGTCCAGAAATGCCTCGCACAGGGTATAGGCCTGTGCCAGCCCGTCCGGGCTGGGCTGGGTGATATATTCGAGGTGCAGGCCCCATTGGCTGCCATCGCCCAGCATGCGTTTGAACTGTTCCTGATCCTGCGGCGTGGTGATGATGGCAATTTCGCGGATGTCCGACAGCATCAGCACCGACAGCGGGTAATAGATCATCGGCTTGTCGTAGATCGGCAGCAACTGTTTGGACACACCGTAGGTGATCGGGTGCAGGCGGCTGCCGGTGCCTCCGGCCAATAGAATACCTTTGCGTTTGCTCATGCGGGGCCTCTGTTCTGTTCTTTGATGCCTGTGCGGGCTAAATGGTTTGTTGTGGCGGAATATGGCGGG
>NZ_CAJXIP010000004.1 GCF_913054395.1 uncultured Roseovarius sp.
TGCCCAGCAAGACAACCGCCGCGACGATGACATAAAGCCGTGCCAGCGGCAGGCGCACCCTGTCGGAAAATTCGATCACATATTGGGTCGCGGGGGGAATGTTTTCCATCCGCACGCCAAAGCCCATCACCGCCAGCGCCTGAAGGATCATCAGGAACCCGATTGAGGCCACAAGCCCGCCCAACGGGTTGTCGCGCAGCGGCCTGAAAAGCGTGCGCTCCATCGCAAGCCCCAGAAACCCGACGAATATCAACCCCGCCGCAACGGCGACGAAAAAGGGCAACTGCCAATCGGTGTAGAGGAAAACAACCGTATAGGCGCCCGCCATATACAGCTCGCCATGGGCGAAGTTGATCACGCCCATCACCCCGAAGATAAGCACAAGTCCGACGGCAATCAGCGAAATATAGCTAGCAGCATATACGGCGTTCAGGCCGGTCTGCGCGAGAAGGTCCAGCATCGTTACGTTTCTCTGTTTTTAGGGGAATTCGGGGCGGCCCCCCTGATCGGCACCGCCCCTTGCCTGTTCCTGCGTGACCTTAGCCGCGCTGATCCCACATCTGGTCATAGGCCTTCATGTGCTTGACCAGAAGGTCGCCGTGTTTTTCATACCACGCCGGGATATTGCGGAATTCCTTGATCGTGGCCTTGCCGCCCTCAATCGCCACCACCGGCCAGTCACCGACCAGCGCGTTGTCGATCCCGAAAAGCTCGCTGCCCCACCACTTGGCATCGCCAAACGCATGCGCCCCGTTGCCGCCGTCCTTCATTGCGGCAACCACGGCGTCGGGCGCGGCGGAACCGGCCTTTTCGGCGGCCGACCGCCACAGATCCATGATCGAGGCATATTCCCAGCTGACCGCGCCCCATTGACCGGGGAACCGCTTGTTGAACTCGGCGTAAAATCCGTTGGGATCGGCAAAGTTGATCTGATCGGAATTCAGCGCCGCATCGTCGAAATCGGGGAACTGGAAGATGAAACCTTCCATGAATTCCTCTGAGGTTTTGGCGATCATCTGATCATAGAAATCCGCTGTACAGCTGATGATCTGGCCTTTGTACCCCTGCTGGAACAGCTGTTCCGCAATCGGGTGCACATAATCGGAATAGCACGTGTCCAGACAGACGATATCGGGGTTGCCCGAGATCAATTTCGTCACAACGGGAGCGAAATCGGTCGTCGCCGGGTCGAACAACAGCGGCTCATCCAGCATTTCGATACCTGCGGCCTCGAACGCGGCCAGATAGGTGGCAACCGACGGAAGACCCAAAGCGTCGTCCTGCGCACAGATCACGGCGGTCTTCAGGTCCGGCTTGTTCTCGGCAAGCCATTCAACGCCGGTGACGTTATAGATCGGGTGCACCTCGGCCGGTGCAATCAATGTTTTCGTATCGGGGCCAAGGTCACTTGGCAGCAAAGTCGAAAACAGCATGCCGGTCTTGTCGGCCACCGGCTGTACGCCCGGCCATGTGTCACCGCCAAGCATCATCACAAAGCTTACACCGTCTTCGCGGATCAGCTTGATCGCGCCGGTCCATGCCTTGGCGGGATCGTATTCGTTGTCGTAGCCCACGAATTCGACCGAGTAATTGCCATCGGCAAGCTTGATGCCCCCCGCCGCATTCACCCGTTCCGCCCAGATTTCACAGCCGTCGAGCCCCGGCTTGCCCCAGGCCGCCACTGGCCCGGTCAAAGGCGCCAGAAAGCCGATCTTGATGACCTTGTCGGCGGCCAGGGCCGCCCCCGGAAGGCTGCTTGCCGCGGCGGCGGCGGCAGATGACTTAAGGAATGTCCGACGGGTCAGACCCGAGGCCACGATCTTTGATAACATTGAAATTCTCCCATGTTGCCCGCCCGTTTTTCGGGCAGTGTTTTTTGGCAAAACCTCAGCTGCGCAAACCCAATCTTATCGTCGAAAAACACTACCAGTTCGTACAATTTGCCTTGGTCCTGTTCGAAAACGCTAGCAGACAAGCCTAATCATGCCAAGAAAATTGGTTCAATTTGGACTAATATTATAAATTTTGGCGCAATATCGGTTCCTCGAGGCCACCGGAAATCCGCTTTTTACCTTATCTTTCAATTGCTTGATCCAAGCCCACATTGAGGTCATTTTTTCGGCGGCGAAAGTACCAATTCGTCAGAAAGTCAGTATATTGGTATGATCCAAGCCAAAGCGCCAAATGAAAATAACCGGGCAAGGCCGCACACTATTACGCATCGGGTTTGGCATATCTCACCGCACAGAGCTATGGTGACATGCACAGGAATAAAGGCTACGCAGGGACCACAATGAATAAGAAACTCAGCGAAAATGCCGAAGGTCTGATCACCAGGCAGCCCATCGGGGCCACGGTGCAAATTGTCGTGGATACCCTGTTTGCCCGGATCAAATCCGAAGAATATCCGATTGATACGCGCCTGCCCTCGGAGCGAACCCTTGCATCGGAACTGGGCGTCGCCCGCAATACCGTGCGCGAGGCCCTGGATGTTCTGGAAACCCAAAAGGCGATCCGCCGCCGCGCGGGGTCGGGCAGCTTTGTCACCTATCGTTCCGTCACGCCGCGCAACACGTCGGCCGAATCGGTCGCCGATCAGACCAGCCCGCTGGATCATCTGGTCGTCCGCGGCATTCTGGAGCCCGAAATGGTGCGCCTGGCCGTCATCAACATGACGCCGAGGATGATCACCGAACTCTCGGAAACACTGTCGGAGATCGAAACCATCCAGACCGATGTGGAAAAATTCATCGAGCTTGAGGAAAAGCTTTACACCCAGATTGCCGAAGGCACCGGCAATCCGCTCCTGGCATCCTGCTACAAACTGTCGATCGAAACCTACCGGCAAAGCTTTCGCACCAAGCTGCGGCGGCGCCACCTGACGCCCAAGCGCATTCAGGATTATCAGAAACGCTATAATACGTTGTTCAACGCGATATCATCGCGCGATGTCGCCTCGGCGGTCGAGTTTATCAAGCTGCATCTGGTCGAAGAGCAAAACCTGCTATTGCAGGAGTTTTGATCACTTCGGAACGCTACGGGCAAGCAGATCCGTGGTTTCGCCCGGATGACGCAGCCGTTGCTGCCACATCTGGCCCAGGTCCTGCATTTCCGCCTTGAGCAGTTTGCTATGCCGCTCAAGCCAGTCCGGAATTGATCCAAAGCCCACGATCCGCGCCTTGCCCCGTTGAATCGTGACCACCGGCCAATCGCCCACCAGCGCATTATCAATGCCGAAAACATCCTTGCCCCACCAATTCGCCGGGCCAAAGGCATGGGTCACATGCCCCAATTGCTTCATCGCCGCCAGGACCGACGCCGGATTGACCGTTCCGGCCTTTTCCACGGCGGCATGCCAGATATCCAGAATAGCCGCATATTCCCAGCTTACAGCACTCCAACTGCCCGGATACAGGTTGTTGTATTCCTCGAAGAAAACGTTGGGCTGGTTGAAGAAAAACGCCTTTTCCCGCAATTCCGGGTCGTCAAAATCCGGAAACTGAAACACCACCCCTTCCATGAACTCGCGGCTGGTCTTCTCGACAAGCGCCTCGTAATGGTCAAGCGTGCAGGACACGATCTGCCCTTTGAAGCCCTGTTCAAACGCGTATTGCGTCATCGCATGTACCATCGGCGTATAGCTGGTGCACCAGCACAGGATATCCGGGTTCTGGTCCAGCATCGGTTGAACGATCGCCGCCGCATCTGCGCCTTCCGAGGCATATTTTACCTCTTTCACCACCTGCCGCCCCGCCGCCTTGAACGCCGCGCGATAGGTGGCAAGCGACGGCAGGCCCATTCCGTCGGTCTGGCTGCACATGGCCACGGTGCGCAACTCTGGCCGCTCGCGCACCAGCCAATCCACCCCCGTCACCACATAAATCGGGTGCACTTCGCTGGGTGCGATCAGATAAGGCGTATCTGGCGACAGGTCGCTGGGCAAAAGCGTCGAGGTCAGAATGCGGCGCTCGTTCAACAACTCGATCACCGGCGGAATAGTATCCCCGCCGAGCATCATCATCAGCTTGACGTCGTGGTTCTGGAGCAATTGCATTGCACCATCACGCGCCTTGTCCGGGCCATAGCCGCAATCATAGGCATGGATGCGAATAGGATAGCGCCGCCCGCCGATCAGCATCCCCCCGGCATTGTTCAGCCAGCTTTCCCAGATGCGGCATCCATGCAGTCCCGGCAGCCCCCAGGATTCGGCCTGCCCACTCAGCGGGGCCAGAAAGCCGATATTCACGGTTTTCGCCATGCCCACCGACAATCGCGGCATCGCCCCGGAAATAGCCAAACGCAGTGCAAAGTTCGAAGATTCCATGCCTTCTTTTATACCCTCCGCGAGCGTAACCAAACCGCCAATATACGAAAACTGACCAATTTGCCGATTATTGTTGACTTATTGGTGCACTATTTGGCCTATTAAAAGGAACCAAAAGAACCAAAGTATAATTTTTGGTCCATTCCAACATAGGAGAACGCTCAATGACAAACAAACGAGTTGCAATCATCGGCGCAGGCCCGTCCGGGCTGGCACAATTGCGTGCCTTCCAATCCGCGGCGGCAAAAGGCGAGGCAGTGCCCGAAGTCGTCTGCTACGAAAAGCAATCCGATTGGGGTGGTCTGTGGAATTACACCTGGCGCACGGGCGTCGATGAGGCGGGCTATCCCTGCCACGGTTCGATGTATCGCTATCTGTGGTCGAATGGCCCGAAAGAGGGACTTGAGTTTGCCGATTACACATTCGACGAGCATTTCGGCTGTGAGATCGCAAGCTATCCGCCGCGCGCCGTCCTGTTTGACTATATCAAGGGCCGTGTCGAGCGCGCAGGCGTGCGCGACAAGATTCAGTTCAACACCGTTGTGCGCGATGTCCGGTTTGAGAACGGCAAATTTTCCCTGACCGCACG
The DNA here is from genome assembly GCF_913054395.1 of uncultured Roseovarius sp. Taxonomy (GTDB): domain Bacteria; phylum Pseudomonadota; class Alphaproteobacteria; order Rhodobacterales; family Rhodobacteraceae; genus Roseovarius. The sequence continues at coordinate 4,914 of NZ_CAJXIP010000004.1, forward strand.
CAACACAAAGACCGATTCCGAGACCACCGAAGTGTTTGACCACGTGGTCGTGGCCTCGGGCCACTTCTCGACCCCGAACGTGCCGCATTATCCGGGCTTTGAATCGTTCAATGGCCGCATCCTGCACGCCCATGATTTCCGCGATGCGCGCGAATTTTCGGGCAAGGACATCCTGATTCTCGGAACCAGCTATTCCGCCGAGGACATCGGTTCTCAATGCTGGAAATACGGCTGCAACTCGGTCACGGTCGCCCATCGGACCGCGCCCATGGGCTATGACTGGCCCGACAACTGGCAGGAGGTTCCAGCCCTGATCAAGGTCGATGGCCGCACCGCACATTTCAAGGACGGCACGACCAAGGATGTCGATGCCATCATCCTGTGTACAGGCTATCGCCACCATTTCGACTTCCTGCCCGACAACCTGCGCCTCAAGACCGCCAATCGCCTTGCGGCGGCGGATCTCTACAAGGGTGTGGCCTATGTCCACAACCCGGCCCTGTTCTATCTGGGCATGCAGGACCAGTGGTATACATTCAACATGTTCGACGCCCAGGCCTGGTGGGTGCGCGATTGCATCCTGGGCAAAATCGCCCTGCCCGATACCGCCACCATGATGGCCGACCCCAAGAGGCGCGAAGCCGAGGAGGACGCCCTTGAAGATGATTACGCCTGCATCCGCTATCAAGGGGCCTATGTTCAGGAACTGAGCGCCGAAACCGATTATCCCAGCTTTGATATCGAGGCGTCCAACCAGGCCTTCTTCGAATGGAAAAAGCTCAAGAAGAAGGGCATCATGGATTTCCGCAACCATGGCCACACCTCGCCGATGACCGGCAAGAAGGCCCCGGCACACCATACGCCTTGGGTCGATGCGCTTGACGACAGCCTGAAGGTCTATCTTCAAACCAGTAGCGAGACTGAAGTCGCCTGATAACAGGTGCCCCCTTGCCGAACCCGGACATCGGGTTCGGCCCCCCCCGTCTGATGCGGGATCGCCAGTGACACGAAAGCAATTCCCGCTGGTGACAATCGGCTTATTGTTTGCGGCACGCGCGCGAGATTGCCATGATTGATGCCGCTATTGCGCGGCTGAAGGCGCTTAATCTCGATATCTGGCAGACAATCGCGGCCTTCGGGTACCCGATCCAGGGTTGGTCCCTAGACCCCCCAGATCCGGCGCAATTCTCCGACGTGCTGTGTGGCAATCCTGAAATAACGCGCGATTTCCACATCCGACAAACCGAGATCCACGAAGGTCTCCAAAGCCTGCTTTGGCCTTGGTCCGAGAACGTGAAGGGATTTCTGCAACTCATAGGACATGCCCGGATCCGCCTTTCTCGCTGGAACAGGATCGCCACTGGTCGACTTCCCAATGAGAGGTTTGGAATGATCGCGCCCACCCATCATGACATTTTTCGCCTCCGAATATGAAAAGCCGGTAACGCGGCAGACACATTCTGAAATAATGGCGGGTCACGCAATTGACGTAAATCATGCCGATGACCTTCGGGCCCGCAGCTGGCAGAAACTTGCCAGTGACGCCTGCGCCGATACGGTTTTCCCTGATCCGTCAAGGCAGATGCGACATCACGGCGTTAATTGAGCAAAATCAATCTGGCCCGCCCTCAGAGTCAGTAGACTTGCCAGCATGGATATGGATGCCCAACACTTCGCAAACCGCACCGACGCAGGCCGTGTTCTGGCCCGGCTTCTGGCCGACATGGAGCTTGAAGAGCCGCTGATCTATGCGCTGCCCCGTGGTGGCGTGCCGGTGGCGGTCGAGATTGCCAAAAGACTGGGGGCGCCGCTTGATCTGCTGCTGGTGCGCAAGATCGGCGCGCCGGGAAACCCCGAAGTTGCGCTCGGCGCACTTGTAGAGGGGGCGGCCGAACAAATTGTCATCAATGACCATATCAGGCGCGTATCGGGGGCCGATGATGCCTATATCGCGCGGGCGGTCGCCCAGCAACGGGCCGAACTTGAACGACGCAAGGCGCGCTATCTCGGCGACCGTGCCCGCCTTGACCCGACCGGGCGGACCGTTGTGGTTGTCGACGACGGGCTGGCGACGGGGGCCACCATGAAGGCGGCCCTCATCGGCCTGAAACGCGGTGGCCGCCCGGCCCGTATCGTCGTGGCATTGCCCGTCGCGCCGAAATCGGCGCTGGAGGCCATCTATGATCAGGCCGACGACATCATTTGCGTCCACCCGGTAACGGCATTCCACGGCGTGGGCGGGGCCTACCGGGACTTTCACCAGCTATCGGACGACGAAACCGTCGCCCTTTTGACCACGGTTTCGCCCCGGCCGTCAAAGACCGCGCCGTATCATGAACGACAGGTGGCGATTCCACCGCTCGGGCTGATCGGGGATCTGACGGTGCCCCCAAACCCGCAGGGGATCGTCCTGTTTGCCCACGGCAGCGGATCAAGCAGGCGCAGCCCACGCAATGCCCATGTCGCGGAAAAACTCAACGAGAACGGGTTTGCCACGCTTCTGTTTGACCTGCTGACGCCGCAGGAGGGTCAGGATCGCCGCAACGTCTTTGACATCCCGCTTCTGGCGGATCGCGTGGTTGAAGGATCACTATGGATCGCGTCCGAACCCGACATCGGGGAGTTGCCATTGGGCCTGTTTGGCGCAAGTACCGGTGCAGGGGCCGCATTGGTCGCGGCGGCAGAGCTTAAGGCACGGGTCGCCGCAGTGGTATCGCGGGGCGGACGCCCGGATCTGGCGGCCGATTTCCTGGCCGAGGTCCAAAGTCCTACCCTGCTCCTGGTGGGCAGTCGCGATCATGAGGTGATCAAGCTGAACGAACAGGCGCTTGCCGCGCTGACCTGCCCCAAAAAGCTAGAGCTTGTCGCCGGCGCCGGGCACCTTTTTGAAGAACAGGACACGCTGGATATCGTGATCGGGCATGCCGCCGCATGGTTCAAGACCCATCTGCGAGCGCAAGTGCCCGAACGCCCGAAACCCGCGCCGCTGCCCAAGGCCGACCGGGTCTTCTCCGTTCTCAGGGCCGCTGCCGAAAGCCTGCCGCCGCTCAATGACCCCGCCTTTGCGCAATCCTTTGACAGGTTCGGATCAAAGCGCATCGTCCTGCTCGGCGAAGCGTCGCATGGCACATCGGAATTTTACAAGGCCCGCGCGGCCATCACGCGCCGCCTGATCGAGAAACACGGCTTTTCGATCGTCGCCGTCGAAGCGGACTGGCCCGATGCGGCGGCCCTCGATCACCAGATACGCGGCAAACCCTACGAGCCGATGAAGGGCCAGCCCTTCGCACGCTTTCCAGGCTGGATGTGGCGCAATGCCGAATTCGAGGCCTTCACCGGGTTCCTGAAGCAACATAACGCGGCAAAGGACATGGAAGATCGCGTCGCCTTCTATGGACTTGATCTTTACAACATGAATGCCTCGATCGCCGAAGTCCTGTCCTATCTCGATCGCGTCGATGAACAGGCCGCGCAGGTGGCGCGCGCGCGCTATGCCTGCCTGAGACCCTGGGCACGCGAACCCGCCGCCTACGGGCGCGCGGCGCTCACGCATGGGTTTTCGGTTTGCGAAAAACCCGTGACGCAAATTCTGGTCGATCTGCTCAAGAAACAGCTAAGCTATGTCCCGCAGGACGGCGACCAGTTCTTTGATGCGACGCAGAACGCGCGGCTTGTCGCCAATGCAGAGCGATATTACCGGGTGATGTACTATGGCTCGAACCTGTCATGGAACCTGCGGGACCGGCATATGTTCCAGACCCTGCGCCACATCCTCAACCATGCCGGACCCGATAAAAAGGCTGTGGTCTGGGCGCATAATTCCCATATCGGCGATGCCCGGCATACGGATATGGGCCGCAGTCGCGGCGAGTTGAATATAGGTCAGCTCTGCCGTGAGGACTATGGCGATGCGGCGGCCCTGATCGGCTTTGGCACGGGCTCCGGCACGGTGGCGGCCGCGTCGGAATGGGACAGCCCGATGGAGATCAAAACCATCCGCCCCCCGCTTGCCGAGAGCTATGAGGCGCTCTGTCACGCCGTCGATCTCGAGCGTTTTCTCTGGGACTTCAGGAAGGATCAGACGCCCGCATTCAGGCGGTTGATCGCCGAGGCCAGGCTGGAACGCTACATCGGCGTGATCTATCGGCCTGAAACCGAACGGGCGAGCCACTACAGCCATGCGACCCTGTCGGACCAATATGACGCGTTCGTCTGGATCGACCGGTCCAGCGCCGTCACGCCCCTCGCCACGCTGAGCAACAAGACGGAGGACGAAACCTTTCCGTCCGGGCTGTGATGTCATCCGCAGGGTTCGGCCACGGCCCGCTTTTTGTTTTGCCTTAAGGAGACTGGCAATGACTGCATTTGCTTCTCGTCTTGGTCGCATGGTGCTGGCCCTCTGCATCTGCACCCTGACCTTTGCCCTGCCGCTCGCGGCGCAGACCGCCGACCGGCCGCTGTACCTCAACGAAGACGGGCTTCCGACACTCGCGCCCTTGCTGGCCGAAGTCACCCCTGCAGTGGTCAATATTGCCGTCGAAAGCCGCCAGACAGCCGAGCTTAACCCGCTGTTCAACGATCCCTTCTTTCGGCGTTTCTTTGACTTGCAGCCGTTTCAGCAACAGCCCCAGACCCGCCGCCAGATGAGCGCGGGATCGGGCGTGATCATCGACGCCGAAGAGGGGTATGTCCTGACCAACCACCATGTCGTGGAAAACGGCGAGCGCATTATCGTCACCCTCAAGGACCGCCGCCAATTCGAGGCAACCCTGATCGGAAGCGACCCCGGCACCGATATCGCCCTTCTGCGGATCGAGGCGGATGACCTGCGCGCCCTTGACCTGGGCGACAGCGACCGCTTGCAGGTGGGCGATTACGTTCTTGCGATCGGCAACCCCTTCGGCCTTGGCCAGACCGTGACCTCGGGCATTGTAAGCGCCCTCGGGCGCAGCGGGCTGAACATCGAAGGCTATGAGGATTTCATTCAGACCGATGCCTCGATCAACCCCGGCAATTCGGGGGGCGCGCTGGTCACGCTGGACGGGCGGCTAGCAGGGATCAACACCGCGATCATCGCGCCCTCGGGTGGCAATGTCGGAATCGGCTTTGCGGTGCCTGTGAACATGGTCGCCGCGGTGGCAGACCAACTTGCCGAATTCGGCGAGGTCCGGCGCGGGCAGCTTGGCGTCATGATACAGGATTTCACCCCCGACCTTGCCGAAGCACTGGGCATCGACGCCGGTCTCGGGGCCGTCATCACCCAGGTCGAACCCGATAGCGCCGCCGCAGAGGCCGGATTGCTGCCCGGCGACCTGATCGTTTCCGTCGATGGGCGCGCAATTGCCAGTTCCGCCGACCTGCGCAGCCAGATCGGCCTCAAGCGGATTGGCAAACGGATCGAGATCGAAATCATCCGCGACGGTCAGCCCCGAACGCTCGACGTCATCATGCGCCGGGGCGCGCAGGGCGGCGCCGGTCAGGGCGCGCGCGGGCTTGGCCGCCTGTCGGGGGCCGACCTGCGCAATCTGCAACCGGGAGATCCGTTCTATGGCGATCTCTCAGGGGTGGTGATCGCCAGTCTCGAGCCAGACAGCCGCCCGGCGCACGCCGGGCTCAAGGTCGGCGACATTATCCTGGCCGTCAATCGGGTGCCTGTCGCCTCGGTCTCCGAGGTGCGCCAACAGCTTGCGAAGGTCGACGGCGCGCTCGCTTTGACGATTCAACGCGGATCGGCCCGCATTTTCCTTGTCATGCGCTGACATCGAAGCCCCAGGAAAGGAGAACAGCATGGACCCGAAACATCACACCGCCGAAACCCCTGAAACCACCTCAGAAGATCAGGATGGTGAAACATCGCCCCCGGATCCCGCCGCAGAACTTGAGGAGATAAAAGATAAATGGATGCGAGCGCTTGCAGAGGTCGAGAACGCGAGAAAACGCGCCAATGCCGCCCGCCTTGACGGGCGCGAGCATGGCCTGGCCGTTGCCGTCGAAGCGCTGGTGCCCGCCTTCGACGCGGTCACGGTTGCAATCGAGACAGCGCGCAAAAGCCCTGAGGCCGATACACCCGCTCTTGCGTCCTACGTTGAAGGGCTTTGCAACATAAAGACGGCGTTCGAGGCCGGATTGAAGGTTCTCGGTGTCACCACGATCACGCCAGAGGGCACCGCATTCGACCCCGAGCGGCACGAAGCCTTGCAAGCACAGGAAACCGACAAGGTGGAACCCGGCCATGTCCTCGCCCTGCACCGCCCCGGCCTGGCCCTTGGCAAGCGTTTGATAAGACCGGCCCACGTCACCGTGAGCACCGCCCCCGGCAAAGCTTCCGGGGACTGATGTATTGGGCGCAGACCACGACACGAACCGGCGTTGAAAGAACGGCGGTGGTTCGGTCAGTCCAGAAGTTTTCTCAAGGCTTTGGCCAATTCCTTCAAACCATAGGGCTTTCTCAGGATGGCATAGTCGTTTTCCGATAGCCCCGCACCCCGCATATCCACGCCTTTGGCATAACCGGTTGCCAGCAGAACCTTCAGATCAGGCCGCAGCGCCCGCGCCTTGTCCGCAACATCGAACCCGCTCATTCCGCCGGGCATCACAACGTCCGAGAGCACGAGAGCTATATCCTGTCGCTGCCTGACAAGCGCGATCGCCTCGGGTCCGTCGGAGGCCTCAAGAACCTGATATTTCAACTCCTGAAGCCGGGCGACCGTCAGGCGCCGGACCTTTGGATCGTCCTCGACCACAAGGATGGTTTCATTGCAGGTCTCGGCAACGTTTTCCGATCCCGCGACGGCCTTTGACTTCACCTCGCCCGACACCGCAGGCAGAAAGAGGCTCACGGTGGTTCCCTCACCCATCGCGCTGTGAATCGCGACGTGCCCACCGGATTGCTTGGCAAAACCATAAACCATGCTAAGCCCAAGCCCCGACCCGTCGCCCGGCCCCTTGGTTGTAAAAAATGGCTCGAATGCACGCGTTTTTGCCTCGGCAGGCATGCCCACGCCCGTATCGGAAACAGACAGGCACACATAATCTCCGGGCTTCACGTCAACCTCTGATGCGGCATATCTGGCATTGAGCGAAACATTGAGCGTTTCGATTGTTATCGTCCCTCCCTCGGGCATCGCATCACGCGAATTGATTGCAAGATTGAGGATGGCGCTTTCGATCTGGCCCGGATCGGCGAGCGTCGTTTCAAGATCATCGGCAAGCCGGATTTCAATCTCTATATGCTCGCCAATGGTGCGCTCGAGGATCGGAAGCATGACCTTCACCAACGCGTTCAGGGCAACGCGTTCGGGCGCAAGGGACTGGCTTTTGGAAAAGGACAGAAGGTGACTGGTAAGAGCCGCGCCAAGGCTGGATGCTTCAAGCGCCTGATGCACCAATTCAAGCATCGTGCTGTCTTCGGTCCGCATTTCCAGAAGCTCGAGATTACCGATCACGACGGTCAGCAGGTTATTGAAGTCATGCGCAAGCCCGCCAGTCAACTGGCCGACTGCCTCCATCTTCTGGGCGCGATGCAATTCGGCCTGCTGCTTCTTTTCAATGGTCAGGTCGTGCATGATGCCAAGAAAATGCCGCGCGCCGTCAAGTTCGAGTTCCGAAACGCTCAGGCGGATCGGCATGAGCGAGCCGTCTTTGTGCCGGGAATCCATGTCGCGACCGGTGTCGATGATCTTCTTTTCGCCGGTTTTCAGGTACTTCTTCAAATAGCCGTCGTGCTGGCCGAAATGCGGCTCCGGCATAAGCATGCTGACATTTTTACCGATCACCTCGTCCGCGCAATAGCCGAAAATAGCCTCTGCGCCGGGGCTGAAATTCCCGACGACACCTTGCTCGTCGATTGTCACGATCGCTTCGGGAACCGCGTCCAGAATGGCACTCAGACGGGCTTCGCGGTCCAGAATGATCTGTTCCGACCGCTTTCGCTCGGTCACATCGTCCATCGCCAGAAGGATAAGTTCCTGCCCTTCGGGTCCGCCCTCGATCCGGCGGGCATTCAAGACCATGTCCCGCTTGCCCCGATCCCCGGCAGTCAAGGTGATATCATATGCCTCTACCGTTGTTTTTTCCGGCAGGATCGCCTCGATCAGGGTGCGCAGCCCTGGGTCATCCCATTGCCCCCCCTGAATCGAGAAAAGGTTCTGACCGACAAGCTCTGATCCGTTGGTTCCGAATATCCGGCGGAAGGATTGGCTGACGGAAAGGATGGTCAGGCTGTCATCAAGCACCAGCAAAGGTTCGAGCAGCGTGTTGACGATGCTTTCCGAAAACATGCGCGCCGCAGATGCCTGACGTTGCAGGGTCTTGATCTCGGTAACCTCGACAAAGGTCACCACAACGCCGCTTACCTTGCCCTCCTGGGTGCGGTAGGGCAAAACACGCCGAATGAACCACCGCCCGCCCTCGCCCCGAATTTCGCATTCCAGGGGCGCAAGGGTTGCCAGCACCGTTTCGACATCCTTGAACAGATCAGGATCCGTGACCTTGCCAGTGATGTCACTGAACGGTCGCCCGACATCATTGCTGATGAGATTGAAGATGTCGCGCGTGGCGGGCGTGAAACGCATGATCCTGAGATCGTTGTCCAGAAACAGGGTTGCGATGCCTGAACTTGCCAGAAGGTTGTTGAGATCATCCGATATGCGGCGCTCGTCGTCTATCTTCTGCTGAAGCTGGGTATTGAGCGTCGTCAATTCTTCGTTCAGGGATTGCAGCTCTTCTTTCGAGGTCTCAAGTTCTTCGTTGGTCGACTGGAATTCTTCATTCATCGACATGGTTTCTTCATTGACGGCCTTGAGTTCCTCTGTTGACCGCTCAAAATCCCGGATCGTGTCGCGCAGCTCGGCCTTCGTGGCCGCCAGCTCTTGCTCCAGATGGCGGCTCTCCGTTCCCGCGGCCTCTTCCGATGGCGGCAAGGCGGCTCCCGTCGGTTGATCAATAAACGTCACAAGCAGCAGCTTGGAATTGTCCAGGTTCACCGGGTGCGCCTCGATCCTGACCGCTATCTGAGTGTTTTCCCGCGTGACCCTCGCGATGCCTTCGGAAAATGCCTCATTCTGCCGCGCCCCCCGGATCACACTGCTCAGACGCGCCCGCAGGCCCTGACGCGCCATGGCCAGAATATCGCGGCTGTTCTCGCCCGTGGGCACCCTGAGGTACTTGTCAGTCGGACCCTCGAAATAAAGCGCTTCGGACTGCGCATTGATCAGAACGGCCGCCGGCGCGTAATGGTCGACCAGCAGGCGCTGGCTCAATTCCGCAAGGTTGCGGCCCGTGGTCTCTTCCGGGCCATGCGGCGAGACCGGCGTCTTGCCGGCCAGAGGGCCTTGCAGGCGCGGGAAATCCAGCCAGCGGCTGTGCACATGACCCGAGCGTTTATAAATGTGGAACTTCTTCGACAGCGGCTGAAACAGGGTATCGCTGCTCCCGGCTGTTTCGGACATGCCCAGAAACAGGGTCCCACCTTCGCCGAGGGCAAAATGAAACATCCGAAGCACCCGGTCCTGCGCCTCGGGCGTCAGATAGATCATCAGATTGCGGCAGGAGATCAGGTCAAGCTTGGAAAAGGGGGCGTCTGCAAGAATGTTCTGATTGGCGAAAACAATCGCATCGCGCAGTTCCGGCGTCACGCGATAACTGTGATCTTCCTTTACAAAAAACCGTCTCAGGCGGCCCGGAGTGATGTTTTCGACAATCGAATCCGGATAAACGCCGACCCGCGCCACGGCAAGGGCGGCCTCGTCGACATCAGAGGCGAATATCTGGAGCTTCACGTCCTTTCGCAGCTGCGATATCTTTTCGATGAACAGCATCGCCAGCGTGTAGGCTTCCTCGCCGGTGGCACATCCCGGCACCCAGACACGCACCGGGCGGGACGCATCATGCGATCTGATCAACCCGTCGATCACCGTCGTGTCCAGATGTTCGAAGGCCTCGCGGTCGCGGAAGAACGATGTCACATTGATCAACAGGTCGGCCCGAAGGTTCTGTGCCTCTTCCGGCGAATCCCTGAGCAGGGCGAGGTAATCGCGCGAGTTCTCCATATGCCGAAGCGCCATCCGCCGTTCAATCCGGCGCAACAATGTGCCTTCCTTGTAGTGATCGAAGTTGATCGGCGAACAGGCCTTCAAAACAGCCGTGAAATCCTGCAACAGGCCTTTCGCGTTTTCACGTATGACGTTTTTCGCTTTGGTGTTCTGAATCACAGGATGACGGATATAGGCGCCGATGATTTCCGGCATCCTTGCAACCGCAACGATGTGATCCGCCGCCCCGGTCGCAATCGCGCTGCGGGGCATCCCGCCATGCACGGCCTCGTCGGGGTCCTGAACCAGAACGATACCGCCCTCCTCCTTGATCTCGCGGATGGCGAGCGAGCCGTCACTGCCGGCCCCCGACAGAATGACGGCTATGGCGTTCTGACCAAGGTCCAGCGCCAGCGACCTCAGAAATCTGTCGATCGGCAATCGCGTGCCGCGACGGTCCGCCTGATCCGACAGGTGAAGAACCCCTGCCCGGATTTCAAGGTACTTGGCCGGGGGAATGATGTAGACATGATTATGTGCGACGCGGGTCTGATCCTCGGCCGGGAGGACAGCCATGTCGGTATGCTTTGCCAGCAGGTCCGCCATCAGGCTCTTGTGGGTCGGGTCGGCGTGATGGATCACGACATAGGCCGCGCCACTTTTCGACGGCACATTATCCAGAAATTCACCAAGCGCCTGAAGGCCACCGGCCGACGCCCCGAGACAGACGACAGGAACCGGCGGACCTGATGCCGAAGCGTCCTTTGCAACTGCTTTTTTCGGGGGCGCGGTCGCGGCGGGCTCATCGGCGGGTGGCGTTTTGGGTTTTCGGGTCATTACACCTCAAAATTTCGCAGAATTGACGTCAGCCCGATGATTTTTCCAAAAGGTCATATGCAAGGTTAGCCTTTTAACCGCGCCAAGACACTCACAAATTCGATCTGCATGGCGTTTGTAATATCCACCCGGAAACGGCATTCGATCAATATCAAACCAGGGCCGTCAGGCGCATCCACATAAGATCAAGGCAAGTCTTTGCCCGGAATGTCATAGTCCCACAGGCGCGCGGCGCGCCCACAGGCGCCCAGCGCCCGCGATATGACTGATGCAGATCAAGGCGACGTCACGGACCTGTGCATAAACTCCGGTATCCAGCAGCCGCCCCACGTCAGGCCGCCAGCAGTCAGAAACACATGGAGCAAATCCAAGTGCCCGACAGAACCGTCGACATGTCCATTCGGCCCAAGGGCATCGTACACGCCGTCAGGGGCGCCGTGGTCGATGTGGTCTTTCAAACGGCAGAGCTGCCGCCCATCAACTCGGCCCTGGTGGTGGAATGGGAGCGACCCGGCCCGCTTATTGTCGAGGTTCACGCCCATCTCGACCTGACCACGGTGCGCGCTGTGGCCTTTCAGTCCACGGTCGGGCTTGCGCGCGGGGTTGCGGTGCGGGCGACCGGCGGGCCGGTTGGCGTGCCCGTCGGAAAAAATGTCCTTGGTCGGCTTCTGGATGTGGTGGGCAATCCAAAGGATGACGGAGCACCCTTGCCAGGGGATACCCCACGACGATCGATTCACGCGCTGCCGCCTGTCCTGCACTCTCAGACACGGACGACCGATATGTTCGAAACCGGCATCAAGGTCATCGACCTGCTGATGCCCATGGCGCAGGGCGGCAAGGCAGCGATGTTCGGCGGGGCCGGGGTTGGCAAAACCGTTCTGGTGATGGAACTGATCCGCGCCATGGTCGAGAAATACGAAGGCATCTCGGTCTTTGCTGGGGTCGGCGAGCGGTCGCGCGAAGGGCACGAGTTGCTGACGGAAATGCGGGAGTCGGGCGTGCTTCCCCGAACGGTAATGGTATACGGCCAGATGAACGAGCCACCCGGCGCGCGCTGGCGTGCCCCGCTGACCGCGCTTACGATTTCGGAATACTTCCGGGATCACAGCCACAGGAACGTGCTGCTTCTGATGGACAACGTCTTTCGCTTTGTCCAGGCGGGTGGCGAAGTCTCGAGCCTGCTTGGCCGCCTGCCCTCTCGCGTGGGCTATCAGCCGACCTTGGCAACCGAGGTGGCCAGGCTTCAGGAACGTATCGCCTCGGTCGCCGGGTCTTCGGTGACGGCCATTCAGGCGGTCTATGTCCCGGCAGACGATTTCACCGATCCGGCCGTCACGACCATCTCAAGCCATATGGATTGCGTGATTGTTCTGTCACGGGCGCAGGCGACCGAGGGGTTCTATCCGGCGATTGACCCGCTGGCCTCGTCGTCGATGTTACTTGACCCGCTCGTGGTGGGCGCTGACCATTACCGGATCGCCGAAGAGGTCCGCCAGACGCTGGCCCGCTTCCGGGAGTTGAGCGACATCATCTCATTGCTGGGCGTCGAAGAGCTTGGCACCGCGGACCGGCTGATCGTGACGCGGGCGCGGCGGTTGCAGCGTTTCCTGACCCAGCCCTTCATGGTCACCGAGGCCTTTACCGGAACGCCGGGTGCCAGCGTTCCGCTTGCCGACACGCTTGCTGGGTGCCGCGCGATACTTGATGGCGAGACCGATGACTGGTCGGAACACGCGCTTTACATGATCGGCACACTGGAGGATGCAAAGATGAAGGCCTCGGCGGAACGCCCCCCCGACATCCGGGCCATGACATGAGGCTCCGGATCATCACCCCCCTTGCGGTCGTGATCGACGAGGACATCGACGCACTGCGGGCCGAGGACGCAAGCGGAAGTTTCGGCGTTTTGCCCGGCCATGCGCCATTCCTGACCGCGCTTGCGATCTCGATCGTAAGCTGGCGCGCGGCAAATCGCGAGCGCTTTTGCGCCCTGCGCGGCGGGGTGATGACCGTCGGGGGCGCGTCAACCATTGACATCGCAACCCGCGAGGCGGTGCCGGGCGACGACCTGGCCACATTGGACAAACGGGTGCTCGCCCGGTTTCAGGCCGACGCAGACGAGGAACGCATCGAGCACGTCGAAACGATGCGCCTGCAAATAGATGCGATCCGCCGCATGGTCAGCCGCCTGACGCTCGGCGCAAACGCAGGCGAGTTCCGATGAGCGCCCCCGATCCCAAGACCCCGGACGATGATCCGCTGGTGACACAGGCCCGCCTGCGCCGGGAACGCCACGAGCGCTGGCTGCGCGAGGGTGAAATGTCGATCGGCCGCCGACTGGCGCAGATAGGCGTGCTTGGCTGGATCTTCGTGGCCCCGACACTGGCGGGCCTGTTCATCGGCCGCTGGCTTGATGCGCGCCACGGGACCGGCATCTTCTGGAGCGCGCCCCTGATGCTTCTGGGGCTGTGCCTTGGAGGCTGGAGCGCATGGAAATGGATGAACTCACGATGATCGACCTGCACGCCGTTCCCCTGTCGCTGAGCCTGCCGATCTGCTTTGCCGTCGGCCTGTTGCTCGGGCTCGCATATTTCAGCGCCTTGCGCCGGACAACGGAGCTGATCCTCGGCGGGGGCCCCCCCCTTCTTGCGGCTGTTCTCACATTGGGCCGGTTCGCCGGTCTCGGTGCCGGCTTTTATCTTGCCGTCCTGGCGGGGGGCTTTGCACTTTTGACCGCACTGGGCGGTGTTTTGCTTGCCAGGCGGCTGATGCTTGGCAAAACGGAAGGGGGCCGCGCATGAATTCTCCACTGGAATCCGCCATACTGTTTCAACTGGGGCCGGTTGCGATCACCGAAGCGATAGTCACCACCTGGGCGATCATGACGGTGCTGGCGACGGCTGCGGTCCTGCTGACCCGTCAACTTGAGCTTCGCCCGACGCGGCGCCAGGCTGCGCTCGAACTTGTGGTGAGCATGCTCGACACACAGATAGCCGAGACCAGCGGCGCGGATCCGGCGCCCTACCGCGGCTTCATCGGCACGCTGTTCCTGTTCATCCTGATGGCGAACTGGTCCTCGCTGGTGCCGGGCGTCGAGCCACCCACAGCACATCTGGAAACCGACGCCGCCCTCGCCGCACTGGTCTTTCTGTCGATCGTCTGGTTCGGTGTGCGCCGGGGCGGGGTCGGTGGCTATCTCAGGACCTTCGCGGCCCCCAACCCGGTGATGATCCCGCTCAACATGATGCAAAGCCTGACGCGGGTGTTTTCCATGTTCGTGCGCCTTTTCGGCAACGTGATGAGCGGCGTTTTTGTCATCGGCATCGTCGCCTCACTGGCCGGGCTTCTGGTTCCTGTCCCGCTCATGGCGCTCGACCTTCTGACCGGACTGGTTCAGGCCTATATCTTTGCGGTTCTGGCAATGGTCTTCATCTCGTCCACCATCCAGGACCGCAGGGCCGGATCACCGGATGCGGACCCCTCCCCTTCCCCAACTCAAAAGGATACCTGATGGACTATCTCAGTTTGGCCAGCATTATCTCGGCCGCCTTCGCCGTGTCATTTGGCGCCCTTGGCCCGGCGCTGTCCGAAGGCCGAGCCGTCGCCGCCGCGATGGACGCAATCGCACGACAGCCCGAAGCGGCAAACACGATCTCGCGCACGCTGTTTGTCGGCCTCGCGATGATCGAAACGACCGCGATCTACTGTCTGGTGATCGCGCTCTTGCTGCTTTTTGCCAATCCGTTGCTGGCCTGATCCGATGACAATCGACGTCTGGGGGCTCGGATTGCAGGCGATCAACGTCCTGATCCTCGTGTGGCTTTTGTCGCGCCTGTTCTGGCGGCCTGTCGCCGCCGCAATCGCCAGACGTCAGGACACGGCAAATGCGGTCATCGCGACGGCCGAGGCGACACAGGCCAGGGCCGATGCAGCACTGGCCGAGGCAATGCAGGCCCGCGCAGGCATCGCATCTGAGCGCAGTGCGACACTTGACGACGCCAGAACAGAGGCCGAGGCACGGGCAAGGGCGATCCTCACTGCGGCCCGCGGCGAAGCCGACGCAATGATGAAAGCCGCCACGACTGCCATGGAACGCGATGCCGAGATCGCGCGCAAAGCCAATGCAGCGCGGGCGTCCGAACTGTCACTGAAGATTGCGGCGCGGCTTCTGGAACGGATGAACGGCCCCGCGGCACAATCCGCCTTTCTGTCCCAACTCATCACGGCCATCGAACAGATGCCTGCCGCTGACCGCGCAGCACTGGCCGATGGGGCGAATGGCCTAGAAGTTGTCACCCCCGGCAATACCGATGCCGACCACGAGAAGATCGAAAAGGCGATACAGACGGCCCTTGGCGGCACACCAAAGCTGCGCTTCGTCACCGATCCCGGCCTGATCGCCGGGATTGAACTGCGCAGCCCGCATTTTGTTCTCCACAACAGCTGGCAGGCGGATCTGGCGCAGATCAGGAAAGCGGTGACAGATGGCCAATGAGACTCCTGATTGGGTCGGCGCGGCGCATGTCGCGCTGAACAAGGCGGTTCTGGGACCGCGCACCGAACACCGGGGCCGGGTCGAAGAGATCGGCGACGGCGTTGCGATGATCTCGGGGCTGCGCAATGTGTGCCTTGACGAAGTGCTGCGATTTGAAGGCGGGCAGGTCGGCTTTGCCCGCGTGCTTGACCCCGATATGATCGGCTGCGTCTTTCTGGATGCCGCCACCGATGTCGAGGCCGGCGATGCGGTCTTTGGCACCGGAGAGGTCGTGAGCGTTCCCGTCGGCGAGCGGCTCCTTGGGCGGATCGTCGACCCGCTTGGCCGACCGCTCGACGGCAGGGGGGCGATCAAAACCGGGCCGCACATGCCGATAGAGCAACCCGCCCCCTCCATCACCGAGCGCGATCTCGTGACCGATCCGGTTCAGACCGGGATCGTCGTGGTGGACACGCTTTTCGCGCTTGGCCGTGGCCAGCGGGAATTGATCGTCGGCGACCACTCGACCGGCAAGACCACCCTGGCGATAGACACGATGATCGCGCAGGCGCAGAGCGACATGATCTGCATCTATGTCGCTATCGGGCAGAAAACATCCAGCGTCCGCCGCGCAATCGACGCGCTTCAGTCGCTGGGAAACTTTGCGCGCTGCATCGTCATCGTTGCCGGGTCCGCCGAAGCGCCGGGATTGCAGTGGATCGCGCCCTATGCGGGCATGACCATGGCCGAATATTTCCGCGATAAGGGCCAACATGTGCTGATCGTGATCGACGACCTTTCCAAGCATGCGGCCACCCACCGCGAAATCGCTCTGCTGACCCGCCAGTCGCCCGGACGAGAGGCCTATCCCGGCGATGTCTTCTATGTTCATGCCCGCCTGCTGGAGCGCGCCGCCAAGCTGTCACAGGCACGTGGCGGCGGCTCGCTGACCGCCCTGCCGATTGCCGAAACGGTGTCGGGCAACCTGTCGGCCTATATCCCGACCAACCTGATCTCTATCACCGACGGGCAGATCGTGCTCGACTCTGCGTTGTTCCATCAGGGTCAGAAACCGGCTGTGGATATCGGCCTTAGCGTCAGCCGCGTCGGTGGCAAGACGCAGGCCCCCGTGTTGCGCAAGGCCGCAGGCTCGCTCCGGCTCGACTATGCGCAGTTTCTCGAACTGGAGGTCTTTACCCGGTTCGGCGGCATGCCCGACAGCCACGTGCGCGAACAGCTGACCCGCGGCGCCCGGATCAGACAGGCCCTGCGTCAGCCGCAGCATATGCCATACCGTCTGGCGGATGAGATCGCGCTTATGCTGGCGGTACAGAACGGATTGCTCGACCCCTTGCCGCTGGCTGCGGTTGCGCGTTTCCGCACCGCACTGCCAGGCGCTCTGGACAATGACGCAGCCGACGCGCTCCGCCGCCTTGCCGAGACCGGAAAGCTTGATGAAACGGGCCGCGCCGCGCTTATGAAAACGCTCACCCGTCTCGCCGGCTCGCTCGCAGGCGACACCGGCGGGGCGAACGCACCCCCTGAAGGGGAAACCGGCCCATGACCGAACGGCTGGCAGATATCAGCGCCCGGATCGACGGCATCCGCCAGTTGGGGGCGGTGGTGAATGCCATGAAAGGCATCGCCGGCGCCCGAGCCCAACAGGCCCGCGCACAGGCCTTTGCCGTCGACAGCTATGCCGCGACCATCGCGGCAGCCATGTCGCGGGTTCTCGCCCGCGAAAAGACACCCCCCGGCACCGCGGCCAAAAGCGGGGATGATCGGCCGGGCCTTCTGGTCTTTTGTGCCGAGCACGGGTTCGCAGGCGCCTTCAGCGAGCGCGTGCTTGACAGTATCGGTGCGCGGGACGATCCGGCCTACCTGTTCCTCATCGGTAACCGTGGGCTGTCGATCGCCACCGCCCGCGGGCTGAAACCGCATTGGACGGCGCCCCTGCCCTCGCACACGCCCCGCATTCCCAGATTGGCCAATCAGATCACCACGGCCATTTATCGCGCGGTTGCAGAAGGGCGCATCGACTGCCTTGACGTTGTGTTCACCGGCTGGAAATCGGCCCGCCCTGCCCTAGTCAGGCAGCGCCTGTTTCCGATAGATTTGGCCGATCTTCCCAAGACCACGGCAGAGCGCCCGTTGACCCAATTGCCCGACGACACCCTGATCGCGTCGTTGGGGCAGGATTACTTCAATGCGCAGGTCTGCAAGGCAGCGCTTCATGCCTTTGCGTCTGAAAACGAAGCAAGGATGGAAGCGATGTCCTCCGCAGGCAGCGAGATCGCGCGCGAACTCGAAACGTTTCAGGCCACGCTCAGCCGGGTACGCCAAGAGGCCATCACGGCAGAGATCATCGAGCTAGGCACCGGCGCGGCCGCGAGACGCGGCAAGCGGTGATGCGGCAGGGCTTGACTGTGACCGGATCAAAGGAAACAAACGGATTCCAGACCGAAACGGCCCGGATTCCCGGACTGACTCGGTTACGGACTGCGCGTCGGCCCCATCTGCTGGTCTCCTGAAAGGAGAGTTTCATGAAATTCCACTTCCCCATCGTTATCATCGACGAAGATTTCCGCTCTGAAAATTCTTCGGGCCTTGGCATCCGCGCCATGGCGCAGGCCATCGAGAACGAGGGATTCGAGGTATTGGGCGTCACAAGCTATGGCGACCTCACGCAATTCGCACAACAGCAATCGCGTGCAAGTGCCTTTGTCCTGTCGATTGACGACGAGGAATTCAGCCCCGGCCCGGACATTGACCCGGTGATCACCAACCTGCGCAACTTTGTCGAAGAGGTCCGCCGCAAGAATGCCGAGGTGCCGATCTATGTCTACGGCGAAACCAAGACCAGCCGCCATTTGCCCAATGACATCCTGCGCGAATTGCACGGCTTCATCCACATGTTCGAGGACACGCCCGAATTCGTCGCCCGCCACATCATCCGCGAGGCCAAGCTTTATCTGGAAGGCATTCAGCCGCCGTTTTTCAAGGCGCTGCTCGACTATGCCGAAGATGGTTCCTATTCGTGGCATTGCCCCGGACATTCCGGCGGCGTGGCCTTCCTGAAAAGCCCCGTCGGGCAGATGTATCACCAGTTTTACGGCGAGAACATGCTGCGCGCCGATGTCTGCAACTCGGTCGAAGAACTGGGCCAGCTGCTTGACCATGACGGTGCCATCGGCGCCTCCGAGCGGAATGCCGCGCGCATCTTCAACGCCGATCATTGCTTTTTCGTCACCAACGGCACCAGCACCAGCAACAAGATGGTCTGGCATCACACGGTGGCGCCGGGCGACGTGGTGGTGGTCGATCGCAACTGTCACAAGTCGATCCTGCACAGCATCATCATGACCGGTGCGATTCCCGTCTTCCTCCGACCCACGCGCAATCATTTCGGCATCATCGGCCCGATTCCGCGAAGCGAATTCGAGATCGACTCGATCAAGGCCAAGATCCGCGCCAATCCGCTTTTGGCCGGTGTCGATGCCGATACCGTCCAGCCGCGCATCATGACCCTCACGCAGTCCACCTATGACGGCGTGCTCTACAACACTGAGACGATCAAGGAGGTGCTCGACGGCTATGTCGACAACCTCCACTTCGACGAGGCCTGGCTGCCGCACGCCGCGTTTCACCCGTTCTATGGCGATTTCCACGCCATGGGGAACAACCGCGAGCGCCCGGTGCATTCGGTGACCTATGTCACCCAGTCGATCCACAAACTTCTGGCCGGGATAAGTCAGGCAAGCCACGTGCTTGTGCAGGACAGCCAGGAAACACCGCTTGACCGCCACCTCTTCAACGAATCCTACCTGATGCACACCAGCACCAGCCCGCAATACAGCATCATCGCAAGCTGTGACGTGGCCGCCGCGATGATGGAACCGCCCGCAGGTACGGCGCTTGTCGAGGAAAGTATCGCCGAAGCGCTCGATTTCCGGCGCGCCATGCAAAAGGTGGATGCGGAATTCGGTGAAGGCGACTGGTGGTTTCAGGTCTGGGGCCCCGATGTGCTTGACGATGAGGGCATCGGCGAGGCCGAAGACTGGGTTCTGAAAAAGACCGATGCCGATGGCGTACAGCCCTCGGACGGCGAAGAGTCATGGCATGACTTCGGCGAGATGGCGCCGGGCTTTAACATGCTCGACCCGATCAAGGCGACGATCATCACCCCCGGCCTCAATCTTGACGGGCGCTTTGAAAAGACCGGCATTCCGGCCTCTATCGTGACCAAATACCTGGCCGAGCACGGCGTCGTCGTCGAAAAGACCGGCCTCTACAGCTTTTTCGTCATGTTCACCATCGGCATCACCAAGGGCCGCTGGAACACCCTTTTGACCGCCTTGCAGCAGTTCAAGGACGATTACGACAAGAACCAGCCGATGTGGCGTGCGATGCCCGAGTTTTGCGCCAAGCAGCCGCGCTATGAAAGCATGGGGCTTCAGGATCTGTGCCAGCATGTCCACAGCCTTTATGCCAAGTACGATGTGGCGATCCTGTCCACCGATATGTACCTGAGTGATCTGACGCCGGCGATGAACCCGAGCGAGGCGTTTTCGCATATCGCGCGCCGGACCACACAGCGCGTGCCGATCGACGATCTTGAAGGGCGCATCACCACCAGCCTTGTCACCCCTTATCCGCCGGGCATCCCCCTGTTGATTCCCGGTGAGGTGTTCAACAGGAAAATCGTGACATATCTGAAATTCAATCGCGAGTTCGGTCGCGAATGTCCGGGCTTCGAGACCGATATCCACGGTCTTGTACAGGAGGTCGGGAATGACGGTGTCGTGCACTATTTCGCCGACTGCGTTGCGATCTGATCTGATTTGACGGCATGAGGGCGGAGTTGTCCTGATCCGGCGCCATGCCAGCGCCAAGGCCCGTGTAGCCGCCGGGCCTTGACGCCAAGGCGCGCGTGGAAATTGAGGGAAGTCAATTCCGTAGTCGATCAAACTGGTAGGTTTCCAGAAAAATGATCGAAGTGCGCCATGTTCTCACGTGCCGTCAAAATTTTCACCCTGCAAGGCTTTGACATCAGGCTTGACCCAAGCTGGCTGTTGATTGCGACCCTCATCACCTGGACCCTGTCCCGGCAGTATTTTCCGCAGGTTGTCGAAGGCCAGCCGGAAACCACGTATCTCCTGATGGCGCTGTTTGCGATGTTGGCTTTTTTCGGCTCGCTGATCCTGCATGAGCTCGCCCATTCCGTTGTCGCGCGGTTTTACGGGGTCAAGATCAAGAGCATCACCCTGTTTCTGTTTGGCGGCGTGGCCGAGCTGGAAGCCGAGCCGGAGGAGGCCAGCGTAGAGTTCTGGGTCGCCCTGGCCGGGCCGGCAATGAGCGTGGCGCTTGCAGCGATGTTCTGGTTTCTGGCCAGAGTCGGCCAGTTCGCCGGGCTTGGGGCGCCGATCACCGAAGTGCTGTCCTACCTGGGGCTGATCAACCTGGTCCTTGCCCTCTTCAACCTCGTCCCCGCCTTTCCCCTTGATGGGGGCCGCGTGTTGCGGGCCTATTTATGGCACCGCAGCGGCGACGTCCTTTCCGCGACCAAAATCGCCGCCAATTCCGGCAGCACGTTTGCCTATGTGCTGATGGCGCTTGGGCTTTTGCTCTTGTTCGGCGGGCAAACCGCCAGCGGGCTCTGGCAAATTTTCATTGGCATATTCCTGCTACTGGCCGCGCGCTCAGGCTATGAGCAGCAGTTGATGAAAACCTCTCTCAGGGGAAAGACCGTACAAAGCCTGATGAGCAAGAACCCGGTGACCTGCCATCCGGACATAACGCTTTCGATGCTGGTAAACCGGATCATGCTGGTGCAGCGCAGCAGTTTCGTGCCGGTTGTGGAAGACGGTGTTCTTCTGGGGCTTGTGGACAGCCATGTTCTAAGCCTGATTGATCAGGAAAACTGGTCCAATACGAAAGTGGGCGATGTGTTCATTGCCACCGATACGAACAACTGCGTTCCGCCGGACATGCCGGTTCAGGACCTGCTGAACCGGATCACGGCAACAGGTCAGCGAAAGTACCTGGTCGCCGTCGGTCACACTTTGCTCGGGGTTGTGACGCTGTCCGATCTGCTGGGCTATATCAACCTGTTCAACACGTTGCATACGAAGGAAAGGACCATATGGCCCAATGCGCGGTCCGGTTGAGCGACACCCGAAAGTCACGCGACCAGACCGTGTATAAACTTCACGATTAAAGGAGCGCTCCGAAATCCGCTTGAAGTTCAACGTCGACACTTGGCAGATTTGTCCGGGTACGAGGAAACAGCCAGATGACAGGTGCAACAGATACGGCTCTTTTGACTGCGATCATGCAGGCCGCTGTTGATGCGATCATCATATCTGACGGCGGGGGCACCATCCTGCGCGCCAGCGCCGCCGCGGACCGCCTGTTCGACTATGAGGACGGGCAGTTGATCGGCCAGAGCATCAACACTCTGATGACGCACGACCACGCCGACACACATGACGGGTTCATGACCCACTATCTGAACACCGGCGAAAAAAGCGTCATCGACATCAGGCGTGACATCGAGGGGCGGCGCAGGACCGGCGACATCTTCCCGCTGCATGTGTCGGTGGGGCACACCAGGATCGGCGGCGAGGATCTTTTTGTTGCCACACTGCACGACCTGACACAAAGCCATGCCAGCGAAGACGCGCTGACGCGCACACAGCGTCTGGATGCGGTTGGCCAGATGACGGGCGGGATCGCTCACGACTTCAACAATCTTCTGACCGTCATAATCGGCAACCTCGAACTTCTGGGGCTGCGCTGCACCGATGAAAAAACCCGCGAATTCGTGGAGGATGCGCAGGATGCGGCGGAACTTGGGGCCGATCTTATTTCGCGGCTCAAGGTATTCGCGCGCAAGGGCGACCTGAAACCGGTTGCCACAGATCTGCGCGAGGTGTGCAATGCCACGATTTCGCTTTTGAAGACCACGCTTGGCGGCAACTATGCGATCACAACCGACTTTGATGATAACACCGACACGATCCTGGTCGATCAATCGCAATTGCAATCGGCCATAGTCAATCTGGTGATGAACGCGGTTGACGCGATGCACGGCTCGGGCGAACTTGCCTTTTCGATCTCGAATGTGGTCATTGACGACGCCTATATCGCACAGGAACTCGACATCAGCCCCGGCGCCTATGTCCGCCTGTCCGTCAGCGACACCGGCGACGGCATGGACCGCGAGGCGCAGCGCCGCGCCTTCGAGCCTTTCTTTTCCACCAAGGCGGATGGCGGCACCGGTCTTGGCCTTGCTATGGTGCACGGCTTCCTGCGTCAGTCCGGCGGCCATATCACGCTTTACAGCGAACCCGGAATTGGCACCAGCTTCGGGCTGTATTTCCCGGCCCGTGATACCATGACTGCGGCCCGCCCCCCCACCGTACCGACCGACGCGCGCACGCAACGCTGGCTTGAACGGCAGATCCTGATTGTCGAGGACGACCCGCAGGTTCTGAAGCTGTCGCTCAAACGGATACGCGATCTGGGCTTGCAGACACATCAGGCCACGAGCGCCGATCAGGCCTATGCCCTGTTACAGGCCGGGCTGAAGGTCGACGTCGTTTTCACCGATATCGTGATGCCGGGAAAGATGAGCGGATACGATCTTGCGGCGAAGATCAAAGCGGAATTCCCGACCGTCAAGCTTTTGATCACCTCTGGCTATACCAGCGATATCATCAGCGCAAAACTGCCGCACGATGTAAGTTTCGACGTCCTGCACAAGCCTTATCGTCAGGCCGATCTCGTATCGAGATTGGCCGCGCTGCTGGCCGATGAATCCTGAGCGTTTGTCTTTTTGACGTCGCTGGCAAACATGTAACCGACCCCGCGCACCGATTTGATCAGCTTGGGATTGGCCGGGTCGCGCTCTATCTTCTTGCGAAGCCGGGCGACCTGATTGTCGATGGTCCGGTCAAGCGGGTTCCACTCTGTCCCGCCGGTCATATCCATGAGCTGATTGCGCGAAAGTGGACGCTTCGGGCAATCCAGAAACACCTGCAACAGCCGGAAGTCGCCGCTTGTAAGCGGACAGTCATTGCCCGAACGGTCCACCAGTTGAAGGCGGTCTGGCCTGACCACGAGATTATCGAAGACATAGATCGGCTCACGTTTGGCGCGACTGTCCTCCTCGCAGTTGCAGGGCCCGCTGCAACCGCAGGCCTTCACCCCTGTCCCGACCGAACGCCGCAGGACGCTGCGCACCCGCGCCAGAACTTCGCGGATGTGGAACGGCTTGGTGATGTAATCATCGGCCCCGATCTCAAGCCCGACGACCCGGTCGATAACGTCATCCCGTCCGGTGACCATGATGATGGGTACAGCAGAATTTTGCCGTATCCGGCGGGCAATATCGAAACCGTCATCGGGCGCCATCTGAAGATCAAGCGTTACAAGCGCTATATCGTTCTGTCCAAGTACGTCAAACACGCCAGCGGCACTGGCGGCCTCGAACACCTTGAAACCGTCCCCTTCAAGGCAGTTTCGAAGCAATTTTCGCATTTTACTGTCGTCGTCAACAACCAATACACTCGTGCTACGCATATCAACCCCCTCTTGAGACGGATTGTTGCCAGCTAATTTTCAAACAATGATAGACAGCATTCTTAACCGATCAATGTAGAAAATACAATTTGATACAATTCACTACAAACAGGTGACACCTCCTGCGACAAACAAAATCCAAGGTTATCTCGGGCCGACTCGGGGGATCACAAATGTATGTCACCTTTTCCACGGAGTATCACCGATTCAATTCCATCGGTTCTGCCGTCCCCGCTGTCGTCCCCTCGAAATCAGGTCCTGTCAGGACCATAAGGTCCGGTGCATATCTTTATCGCGAAGGCGATGAGGTCATGCATGTCTATGAGGTAATCGAGGGCGTGCTGCGCCTGACCCGCCTTTTGGAGGATGGCCGCCGACAGGTGATCGCATTCGGCTATCCCGGCGATATAGTCGGCTTTCCAAGCAACGGGCGGCATCATACCGATTGCGATGCGCTGACGGAAGCCAAGGTAAGGCCCTATTGCAGTTCGGCGCTGGAAGATGGCACCAACAACCCGCACTTGCAGCGCGCCCTTCTTGAGGCCGCGTTTCAGGAGATCAGCGCCATGCAGGATCATTTCATGATGCTGGGCCGAAAATCCGCCTCGGAAAAGCTGGCGTCGTTTCTTCTGACGCTATGCGAACGCGCCGGGAACGGCCTGGACTGCGATGACCGGATCACACTTCCCATGAGCCGCGCCGACATAGCCGATTTCCTGGGGCTGACCACAGAAACCATAAGCCGCACCTTTGGCCAACTCCGCAAGGCCGGGATTCTCCGGGTGGAACATATCTATACCGTGGTCATCCTCAGGCCTGACGCGCTTAGAACCACCGCCAAAGGCGACGACGCCTAAGACCGGACGGCACGATCGCCGGGGCCCGCCATCACCGCGGCGCCATCTGTCATGGTGCGGGCCAAAGCGCGCGGATCTCCTTGGTCAGGGTGGCGCGAACACCCTCGATCTCGCCACGCGAGATACGCGCATTCAGCAGGTGAAAGACCGCCGTGATATCTTCGGCGCCGCGGTATTCCGTCACCTGCCCGACCTGCTCTTCGATCGCCGCGATGAACTGGGCGGCGTGACGTTCCTTTAGCGGGGTGTTTTTAGGCACCCAGCCCTCAAAGAACATCCCGCGCAGAAGCAGAGGCAACTGGGCGGAAAACTGCGCCACCTCGTTGACACCGAGATGATCGCGGATCTGGTGCAACCCGGTCCTCAGCATCCGTAACGTGCTCGACTTTGACGACCAGCCAAGCCGTTCCGAAAGGTCATTGATCCATTCATGCGTGAGATGGACGGTATGATCTATAACTTCCAGCCCTTGATTTGACATTGCAGGTCTCCTTTTGAAAAAGCGACATCATTGCGTGGCAATCGGGGTCTTGCCGCTCTCGGGGGCATCAGGCGCCTTGCCGATCATCCGCCCGAAGATCGGGCCCCCGACACTGACGGCATCGCCCGCAAGGAACCGGTCACCGCCATGTGTGAAGGCCTGCGGTTCGGCCCTGACCGGCCCGGCAAGAGCGGTCCAGCCAAAGATCAGGGCGAGGATTGCGCAAAAACGGCGAGGCGAGTGCATCGGAATCTCCGGGCAAGTTTCACCTGTGATCATATCCCGCCTGAGGGCGCGCGGATTGATCCGGGTCAATCTGGCGGGCCGCAAAACTGCTACCGATATCCGTGATGCGCCTTTGCATCTTTTCTGAAGAAAGGAGATCTCAGATGACAAGGAACACGCTGCCCGGCCTTTTCTCGGATGATGGGATGACGCCGACACTTTTTCAGTCCCTGCAAAAGGAAATGAACCACATGCTTGACCGGTTCCGCGGCTATCCCGGGCTGTATACCGATGAGACATCCAAACCTGGCTTCAACGGCCTTTTCCCGGCCATTGATCTCGCCGAAAGTGATGACGCCGTGGAAGTCACGGCAGAAGTGCCCGGTGTCAAGGAAGAGGATCTTGATGTCTCGATCTCGGGTCAGGTTCTTGTGCTGAAGGGCGAAAAGCGCAGCGACCACGAGGAGAAAGAGAAAGACTATCACCGGATCGAGCGTAGCTATGGCAGTTTTCGCCGACAAATCCCGCTTGGCTTCAAGCCTGCGGAAGGTGCCGTGAAGGCTAAGTTCAGCGATGGCGTCCTCAGTCTGCATATCGCCAAACCGCCCGAAACCAGAGAGTCGATTCAGAAGGTCGAGATTCACAAGACCTGAAGCACAGGCGGGTCAGCAAGCCCGCTGACCCGCGCCACCTTTCAGACGGCCATGAATTCACCAAGCTGCTTGGGCAGATCGTCCAGCGTCATATTCGTCAGGTCCCGGTCAACCTCGCTCGTCACGACATCGCGCAACCCCTCGGGCATCTCGGCGCGCAGCGTGCCAAGCATATGCGGCCCGGCAACAAGAACAAGCCGGTCAAAATCCCCCTGCACGGACGCCTCTGTCAAGCGCTCGAGGATCATGCGCGCAAAGGCGGTTTCGCTCAGGCGTTTGGGATCGGTCCGATCCCCCGCCAGATGGCTGTGATCGGCACTATTCTGAAACACCCCGGAATCGTCGGAAAACTCGACAGGGTCAGGCGCTTGCAGAACCGGCTCTTTCGTCGGGATGACACCTTTTCCGGGGCCTTTGTTTTGCACGATGCGCGCGGTGCGGGCATTCGCCAGCACAATCCAGGTAACGACAGGTTTCATGACAGTCTCCGTTTTCAGTCCGTTGGGATAATGTCACGACCTGCCCGCGAACGAAGTGATCAAGGTCAATTCACCGGCTCTAAATTTTGTCATCATCAAGAGATCATGAAACAGCATGCTGGAGAATTCACATGGACGAGATTGAAACGCATTGCCCCGGCGCCATTGCCCGGCTCAGGGATGTGCGCGCGCCTGTCCCGACTGATTGAAATCAAAGCGCCGCTCGGGACAATCGCTAGACTGAACCATTCTCGCACAGGAGACCCGCAATGGAGGTCAATAAACTTCCTGATCACGATACCACCGACAACACGACCGGCTGTTGTCCACGATTTGACCCCAAGGGCTGGGACCATCGCACCCTGCATTTCAAGGACAAGCTGTTTGTGCGCGCAACCTCGAAAAGCGTCATGCATGTGCCGATGAACATGGGGGCGGTTTTCTCACGTGTTCAGAACCGTATGGAAACCGATGGCGCCTTCGACCCCAGGAATATGCTCACCCTGAGCCGCGATCTGTCCCCCTGGGAAGCCGAGCATTACTTTGCAGCGACAGGCGATGTCGAAGGCGAGGAAATGGTCCGGTTATCGGGCACCTTCATCACTCGCGTGTTTGAGGGGCCGTACAGATACGCGGCGGAATGGGCGCATGAAATGGAAGTCGCCGCCAGGGCCATGGGCCACGAGGCCAGGCGCATCTTCATGTTCTACACCACCTGTCCAAGATGCGCTGAGGCCTATGGCGAGAATTACGTTGTTGGACTAGCCGAGATATAAAAACCGTCATGACACATCAGCCCCCCGAACATCCCGATCATCCCCCGCAGAGCATCGCCGGCCCGCCAGACGAGCCGAAACCCGAGGTGCCCAACCCCAGCGACCCAAGGCCGGTGCCCACCCCCCCGGAGGCGCCACAGCCGACCGATCCGGCCCCGTCACCGCAGATGCCGGAAGACGTGCCCGCGCCGCCGCCGGAAATCCCGCAACCGCCCGGTGAGACCTGAGTACTTCATTTCAGAGCGGGTGCTGTTCCAGGCGATAGTCATCCGTCACGCAAAACACCGTTTTGTCGGGCACCTCTATCCAGTCATCCTCGGATGTGACCGGCTCCGAGGCGACCTCAAGCGACCGATAGGGCGTGCGCAACGCGTGGTGAACATGGGATTTGCCACAGATGCCGCAGATGAAGACGTGATCGCGGCGCAGGCTGAAGAGCGAGCGGTTATAACGCGACCCGATCAGATGCAGACCGTCGGTCAGGATGATATTCAGGCCCACCCGTGCCTCGGGGTCGATCTCGGCGGACCAGGCCAGAACCTGCCGCAACCCCTGTTGCACGACCTCAAGCAATCCGCGCTCGGGATGATGCAGAAACAGGCTCATCAGGTAGCGAAAGATATGCTCGCTGTCGGTGGTGCCCAGAATTTCGACCCGGTGCAACGGGTCGATATGATCAAGCATCCTGACCCGCACCTCGTCAAAGTTGGGGATCGTGCCGTTATGGGCAAAAATCCAGCGCCCGTGATGAAACGGGTGGGTGTTTTCGATACTGGTTCCCCCAACCGTCGCCCGGCGCACATGCGCCACAACAGTGCGCGCATAGATCCGCGCCGCCTTGCGAGTGAAATGTTCACCGTGAAAGGCGGCCCATGTCTGCTTTTCGATCATCGGCACGCCATCGGGATAATCCGCCACGCCCCAGCCGTGGCCGTGGGCATAGCCCATCATGTCGCCCTTGCTCTGGATCATGAGCGCATTCTGGGCCTTGACCAGCCCGCATTCGACGCGCGTCGGCTCGTTGGCGTGCATTGCATAAAGACGGCACATGGTCACAGCTCCCTGTCGTTCGGATCACCCTAGCAGCGCGGATTTCATGCCCGGCTGACACAGGTCAATTTGTATCCGGCAACATTGGCTAGCCTCGGGCGTATCGTTGATGAAAGGTGACAGGGTGCCGGACACGGCTGGAGGATCACAGGGACACGCGACAAAGGAACTGGCCCGCCAGTTGCTCAGGGATGAACCCGCGCTTTGCTCTTCGCTGGATTTCGGCCCCTATGTGCAACAGGGTCAGGCGGCGGGCACCTCCCTTCTGATCGGGGATCAGGCCGAAATCCCGTTGCTACACGGGGTCATGCAATCGCGCCGGGATTACCGGATGGCACTCCTTGCCCGCCCGTCCGACCTTGTGCTGGTCAGACATCGCGACAGGGTATACGAGAGCTATCTTGCCCAACACCTCGACCATGCGCAGGTGAGCTATCTGAGCGCTCCGGACAATTTCCGCGGGATCATCAGCAAAGAGGCCGACACCTGGCCTGCACTGGTCGATCATCTCGGGGCGATCACGGCGTCCGGTAACGGCCTGACGCTAAAGGCCTATCTGACAACGCGAAGTACCTGGCATCTGGCAAAACGCCTTGGCGAGGCGACCGGAACGCTCATGCATGTCTGCGGCCCCTCGCCGCGCGTATCGCGCCGGGTCAACGACAAGCTCTGGTTTGCAGATCTGGTACACCGCCTGTTCGGCGCAACTGCGACGCCTCCGACCATGATGGGATTTGACCTCGTCGCGGCGGCGGCGCAGATTTCCTATCTGTCCAAACGCGCGGACCGCGTGGTTGCCAAAGTGCCCGATAGTGCCGGTTCGTCCGGCAACATCAGGTTCGAAAGCACAGTTTTTGCCGACAAGAGCCCTGCCTATATCCAGAGTTTTCTGCACGCCAGACTGTTGGAGAGCGGCTGGAACGAAGGCTTCCCGATCCTGATCGGCGTCTGGGACAGCGACGTTTTCTGTAGCCCCTCTGTCCAGCTCTGGATACCGCATCCCGACCAGGGCCCACCCCACCCGGAAGGTGTCTTCGAGCAACATGTGCGTGGCACCGGGGCCGCGTTTGTCGGGGCCGCGCGCTCTACTCTGCCCGACGATCTGCAAACCGCCCTTACCTCGGGCGCGATCGCGATTGCGAGCGTCTTGCAGGCCCTGGGATATTTCGGACGGTGCAGTTTCGATGCCGTTGTCTGTCGCACGAAAAGCGGGGCGCCAACGCTCCACTGGATCGAATGCAACGGCAGATGGGGCGGTGTCTCCATTCCCATGACGCTGGCGAAGACCCTCAATTCAGGCAGGCTTCCGGCCGGGTTCCTTGTGGTGCAGGAACTTCGTCCCGAAATCACCGCCCTCGACACGGCGACCTGTCTGGCCCGGCTTGACGACCTGCTCTACCACGCGCGCCACACCCGCGAAGGCGTGATCTTGACCGCGCCCCCGACGGCGCAAAACGGCGTTTCGATAAACCTTCTGGCACTGGCAGACTCGCAGGACACAAGCGAAAAGCTGATTGACGAGGCGTTTTCCCGCCTGATGATTTCAAGGCATCTCTGAAATCAGGGCGCGCGGCGCGCGTCCTGCAATGCCGCGATCACCTCAGCGTCGCTCACTTGCGGGAAATACCTGTAATGGGCACCGACAGCCCCGAAATAACGGGGGGCGTACAGGCAGACGATTTCGTCGGTCAGGGTTTCAAGCTCGTGCAATGTGTCCGGCGGGGCGACCGGCACCGCGAGGATGATATGCGCCGCACCCCTGTTGCGCACCGCAATCAGGCTGGCCTTTACGGTGGCCCCCGTGGCAATGCCGTCATCAACGACGATCACGGTTTTCCCCGCAAGATCAATCGGGGCGCGCCCCTCAAGATAGGTCGCGCGGCGCCGGGCTATCTCGGGCAGAAGGGTCTGTGCCATCTCGCTGACCTGCGCATCGGACAGACCAAGGTTGCGGGCAATCTCGTGATTCACCACAACCTCGGGCCTGGCCCCGTCGACGACGGCGCCGACCGCAAGCTCGGGCTGCATCGGCGCGCCGATCTTGCGCACGAACACAAGATCAAGCGGCAGCTTCAGCGCTTTGCATATCTCCTGCGCCACTGGCACCCCGCCACGCGGCAGGGCAATGACAACGGTGTTTGCCGGATCAACCTCTTGAAGGGCCGCCAAAAGCGCCTTTCCTGCATCTTCACGATCCTGAAATCCTGCCATTTGATCCTCCTGAGGTGTTTGCGGCCCCCTATTCATGGCGCAGGGCGTCAATCGGATTGAGCCGCGCCGCCCGCCGCGCCGGAAAATAGCCGAAAATCACGCCCACCGCCGCCGAAAACCCGAAGGCCAACAGCACGATTTTCGGGTCGGGAACGAAAGGCACCGACAGGGCATTCGCCCCGACAAGGCCCAGGATCAGGCCCAGCACGATCCCGATCAACCCGCCGATAAGCGACAGAACGATCGCCTCGACCAGAAACTGCATCAGCACCTGATGGGCCTGCGCACCGACAGCAAGCCTGATGCCGATCTCGCGCGTGCGTTCGGTGACCGATACCAGCATGATATTCATGATCCCGATGCCCCCGACCAAAAGGCTGACGGCGGCAACCGCCGACAAAAGCCCGGTCAGGATATCGGTGATACCCGACAGCATCGTTGCAAGCTGCTTCATGTCCATGACGGTGAAATCGTCCTCTTCACCCGGACCGATGCGGCGGATTTCACGCATCAGGCGCTCGATCTCGTCCTTGGCGCGGTCGGTGGGCACGCCTTCATGCACGGCAACATAGAAAAACGAAACATCCGTATTGCCCGCAAGGCGGCGCTGATAGGCCTTGAGCGGCATGATCACGAAATCATCCTGATCGCTGCCAAAGGTCGAGGCCCCCTTGGAGCGCAGGAATCCGATCACCTCGCAGGACAGGGATCTGATCCGGATCGTCTCGCCCAGAGGGTCCGCCGCGCCGAAAAGTTCCTTGCGGACGGTTTCGCCCAGGATACAGACCGGCTTGCCGGACTGAAGCTCTGACGGCTCGAAAAGGCGGCCGCGCTCGACCTCCCAGCCGGCGGCATCGAAATAACGGTTGTCGGCGCCGACCACATCGGTGCGGTGATTTTCATTGCCAAAGACCGCGCGCGACCGGGTCGCGCTGAGCGGCGCCGCGATATCCACCACGCCAAGCTGTTCCTGCACGCGTTCATTGTCGCGCAGGGAAAACAGCGGCGCCGCCGAATTGCCCGGCCCGCCCTGCATGGCATCCTGACCGGGCATGACCATCAACACGTTGCTGCCAAGCTTTTCGACATCCGCCGTCACCTGATCGGCCGAGCCCTGCCCCACCGTGACCATTGCGATCACTGCGGCCACGCCGATCACGATGCCAAGCACGGTCAGGAACGACCGCAGCGCGTTGCGCAGGATCGCCTGAAGGGCAAGCTTGACTGTCTCCCACAACATCTCAGGCCACCTTTCGTGTCGGCGTATCGCGCTCGATACGGCCATCCACCATCCAGATCAGCCGGTCGGCATAATCCGCCATATCCTCTTCATGGGTCACCATGATGATGGTCAGCCCCTCGGACCGGTTGAGGTGGCGCAGGACCTCCATGATCTCGGCGGATTTCCGGGTATCGAGATTGCCGGTCGGTTCATCCGCAAGCACGACCTTGGGGCGCCCGGCCAGCGCGCGCGCGATGGCGACGCGCTGTTGCTGGCCACCGGACAGTTCGGAGGGGTCGTGCCCCGCGCGATTGGCAAGCCCGACCTTGTCAAGCGCCTGCATCGCCAGGGCCTCGCGCTCGGCGCGCGCCAACCCCTTGTAGATCAGCGGCAGGATGAAGTTATCAAGCGCACTCGTGCGCGGCAAAAGGTTGTAGCCCTGAAAGACAAAGCCAAGATAATGCCGCCTGAGAAGGGCACGCTGATCGGCGCTCAGGTTATCGACCTCGACGCCGCCAAAGTAATATTCACCGCCGG
Source organism: uncultured Roseovarius sp. (assembly GCF_913054395.1). Classification (GTDB taxonomy): domain Bacteria; phylum Pseudomonadota; class Alphaproteobacteria; order Rhodobacterales; family Rhodobacteraceae; genus Roseovarius. Next base: position 37,333 of record NZ_CAJXIP010000004.1, read on the forward strand.
TCGGCGCATCAAGACAGCCAAGGACGTTCATCGCCGTGGATTTGCCCGATCCGCTGGGGCCCATGATCGCCACGAATTCGCCCTCGCGTATGGTCAGGTCAACGCCGTCAAGCGCGCGCACTTCGGTTTCCCCCGCGCCATAGATGCGTGAAATGCCCTTCAGTTGAATGAGCGGGGTGTCAGCCATCTATACGATCCGTGATAACAAGGTCGCCGGGCGCCAGGCCCCCCTCAAGAATCTGCGTCAGCCTGCCATCGCTTGCCCCGGCGCGAATGGCGATTTCCTGGGGCACGCCGTTGCGCAAAACCCAAAGCGTCTTTGCATTCCCGCTTTGCGGGTCATTGCCCGCCGAAGGAATCAGCATGCCAAGCAATCCGCTGCGCTCCTGCTTTTCCCCCGGCGCGACAGGGGGCGTATAACGTATCGCGGCATTGGGCACGCTAAGGACGTCACTCAATCGGGCCACCACGATATCGGCCGTCGCCGTCATTCCAGGGCGCAGCCGCATGTCCGAATTGTCGATGGTCAGAATTGCCTTGTAGGTCACAACGCCCTCCACCGTTTCGGGGGCAAACCTGATCTCGGCGATCTCGGCGGGAAAGCGTTCTTCATCATAGGCATCGACGGTAAACTCGGCACTGTTGCCAACCGCGATCTGGCCGATATCGGCCTCGTCCACATCGACCCGCAGTTCCATTTTGCTCAGGTCTTCGGCCACCGTGAACAGGATTGGCGCCGAGAGCGATGAGGCCACGATCTGACCGGCATCGGCCGCGCGATCAAGCACGACCCCCTTGATCGGCGAACAGATACAGGCCTTGTCGCGTTCGGCCTGCTGCAAATCAAGGCTGGCCTCGGCCAGGGCCCGGTCGGCGCGCGCCGACTGCAATTCGGATTGCGCGCGGATATAGGCGGCGCGTTGCGCCACGAAATCCTGACGCGAGGTGATCCCGCGCCCTTCAAGACTAAGCGCCGTTTCATAGCGCTCTTTTGCCTCGTCCAGCGTCGCCTGCGCCATTGCGACCCGCGCAATCGCCGAATCCAGCGCCGCCTTGCTCACTGCGAGCTGCGCGTCGAGCTTGACGGTATCAAGCTCGGCCAGAACCGTGCCCACCTCGACGCGATCATTGTAATCCACAAAGACATTGGCCAGCGTGCCCGACAACTCGCTTGAAATCTCGACAAGGTTTGTCGGCTCGACGGTCCCGGTTGCGGTCACAGTGACCCTGAAACTGGCGATTGCGGCCTCGGCGGTCACATATTCGACCTGCTCCTGCCTGGCCCCGCTCACCATCCAATAGGCAGCGCCCGCAGCAATGACGGCCACCAGGCCCAAGACCTTGACCCAACCTGCCTGCCACCACTGCGACTCCCCGATTTTCAGGGTCGCCGCAATATCACTTTCGGTCTGTTCCATGGCTGTACTCGATAAAAGCTGCGTCAGAGTTCATCCTAGTGGTTCGGCAACACGGCTGACCTGACCTAGGTCAATGTCGCGCGGGCAATCTCCGGGTGGCCTCCGGATGGTCCCCGGGCCTCCTCTGGGCATCGCGCGGCGGGCGATGCCGGCAATTGATGTACGTCAAGTTAAACTCGGATTTCCATGGCAATCTGCCCCTGAAATACAAGCGGGATCAAGAGAACGGAAAATGAACACGGATGCACGGATAGAAAAGGCCATCTGGGAACAGATCAGTTGCAATTGCCGGATCGACGCGGGCAATATCGGAATTTCGGTCAAGGATGGTGTCGTCACCCTGCACCGGACGGTTTGGGACGATCTTGGCGACTTGCGCCCCTTGCAGCTTCATTCGCGCGTAGAGGGCGTGAAAGAGATCATCGAAGCCCTCAAGATCAAGCCCCGGTCCTGCAAGGTGATCGCCGATGACGACATGGACGAACGGCTTGCCCATCTTTGCGAGTGGTGCGTCATTTACCACCGCCATCAGCCCCCCGCCGAACACCCAAACCGCCTTTAAGGGGCCGGTTCAAAGATGTCTGGGCATGGACCTGCCTGGGTCACGCTGCCACTGGCACATGAAGGGAAACGATCAGGATGACCGCCAGAAAAGCAACGCCCGACCCTCTGCCCGGTGAAATTCCTGCGGCCCAACTCCGGGTGGAATGCGACCCCGCGGAGCTTGGGTTCGATACCACGGAGGATCTGAAGCCGCATGATGGGCTGATCGGCCAGGAGCGCGCCATCGGGGCCATAGAACTCTCTGCCAGCATCAGTCATCAGGATTTCAACCTTTACGTTCTGGGCACGCCGGGCATGGGGCGCCATTCGACCGTCAAAACCCTGTTGTCGAAACACGCGGCCAAGCGCCCGACGCCGAATGACTGGGTCTATGTGAACAATTTCGACGCGCCGCACAAACCCCACGCCATGCGCCTAGCCGCCGGCTCTGCCGAGGTTCTCAAACTGGCGATGCAGGACCTTGTGGACGATCTTGCCAATGAAATTCCGGCGTTGTTTGAATCCGAAGAATACCAGACCCAACGCCGTTCCATCGAACAGGAATTCGGCGAGAGACACGAAGAGCCGATCGCCGATTTTGCCGAACAGGCGCAGGCCGAGGATGTCGCCCTGCTGCGAACGCCCATGGGGTTCATGCTGGCGGCGGTGAAGGATGGCCAACCGATCAAGCCCGAGGCCTATGAGGCCCTCGATCCGCAAGAGCGCGAGAAGATAGACGAAAAGATCGAGCGTTTGCAGGACAAACTGGCCGCCATTCTCAAACACGGGCCGCAACTTGAAAAAGAACACCGCAAGCGGATCGAAGACCTGAACGCGGGCATGGCCGAAAGGGTCGTTTCCGTCAGGGTCGGCGAGGTGGCCAACGCATTCTCGGGCAAAACCAACATCCTTGAGTATCTTGAAGCCGTCAGAGAAGACATGATTTCCAATGCCGAACTGTTTCTTGAAACCAAGAGCCAGTCCAGTGACGGCCCCTTTCCCGAAGCCATCCACAAGTACCACCGCGAGCCGCAGTTCGATCGTTACGCCGTGAACATCATGGTCTCGCATGAAAGCGCGCAATCCTCTGCTGCCCCGGTGATCTTCGAAACCCTGCCGACGCTGAACCAGCTGACCGGGCGGATCGAATACATGTCAGAAATGGGCACCCTGGTCACCAATTTCACCTATATCAAACCGGGTGCGCTGCATCGCGCGAATGGTGGTTATCTGGTGCTTGATGCGCGTCAGATCCTGACCGAGCCATTTGCCTGGGACGGGCTGAAGCGCTGCCTGCAATGCCGTTCGATCACCATTACCTCGCTGGCCGATCGCATGGGGCTGTCCTCGACCGTCTCGCTTGAGCCGGCGCCCATTCCACTTGATCTGCGGGTTGTTCTGATCGGCGATCGCTGGCTTCATATGCTATTGCTGATGCTTGACCCTGAATTCGGAGAGTTGTTCAAGCTACAGGCCGATTTTGAAGACGACATGCCGCGGTCGGCAAAAAGCGCGAAACTGATGGCCCAGGTGGTGGCCACGCACGCGCGCAAGGAAAAGCTGCGACCGCTGAGCGCAGAGGCGGTGGCACGGCTTCTGGATCATGCGGTGCGGCTCGCGGATGATACGCAGAAATTCACCCTGCAACTGGGGGCGCTGCGGGATGTGATGCGCGAGGCCGACCATTATGCCGGTCTGGCAAAACGCGCGGTGATGACACGGGACGATATCGCAAAGGCCATCCGCGAAGCCGATCACCGGGCCTCGCGGATCAAGGACCGCCTGCAAGAGGCAGTTGTGCGCAAAACCATCCTGATCGACACAAGCGGATCGGTCGTCGGCCAGGTCAACGGCCTGTCGGTGATCGGAATCGGCGAGCATCATTTTGGCCGCCCCTCGCGGATCACGGCCCGCGTGCGCATGGGAACGGGCAAGTTCATCGACATCGAACGCGAGGTCGAACTGGGCGGACCATTGCATTCCAAGGGCGTCATGATCCTTGGAAGCTATCTGTCGACTCAATACGCGCTTGATGTCCCGATGTCGCTGCATGCCAGCCTTGTGTTTGAACAAAGCTATGGCGGCGTCGACGGCGACAGCGCCTCGTCGGCCGAGCTTTACGCGCTGTTGTCGGCCCTGTCCGACGTGCCCGTGTATCAGGGGCTGGCCGTTACCGGATCGGTAAACCAGATGGGCGAAGTGCAGGCGATCGGCGGCGTCAACGAAAAGATCGAAGGCTTTTTCGATATCTGCAAGGCGCGGCGGCTGACCGGGCGGCAGGGCGTGCTGATTCCGGCGTCGAATGTCGAACACCTGATGCTGCGCGAAGATGTCGTCGAAGCCGTGCGCGACGGCAAGTTTCGCGTGATCGAGGTCACGACGATCGACGAGGGCATTGAAATCCTGACCGGCAAGACCGCCGGACGACGCGACCGGCGCGGCATATTTCCCAAGGGCACATTGAACCGCCTGATAGAAGACCGCCTGAGATCTTACGCGCAAACCCGAAAACGTTTTGGCGAGAAAGCCACCGGGGCGGACGAAAAGGGCAAAAACGGATGACACCGACCAGCCGTACAAACATGCGTATTCTTATCGGGGCAAGCAGCTTTGCGGATGCCCAGGCCGCGCTGCGCATCGCGCGCAACATGCTGGCTGGGCCAACCGGGCAACTGGGCGGATTGCTGATAGAGGACGAAACCCTGCGAAGCATATGCCACTGTCCCAATCAGCGGGTGATCTCGGCCAGCGGCACGTTGATCTACCTTCCCTCCCCCACTCAGATACGCACCATGATGAACGCCGATGCGCAGGCTTTTCGCCGCCGTCTGGCAGAAATCGCCGCGCCCTCGACCTCGCGTTGGACGTTTGAACAGGGCGCGGGCGATCTTGTGGAAAGCTCGCTGAAATCCGGGCAGGATTGGGATATCCTGATTTTCGGCTACCGCGCGCTTCATCCTGTTCCGGGTAAGATTGTCGTGTTTGAAAACACCACCACCGCACACACCGAGGCTGTTGCCATGGGCGAGGTGCTCGCCGATCAGTTCAAGGCGCAAACCGTGGTCTATCGTATTGGCGCCGACACCCCGCCGCAGGCCGAACAGGGCCAGATCGCGGCCCGGCACTTTGTCACGCTGCAAGCGGCCCTTGCCCAATTGGCGCGGATCAACGCACAGGCCGTGGTGATTGATCTGGCGCGCGGTCCGGTACGCTCGAGCGATCAGGTAAAAGCGCTGCTGAATGCATCCCGCTGTCCGATCGTGATCCTGAACAGCTCATCTGCGGAACCGGCGCTGGAACATAACGTTCAAATCCCACAGCCCCCCGACGGCTAGGGCCGGGACCGCGTTCCGGGCTGTGTCGTCTACCGGGCGGCGGGGGTCTGCGAACCGGGCACGGCATTGATCGCTGCCTGTTGCCCCCCAAGGGCGCGGATCCGGGGCAAAGCGCCCGAACCCGCCATTGGCATCAGACCTCGGCCCAGGAGCGGTCGCCAGCCTCATCCTTGACGCGGGTCGGCAATCCGATCCGGTCAAGCAGCGCAAACAGCGGCTTGGGGTCAAGCTCTTCGACATTGACCATTTTCGCCGTGTCATAGGTGCCATCGGCAATCAGCATCGCCATCGCGACCGGCGGAACGCCGGCGGTATAGGAAATGCCCTGACTGCCGACCTCGTTATAGGCGTCCTTGTGATCGGCCACGTTATAGACGAACACCTCGACCTCCTTGCCGTCCCTGGTACCCTTGACCAGATCACCGATACAGGTCTTGCCGGTATAGTTCGGTGCAAGGCTTGAGGGATCGGGCAGCACCGCCTTGACCACCTTGAGCGGCACGACCTCCAGCCCCTCAGCGGTCACAACCGGCTGTTCGGACAGAAGGCCGAGGTTTTGCAGCACGGTGAAGACGTTGATGTAGTGATCGCCAAAGCCCATCCAGAACCGGACATCGGCCTGCGGATAATTGGCGGCAAGCGAATGCACCTCGTCATGGCCCGACATATAGGCCTTTTGCTTGCCGACCACCGGCAGATCCCATTCGCGCCCGACCTCGAACATCTTGTTGGTCTTCCACTCGCCCTCCTGCCAGCTATAGACCGTGCCGGTGAACTCGCGAAAGTTGATCTCGGGGTCGAAATTGGTCGAGAAATACTTGCCGTGGCTGCCGGCATTGATGTCAACAATGTCGATTGACGTCACCTCGTCCATGAACTCGTCCACGGCAAAGCGCGCGAAGGCGTTGACCATGCCGGGATCGAAACCCGCCCCAAGGATCGCCGTCACCCCGGCCTTGGCGCAGGCATCGCGGCGCTTCCATTCGTAATTCGCGTACCAGGGCGGCGTCTCGCAGATCTTGGCGGGGTCTTCATGGATCGCCGTATCAATATAGGCGGCCCCGGTTTCGATGCAGGCCTCGAGCACGGTCATGTTCACGAAGGGCGAACCGACGTTGATCACGATCTGCGCGCCGGTCTTGTTGATCAGCGCGGCCACGGCGGCACTGTCCATCGCATCGACCTCATGCGCCACAAGAACGCCGTCCTGCTTCATCGCCGCCTTGTCACGCACGCTCTCCAGGATCGCCTCACATTTCGAGAGCGTCCGGCTGGCGATATGGATATCCCCCAGCACATCGTTGTTCTGCGCGCATTTATGCGCCACAACCTGAGCGACGCCGCCGGCGCCAATGATGAGAACGTTGCGTTTCATGTATCCAAAAGACCTCTTGTGTTTGTTCAGGAAAGGGCTGCCGAGAAATCGGCATAGTCAAAGTCGCGCACAAGGCGGATCGTACCATCAAGTTCGCGGATGGCGATGGCGGGCATCTTCACCCCGTTGAACCAGTTCTTCTTGACCATCGTATAGCCCGCCGCGTCCTGGAACGAAATCCGATCCCCCGCTTTGAGCGGCGCGTCAAACCGGAATTCGCCAAAGATATCACCGGCAAGACAGGATTTACCGCAGATCATCCATTCGTGATCGCCAGTGTCAGGGCTTACCTTGGCAGATTCACGATAAATGAGCAAATCGAGCATATGCGCCTCGATCGAACTGTCGACGATGGCAAGGTTCTTGCCGTTGTAAAGCGTGTCCAGAACGCTGACCTCAAGGGTTGCCGCTCCGGTGATCGCCGCCTCGCCCGGTTCAAGGTAGACCTGCACGCCATTGTCTTCTGCGAACCGCCTCAGGCGCTCTGCGAGACGGTCAAGCGGATAGCCCTCGCCGGTGAAATGAATGCCGCCGCCAAGGCTTATCCAGTCCATTCCCCGGATGATCGGCCCGAAGCGGTCCTCGATCAGCGTCAGCATCTCGTCGAAACGCGCAAAGTCGTCATTTTCACAATTGTTGTGAAACATCAGCCCGCTGATCCTGTCGGCCACGCGCGCGATCTTTTCGGGATCGCCCTCGCCAAGGCGGCTGAACGGGCGGGCCGGGTCGGCGAGATCGAAATCAGAGGTCGAGACACCGGGATTGACCCGCAATCCGCGCACATGGCCCCGCGACGGGCCCTCAAACTTTTCAAGCTGACCGATCGAGTTGAAAATGATCTTGTCCGAATTCGCCAGAACCTCGTCGATCTCATGATCTGCGTAAGCCACTGAATAGGCGTGGGTTTCGCCGGGGAATTTCTCGCGCCCAAGCCTTACCTCATATAGCGAAGATGAGGTGGACCCATCCATGTACTCGGACATGAAATCGAAAACCGACCATGTCGCAAAGCATTTCAGCGCCAGAAGGGACTTGGCGCCGGAGGCTTCGCGCAACCAGGCGATCTTTTCCATGTTCGGCAAAAGGCGTGACTTATCAATAAGGTAAAAAGGCGTCTGCAAGGCGTGGCCCCCCGATGTTGATTGGGTCAAGTGCTGTGGGGGCGTGATTAGGGCGAGAGGCCGCGCATGGCAAGCCAAGAGTGGCACCCGGCCTTATTCCTCCCCGGCCTCGCGCAGGAAATCTATGAACAGCCCGGTGGCCCGGTCGCCGCTCCGGGCCTTCCAGATCGCCACGGTCTGAAGCTGTTCGGCAATATCCTCGAGCGGCAGCACGACAAGCCCCGCCCCCGCCGATCCGCGCACGCTCTCGGTCAGGATCGTGACGCCCATGCCACAGGCCACAAGCCCAAGAATGCCGGCCGTGTTGAACGCTTCCTGAACGACGCGGGGCACAAAGCCGGACCGGCGACATAAGGGAATGAGATAGGCGTGAAAATGCTCCCAATCCTTCGAGGTGCCATGAACGAAAACCTCATGCGCCAGCTCTTCGAGGCGGATGCTCTTGCGCTTTGCCAGCGGGTGATGGTCGTAAAGCACACAGACAAATCGTTCGGACTGGATCAGGCATTGATCATAACCAATGCGGCTGATCGGGCCGGTCACAAAGCCGACGTCAAGCTCGCCATCCTCCAGCTTGTGAAGCTGGGTCGTGGTCACATCGTGATGCGGCTGCAACACAAGGCCCGGCTGTTGTTCCTGAAAATCCTTGAGCCGTCGCGGCAGCAAGCCGGCAATCGCCATATCCGTATAACCGATACGAAGGGTCCCGATCTGGCCCTGATGCACGCGGCGGGTGTTCTCGACCGTATGCTCGACCGCATTGATCACCCCGCGACAGCCATCCAGAAAGGTCTTACCCGCCTGCGTGATCGCAATCCTGCGGTTCGAGCGATCAAAAAGCTCCACCCCAAGCTGATCCTCAAGATTGCGGATGGCCCGGCTAAGCGCGGGCTGCGCGATGCCCAGACGTTCAGCGGCGCGGCGAAAGTGAAGCTCGTCCGCGACGGCCATGAAGTAGCGGATATGGCGAAGACCAAATTGCATGATGCCCAAAAAGTATCAGAATGAACCAAATTGATATTATACTTGCATGGCCCTTCATGCCAACCTGTCCGAATAATAAAAAACCAAACGCACGACATGGAGAGATCAATGCCAATTTTCAAATCGCTGCCCGTGGCGGCATCTGCACTTGCGCTTGCGCTTACCGGACAATCGGCCATGGCCGGGGATGTTGTCATCAACCTTGGCTATGCCGCCGCCGAAGGCAGCACCTACGCGGTGCTGGCCGACAAGTTCGAGGAACTGGCCGAAGAATATTCCGGCGGCACGATTGACGTCAAAGTCCGCTGCTGCGGTCAGCTTATGGGCGAAGACGAGGCCTTCAAGGCGATGCAGCTTGGCACCGTCGACATGCATGTGATCACCGGCAACAACATCTCGCCCCACTTCCCGCTGATGGATGCGTTCGTCCTGCCCTATATCTTCGAGGACAAGGACCACGCTTACCGCGTGCTCGAAGGTGAGGTCGGACAGGACTTCGCCGATCAGCTTCACGCCGCGACCGGGGTTTACCTTCTGACCTACGGCTTTGTCGGCGACCGCGATTTCTACAACTCGCGCAACCCGATCACCAAGATGGCGGATATGGCAGGCCTCAAGGTGCGTGTGCCCAAGAACCAGGTGATGATTGATACCTTCACCGAATTTGGCGCAGCCCCCATTCCGCTTCCCTGGGCGGACACGCCGACCGCCCTGCAGACCGGCACGGTCGAGGGCGCCGACAACGGCACATCCTTTATCAAGTCGCAGAAATTCTATGAAATCATGCCCTATTTCACGGCGCTTGAGCATTTCACCTATTTCTCGCCGCTGTTCGCCAGCCAGCGGATCATGGACAAGCTCGACGATGACCAGCGCGACGCCGTGATGCGCGCCGCGCGCGAAGCGGGCATGTACCAGAAAGAGGAAATGACCCGTCAGGTCGATGAAATCCGCGCCTTTCTCGTGGGCGAAGGCGGCATGACAACAGCCGAGTTCGACCGCTCCGATTTCATCGCCGCCGGTCAGCGGGTGCAGGATAGCTATGCCGCCGACAAGGGTGAGGCTTTCACCGCCCTGGTATCGGCCATCCGCGCGGCCGCAAACTAGGCCCGCCCCCATCTCTCCCGGCTTTTCGGGCGCGCTATCCCTGCGCGCCCGTTTTTCCCGATGACTTTAGCGCAATCACCCGGAGGTCGCAGTGCTCGCCAAACTTGACCGGTATTTCGAGGAAGTCCTCTGTACCCTGTTTCTCTGTATCGTCGTCGGCTCTGTCCTGATGCAGGTGGTGCTGCGGTTCTTCTTTCACTCTGCCGCCGCCTGGGCCGAAGAGACCGCCGTTTATGGGATGATCTTTGCGGTCTATCTTGGCGCGACGATGGCGGTGCGCGAGCGCGCGCATATCCGCATCACCCTTCTGATAAGCCGCCTGCCCCGCGCGCTTCAGGTCGGCTGTGTCGTGCTGGCCGATGCGCTCTGGGTCGGTTTCGTTCTCTTCATGATCGCACAGACAACCACCTATACGCAGCTTTTGTTCAATGTCACCTATCAGACACCTGGCCTCGGGATCGAACAGCGCTGGATCCAGATGTTCATTCCGATGCTATTCGTCCTGATGCTGTTTCGCATTCTCCAGGTCTACTGGCGCTGGCGCTCTGACGCCTTCAAGGGGCTGCCGCTATGAACGATATCACCGATCCCAAACCCCGGATTTCCGTCATTCCGGTCATCGTGCTTGTCGCGATGATTGTCGCCCTGATCATGGCCGTCCTCGGCGGGGCCAACGGGCCGATCCTGATGGCCGTCGTCTTTGTCTTTGCCATGGCGATCGGCGTGCCCATTCCCTTTGCGGCCGGCATTGCCACCGTTGCCGGGCTGATCATCGCCGATATTCCGATGACCCTGATGGCCCAGGCCGCCTGGACCGCGTTCGAACCTTTTCCGCTGGTGACCATCCCGCTGTTCATTCTGGCCGGGCAGCTCATGGAACAGGGCGGAATGTCCGAAAAGCTGGTCAATATCGCGCAAAAGCTTGTCGGCGCCTACAAGGGCGGCCTGGGGCTTGTGACCGTCGTCGCCTGCATGTTCTTTGCCGCGCTTTCAGGCTCTGGGCCTGCGACCACGGCGGCCATCGGATCAATCACCATCCCCGCCATGCAGGCCGAGGGCTATCGGTCGCGCTTTGCCGGGGCGATCGCCGCCTCTGCCGGCGCTTTGGGAAGCATGATTCCGCCCTCAAACCTGTTGATCATCTTCGCGCTTGTCACCGATGTGTCGATCCCGCGCCTGTTCCTGGCCGGGATCGTGCCTGGCATCGTGCTGGGTCTGATGCTGATGGTGGTGGTCTTCGTGATCTCGTTGAAAAACGACTATGGCGGCACCGGCGAGAAATTCCGCTGGGGGCCGCTTCTCACGGCTTTCTGGGAGGGCAAATGGGCGGTGATGGCGCCGGTGATCATCCTTGGCGGCATTTACGCGGGCATCTTCACCCCCTCCGAGGCCGCGGGCGTGGCCGTTGCCTATGGCCTGTTTGTCGGCATGTTCATCTATCGCGGCCTGACCTGGGCCAAGCTGTTCCATGCGTTCAAGTTCACGGCCATCGTCATCGGCTCGGTTCTGTTCATTCTCGGCTCGACCAAGGCCTTTGGCCAATTGGTCACCATCTTTGACATCCCAAGTTCGGTGCTTGCCCTGTTCCAGGGGCTGGTTGCGTACCCCTGGCTGGTGATGCTGCTGATCGGCGTGTTTTACATCATTGTCGGCATGTGGCTTGAAAGCATCCCTCAGATCATCATCTTCACCGCCGTGTTCTTTCCGCTGGTGACAAGCCTCGGGGTCGATCCGGTGGTGTTTGGCATCTTCACCGTGATGACCTGCGAGATCGGCTTTCTGACCCCGCCCATCGGCGTCAACCTGTTCGTCGCCGCACGGATCAGCAAGATCTCCATCGAAGAGATTTCGGTCGGAGTGCTGCCGCTTTTGATCCCCTATGGGCTGATGATCCTGCTTCTGGTGTTTTACTCGGACTGGGTCACCTATCTTCCAAATCTTGTTTATGGACCAACACGATGACAACAAACCCCCAAGACCTGCCTCTTCTGGGATATGTGGACCGCCTGTCGGCGCGACCCGGCGAAACACTGGCCTTCAAGGTCTCGTCGACCGCAGCGCAGCCCTTCACAGCGCGCCTTGTGAGATCCATAAGCGCCGATCCCAACCCCGAGGGGGCAGGCATCGTGGAAGAGGACGCATGCGCGTTTTTCGCCACCCAATCCTTTCCCTCTGTCCACCGCCCCTTTGCGGCAGGGTCCTACGGGATCGCAAAGGGTGAACTGCGCGCAGATCCCGAGGCGTCGATCACCCTTTCGGCGACAGTCTATCCCACGCTGATTACCGGCACGGTTCAAACCGTGCTTGGGTTTGGTCCCTATGACCTGCGTCTTGACGAGACCGGCGCCGCGAGCCTTTGCGTGGAGGGCCGGGTGATCACCACCGGCCAGCCCCTCAAGCTGCGCAAATGGGCCCGGATCGAGGCACGGGTGACGAAGGACGCCATCATCCTTGAGCAACACCCGCTGGCGGCACGCGACCGGGCACCCTGCGTGGTGAGTGGCGCGGGCATTGGTGCCCTCGCAACCACCGCACAGCCAACCGTCGCCGCGCGCCATGACGGGGATACGGCAAGCCAGCATTTCAATGGAAAAATCGAGGCGCCGGGCATTGCTGTAGACGATCGGATTCTCGCGGCCTGGGATTTTTCCAAGGGCATCAGGACAACCACCGCAGAGGCGATAAAAGGCCCCGATCTTGGCCTTGTGAACTTTCCCGCGCGTGCCGTTACCGGCTCGGCCTGGGACGGGTCGGAAATGAACTGGACCCACAAACCCGCGCATTACGCGGCGATCCATTTCCACAATGATGACATCTATGATTTCGGCTGGGACACCGATTTCACCTTTACCCTGCCCGAGGACATGCCATCGGGCGTCTATGTAATGCGGCTTGAGTGTGACGGGCACGCGGACGCGATCCCGTTCTTTGTCTGCGCCCCGCTCGGGCGGCCCAAGGCCAGGCTCTGTGTGCTGATCTCGACCTTTACCTATACGATCTACGGCAACCACGCCCGCCCGGATTACGAGCCCTCCTGGCAAGACCGCATCGCCGAATGGGATGCCTATCCATACAACCCCGCAGAGTACCCGCAATATGGGCTCTCGACCTATAACTATCATGCCGACGGCTCGGGAATCTGCCATGGCTCGCATCACCGCCCGCTGTTCAACCTGCGCCCCGGTTACCTGACCTTTGGCACGACGCCCTGTTCGGGCCTGCGCCATTTTCCCGCCGATTCGCACCTGATAAGCTGGCTGCATGCGATGGGGATCGACTATGACGTGATCACCGACCGCGAGCTGCATGACGACGGCGTCGCGGCGATAAGTGGCTACGACGTCGTGACCACCGCGACCCATCCCGAATACCACACCGCCAACACCCTTGATGCGCTGCGCGATTACCGCGATGGCGGCGGCATGTTGATGTATCTCGGCGGCAATGGGTTCTACTGGCGCATAGCGGTACACGACGAAAACGACAGCCTGCTTGAAATCCGCCGCGCCGAGGATGGCATCCGGGCCTGGGCGGCGGAACCGGGCGAGTATTACAACGCCTTTGACGGTGGCTATGGCGGGCTTTGGCGGCGCAACGGACGTGCCCCGCAAGACCTTGTCGGGATCGGCTTTGCCGCACAGGGCGAATTCTTTGGCGACCCCTATTGCCGGGTCTGCACAGACCCCGAATACGACTGGGTTTTTGACGGGATCGACGACGAGCTGATCGGGGATTTCGGATTCTCGGGAAATGGTGCGGCGGGATTTGAGCTTGATCATATGGACCATCGCATCGGCACCCCGGACAACGCCGTCCTTCTGGCGCGCTCGGTCACCCGCGACACCGGTTTCATGCTGGTCCCGGAAGAGCAGCTGACCCATCTGACCAACCTGACCGGCGGCAGCGCGGCGGACGCAATGCATGCCGACATGATCTATGCCGAATACCCCGGCGGCGGGCGTGTCTTTGCCACCGGCTCGATCACCTTTTGCGGAAGCCTGCCCTGGAACGATTACGACAACAACGTCTCGCGCCTGCTTCGCAATGTCATGACCCATGCGCTTGGGTGATGCCATCCACGGGCATCACCGCCCGTCACCCAGGGGCCTGCCGCTTGCCTGATCAGAACACACGCCGCCCCTCGCACCATGTTTCGTGCAGGACCGGCGTGTTTTCGAGGATCGAAAAGCGGACCATATCCGCGCGCGCGCCAACGCGAAGCACCCCGCGATCGCCAAGCCCGACCATCCTTGCCGGGGTATCGCTGACCGTCGCAAGCCCGCGCGCCATGTTGCCCCAAAGCGTGCCAAGCTGGACCGCAGCCATCAGCAAACCGGCCGGCACGTAATCTGAAGACAGGATATCAAGCCGCCCCGCCTGCGCCAGATCAAGCGCCGCGACATTGCCCGAATGCGACCCGCCCCGGATCAGGTTGGGCGCGCCCATGATGGTGGCGATATCGTTCGTGTGACATGCCTCTGCCGCCTCAAGCGTGGTCGGAAACTCGGCCAGGGTCACACCATGGGCATGGCTGGCGGCGACCTGGGCCGCGGTGGTGTCGTCATGGCTGGCCAGCGTGGCGCCATAGCGCCTGGCGGCGGCAACAGTCGCAGCCTCATGCGTGGTGCCGAACCGCTCTTGCAGACCACGCAGAAAGGTCACGTAATCACCAAATGCCGCCGAATCCAGGCCGTGCTTGCCACAGACGTAATCCTTGTACTTCTGCAAATCGCTGAACTGGCGCTGACCGGGGGTGTGATCCATCATCGACACGATGCCCACGCGATCCTCCGGGCCGAACTCGGCCAGCTCCTCGATCAGGGTTTCGGAACAGATTTCCGCGCGCAGATGAATATGGTGACTGATCCGAAGCGCACCCGCTGCGCGCATCGACAGGATTTCATCGGCCATCTGGCGCGCATATTTGCCATAGCGCCGCCCGTCGCCCGAGACGATTGACCCGACCCGGATGGCATCGAACACGCTTGTGATCCCGGTGCCGGCCAACTCGCGATCATGCGCCATAATCGCGGCGCGATGCGGCCAGTCCACCTTGGGACGCGGCGACATGTGCCGCTCAAGATTGTCGGTGTGCAGCTCGACCAATCCCGGCGCCACAAAATCGCCCTGCATGTCACACGCCCCCGAAGGCACCGTTCCGCCGCTGTCGATGCCGCTGATCCGCCCGCCCCTGATCCGAAGCGATCCAAGGATCACCTCATCCTTCAGAACAAGCCGCGCGTTGGCGAGTATTGTGTCTTTTGTCATTGGTATATCTCGCTTTTTCGCGCAGTCATGGTGGGATCAAGATGGCACAGGATGGCCGTGACACAATCGTCAAGCGCCCCGTCGTTCTCTACAACATGCGCCGCAATATCCGGCGGCAGGGTGAAATCCGCGCGTTCAAGTCGGCGGGCGATCTCGGCCTCGCTCTCGCGCCCGCGCGCCACAAGCCGCGCCAGGAGGGCGTCATGCCCGGCGCTCAGCGCGATCACCTCAAGGCGGGCAAAGCGCGCCTTTGCCTCGATCAACACGCTGCGCGACAGGTTGGCCAGAACGTCGCGCCCAGAGGCCAGCACCGCATCGACCGAGGCCGGGATCGCATAGCAAAGCCCATGCGCACGCCAGCTCAGGGCAAAGCCCCCGGCGGCCTCTTGCGCGGCGAAGGCGGATTCGGTGAGGCTGTCGAACACCTCGCCGCCCGCATCAACGGGCCGCGTGATCACCCGACGGGCAAGCACGAACCGGGCATCGCGCGCTGCAAGGGCGCGCATCACGCTGTCCTTGCCCACGCCCGAGGGGCCGACAATCGCGATGAAGCGCCCGCTCATGCGGCAAGGCCCGGCGTGAACCGAGTCACGTCCAGCTCGCGGTCGCAAAGCACATCGCGCGCCGCGTGATCGTGGAAAATGCCGATGATCGCCGCACCGCGCTCCTTCGCCTCGCAGATCATCGCAAGTACGGTCGCGCGATTGGTCGGATCAAGGCTTGCCGTCGGTTCGTCCAGCAACAACGCCGGATAGGGATAGGCAAAACCGCGCGCAATGTTCACACGCTGCTGCTCGCCCCCCGAAAAGGTCGTCGGGCTTAGCGACCAGAGCCGCTCGGGGATATTGAGCCGCGCCAGAAGGCCCTGGGCGGTGGCGATTGCCGCGCTACGCGCGGTTCCCGTTGCAAGCAGCGGCTCGGCCACCACATCCAGCGTCGAGACACGCGGCACGACCCGCAAAAACTGGCTGACATAGCCAAGCGTGGTCCGGCGCAGCGCGATAATCTCGCGCGGGGCGGCCCCTGTGACATCGACATCCCCCACGATGATCCGCCCCGAGGCGGTCAGGTAGTTGCCATAGATCATCCGCATCAGGGTGGATTTTCCCGCCCCCGACGCCCCGACAAGGGCCACGCATTCGCCGGGCGCAACATCAAGCGAGG
>NZ_CAJXIP010000005.1 GCF_913054395.1 uncultured Roseovarius sp.
AACTGGACATGACGCTCGCCGCGCAAACCCGCCGGGCCGATGGCATCCTGTTCGACAAGGATGGCACGCTGTTTGATTTTCACGCCACCTGGAGTGTCTGGGCCCATGGCGTCATAAGCGATCTTGGCCAGAATGACACGGCGCTGATGCAACGGATCGCCGATGCCGCGGATTACGATCTTGCGCAGCGCCGGTTTCGTCCGACCAGCCCGATTATCGCGTGCACCAACCGCGAGGCGGCGGAATGTCTTGCACGGGCCTTGCCCCTGCGCGCGGTGGAAGAGATCGAAACTTACCTGACGCGGACGGCGGCCCTTGCATCGCTCGCGCCGGCGGTGCCGCTCGCGCCCTATCTTGAAGGGCTGGCGCTTGCGGGGCTGCGGCTTGGCGTGATGACGAATGACACCGAACAAGGCGCACGCGCGCATCTTGACGCCGCGGGGGTCGCCGAGCATTTCCATTTCATTGCCGGATTTGATTCCGGCCATGGCGCCAAACCCTCGCCCGCGCCGCTTTTGGCCTTTGCAAGTGCGATGGCGCTTGATCCGGCGCGCATCGTCATGGTGGGCGACAGCGCGCATGATCTGATCGCCGGGCGCGCGGCCGGGATGCAGACCATTGGCGTGCTGACCGGCCCCGCGCAAGAGGCCGACCTTGCACCGCTGGCTGATGCGGTTCTGCCCGATATCGGACATATCCCCGGCTGGCTTGGGGCATGACGCGCCATCCGCTGTTCGGTCTGGCGCTGGCCGGTATTGGCGCGCTGACCCTGACGCCGGATGCCTTGTTCATGCGGCTCTCGGGCATGGGCGGCTATCAGATGGTCGCCTGGCGCGGTCTTTTGATGGGCGCGGTCATGCTTGTGCTTTGGGCTTTGACAAGCAAGGCGCGGCGGCGTGATCTTGCGGTTCTGGCCAGCGGCTATGGCATCCTGATCCTCCTGTGCCAGTATTTCAATGCGACGCTGTTCAGTCTCGGGATCGCCCATGCGCCGGTTTCGATCGTGCTGTTTGCGGTGGCGACGGTGCCGGTCTTTGCCGCCGTTTTTGCCCGGCTGATCCTGAATCAACCGACGCGCCCGGCGACATGGGTCACGATCGCGGCGGTGATGGCGGGCATCGCACTGGCGGTGTTTGGCGGGGATCACGCCGAGGTGGGCCTTGATCGCGCGGCGCTTCTGGGGGCGCTTGCGGGGCTGGGCGTGGCGATGGTCCTGGCCCTGAACTTTGTCATTCTGCGCGCTCAGCCACAGATACCGATCCTTCTGGTGATCGGTCTTGGGGCGCTGATGGCGGGGGCGACCGGGGCGGTCATCACCGGCGGTTCTGCGATGCTTCTGGGACAGGTCTGGGCGATTGCGGTCTGCGGGCTGGTGATCCTGCCGATCTCGTTTTTCTCCCTCTCGCTGGCCTCGCGGTATACTCATGCCTCGAATGTCAGCCTTTTGTTGTTGCTTGAAACCGTTCTCGGGCCGCTCTGGGTCTGGATCGGGATCGGCGAGGCGCCGACGGCCTTGATGCTTGTCGGAGGCACGGTGGTGGTCGTGAGTCTGGCGATTTACCTCTGGTTCACCGGGGTGCGGGTGACAAAGCGCGCGGCGCAGGTGCAAACGTGATTTCGGAAAATCAAAAACGACAAGATAGGTCGCAAAGCGGCATGTAACCTTCCCAAGGGCGGTGTTTCGTCAAATCAGACGGGCACCGGGAGGGAATGACATGGCCGGAGATCTCAAACGCAGAACACGCAGCGGCGGGCGCGCGGGCAGTGTGGCCCGGCGGGGCAGCGCGGGGATCGAGCAAATGCCATGGAACCCGCCGATCAATATCGACCGCCCGACAGAGCCGCTTGACGAGGCGGGCGTGCTGGCCATCCATGACGGCGCGATGCGGATTCTCGAAGAAATCGGCATCACGTTTCTCAACCCCGAAGCGGTCGAGATTCTGCGTGCCTCGGGCGGCTGTACCATTGAGGGTGAAAATGTCCGCATGGGCCGCGATTTTGTGATGGAAATGATCGCAAAAGCCCCCGAGCAATGGACGATCACCCCACGTAATCCCGACCATGCCCTGACGATTGGCGGACGGCATCTGAATTTCGGCAATGTGTCGTCACCGCCCAGCTATTGGGACATGAAGATCGGCCGCAAGGTGACGGGCACCCGCGAGATGTGCCAGCACCTTCTGATGCTGAGCCAGTATTTCAACTGTGTGCATTTCGTCGGCGGTTATCCGGTCGAGCCGCAGGACATCCACGCCAGCGTCCGTCATCTTGACGTGCTCTATGACAAGCTGACGCTGACCGACAAGGTGGCGCATGCCTATTGCCTTGGCAAGGAGCGGGTCGAGGATGTGATGGAAATGGTGCGCATCGCGGGCGGTCTCAGCCACGAGGAATTCGAGGCGACCCCGCATATGTATACCAACATCAACTCGACCTCGCCGCTCAAGCACGATTACCCGATGCTGGATGGCTGGATACGGTTGGCGCGGCGCAATCAGGGGCTTGTGGTGACGCCCTTTACGCTTGCCGGTGCCATGGCCCCGGTCACCATGGCGGGCGCGGTCGCCCAATCGCTGGCCGAGGCGCTCTGCGCCGTGGTGCTGGCCCAGCTTGTCCGCCCCGGCGCGTGCTGTGCGATCGGCACGTTCACCAGCAACGTCGATATGAAATCGGGTGCGCCCGCCTTTGGAACGCCGGAATACATGCGCGCAACGCAGATGACCGGACAGATGGCGCGGTTCTACAAACTGCCGATGCGCGCGAGCGGTGTCTGCGCCGCCAATGTGCCCGACGGTCAATCGGTTTGGGAGACCTCGAACAGCCTGTGGTCGGCGGTGCAGTCCGGTGCGAACATGGTCTATCACGCGGCTGGCTGGCTCGAGGGCGGATTGATCGCAAGCCCCGAGAAATTCGTTATGGATTGCGAGATCTTGCAGCATATACAGCGCTATATGAACCCGATGCTGACCGCGACCACGCCGGATGACATTGCGATTGATGCAATCCGGGAGGTTGGCGATCAGGGGCACTTCTTTGGCATTCAGCACACTCAGGACCGGTACACGACGGCGTTTTATCAACCGTTCCTGAGCGATTGGCGCAACTATGAGGCCTGGGAGGCCGCAGGTGGCGTCTGGACGCCCGAGCGCGCACATCAGATCTATCTGGATATCATCGCGAACTTCGAGGCCCCACCGATGGAGGACAGCATCCGCGAGGAATTGGCGGCCTTCGTGGAACGGCGCAAGACCGAGGGCGGCGCACCGACGGATTTCTGACGGCGCGCGCCTTTGCCACTCAACGGTCGCGTTCGATCTATTGGGCCGCTGGCTTCAGGACTGCCGGCTCGGACTTTGCCGATGTCCGCTTGACCAGAGACTGCGGCTTTGCCGGTTTCTCAAAGGCCCCCGGTGCGGGCCAGAGCGATGGAATATCGGGAATGGCCGTCATGGCCCCGGCGGTGGAGGCAAGCGTCAGACCGAAAGCGGATGCAAGCAGGATTAGGCGTGTCATGATATTATCCTTTCCATGAGGCGGGCCTTTCTGAAAGGCCTGCGGTGATCCGATGGTATGGAGGATAGGCCTGTGCGGCAGTTGACGCATGGGCAACTTTACCCAAGGCGCGTGGATTATTTTTCGGGTAAGATGACTCCAGGGTACATATATTTTCCCTGAAAGGCTTTTTGATGAAACCCGTCAAGCTATCGCATGAAGAGCTGAGCAGCCTTATTGGCCTGATCTACGAATCGGCCTTCGAGGATCCGCAGTGGAAGCGCTTTCTGGATCGCATGGCCGAGCTTTTCCCCGGCAGTGGCGGCCTTGTCTTCGTGCATGAGAACGAACGGGTTTTCCCGACCTATTCACAAACCGAGGTCATATCAGAGAGGCTGATGCAAGAGGGGTGTGAAGTTGACTTCGTCAACATCTTCGACCGCAACCCGCTAAAAGACACCCTGAGGGCAATGAATGGCTTTATTGCGCGGTCGAAGAAATACATCGACAAGGAAAGCTATGTCTCGTCGAATTTCTACAAGACCCTGATGGTCCCCTACGGGTATCACGAACTCATGAACCTGAAGGTGGACAGGCAGGGCGACCGTGCCGCCTATATCAGTTTCACGGTGTCCAGCGATCCCGCTATCGAAGCGGCCACCCATGACCCGCTCTTTGAAACGCTGAAACTGCTGGCGCCGCATGCGGTGCGGGCGCTGCAAATGGCCCGCGCGCTCACCATGGCGCGCAACGCGCTGAGTGTGGTGGGCGGGTTTCTCGATACGATCATACTGCCGATGGTGGTGGTCACCGGCAAGGCCGAGTTCGTCTTTGCCAATGCCGCCGGGCGGCGCCTGCTGGCGCGCGCGACTGCCATGCGGCTGGCCAGGAATGGCCGGGTAGAAATGCGCGATGCGCAGGATGCCCGTGCTTTTGCCGACAAGCTGCGCGAGTTGGAGGAACATCCGGTGGCGGGGGGCCTGCGCATCGGGCATGAGGATGGGCCGCTCTCGCTCTGCCTCACGCCGTTTCGGCCCGCGCTGAGCGATATCAGCCCGCTTGACCGGGATCTGTTGCAGGAAGAACGGCTTTTTGCCGTCTTCGTCGGTCAGCGGAACGGTGATGCGATCAACACCGCAATCTTGCAGGATGTCTATGGGCTGACCGCCCGCGAGGCCGAGGTCTGTGGCGCGCTGTTGGCGGGGCAGAGCCCGGTGCAGATCGCCGAAGATGCCGGCCGGTCGCTCAAGACCGTGCGCAACCAGATACAGGCGGTTCATGACAAGGTCGGCGTGACCTCGCAGGCGGACCTGAGCGACGCGCTGTCGGTGTTTCGCACCGTGGGCGCGGTGTTTGCCGAAGAGGGGCGGGGGCCGCTCGTGTCGCCGCGCCACTGACGTGGTTTCTGCATCACGCCTGGTGGCGGCGTTCATGCAAGGCCTGAGTGACGATCTGAAAGGCGGATGACAGGAACAACCCTGCCATGACCGCTGCCACGATCACATCGGGCCAGCCCGTCGCCGTGCCCCAGACCGCAAGCGCCGCGATGATCACCGCCACATTGCCGATTGCGTCATTGCGCGAACAGAGCCAGACCGAGCGCACATTCGCATCCCCGTCCTTGTAGCGCACAAGCAAAAGGACACTGGCAACATTGGTGGCCAGTGCCAGAAAGCCCACGCTGCCCATGATCGAGGCCTCGGGCAGGCCGAGGTAAAACACCCGGTAGAGGGTTGCGCCGAAGACCCATGTGCCCATCAGGGCCAAGCTCAGGCCCTTGGCCAGTGCCGCAGTGCTGCGGATATTGGCGGATTTGCCGATCACCGCGAGCGAGATGCCATAGGTCAGGGCATCCCCCAGAAAATCAAGCGCGTCGGCCTGAAGGGCCTGGGACTGTGCCAGGTGCCCGGCCCCCATCTCGACAAGGAACATCGCGGCGTTCATGAAAATCACGACCCACAGCCGCCGTTTGTAATCGGTGGACATGCCTTCAAAATTGGCGTTGTGATCACAGCATCCCGACATTTGCCCTCACTTTCAGGTCAAGCAATATCATGCCGCTTTCGGGTTGCACAGATGGGCCTTTCCTAGGCCGGTTCATGCCGCGCGGCTTTGCCATCCAGCCACTTGCGGCACGCCCGGTCAACCCCGGCATGAAGCAAGAGTGTCAGCACCGCCAGCACGATCAGCGCTGCGAACATCAGGTCGATCTTGGCGCGCCCATTGGCCAGAAGCATCAGGTAGCCCAACCCCTTCGAGGCCCCGACCCATTCGCCGATGATCGCCCCGATCGGGGCATAGACCGCCGCAAGCCGCAAACCCGAGGCAAAACCGGGTAGGGCGGCGGGCACCCGGATATGCCACATAAGCCGATGCCGGTTTGCCCCCATGATCCGCCCTAGATCAAGCCAATGCTGCGGTGTGCGCATCAGGGCGTCGAAAAACGCCGAGGTGACCGGGAAATAGATGATCAAAAGCGCCATCGCCACCTTGGACCAGAGGCCATAGCCCAGCCACAGTGTCAGGATCGGCGCCAGGGCAAAGACCGGAATCGACTGGCTGAAGACCATCATCGGGCGGATCAGGCGGCGCGCCATCGGCGAAGCGGCAAGGCCAATCGCCGAAAACCCGCCAAGCATCGCGCCTAAAGCAAGACCAAGCAGGACTTCGGCCCCGGTGATGCTGGCATGATGCGCAATCAGCGCGCGGCTTTTCCACAGGGTCTCGAACACCCGGACCGGATCCGGCAGGATGAAGGGGGGCAGGTCGGCCAGCGTCACCAGACCCTGCCAGAGGACAAGCGCCAGAACGGTCGAGGCGGCGATGGTGAAAGCACGCGTCATCATGTGGTGCGAAAGCCCGTGGTGGCGGCATCAAAGAACGCCCGCTCCAGACGGGTGGCGGTGATGAAGGTTTCTTCCACCGCGCGCCTGTCCTCGGGGTCAAGGCCATCCCACGCTTTGTCGAGTTGATCGCGCAGATAGGCCACCACGCCTTCAAAGCCTGCGCCGCTATGCAAGGTGATCCATTCCCCGAACCAGAACGGCAGGGCCTCTGCCTTGTCGGCATGCGGGCTGGCCCAACTCAGATAGGACCACTCTGCCACGACCAGAACCGCAAGCATCTGTTCATAACGTCCGGACCCTGCGGCCTGTGCCATCAGGGCCTGAAACTCGCGGGTCAGCGGATGCGCGGGCGCGGCGGGATCGACCTGTCCGCCAAGGGCCGGGATGGCGCGCAGGAAATAGGTGTTCTCGGGCCCCGAGATCAGGCCAAGAAACTGTGCCGCCGGGATCGCATCGGCAAGGCTTGGCGCATGTGCAATCGCCGAGGCCAGAAGCCGCACGAAGCCCTCGATGAACAGGTAATCCTGTTTGAGATAGGCCAGCATCCTGTCCTGCGAGAGGGTGCCCGCAACCAGATCATTGGTAAAGGCATGGGTCGTGGCCGCGTTCCAGTCGGAGTGGCACAACGATTTCAGGTGATCGGTGGGGCGCATGGCGGGGGTCTCTTTCATGGGATGGCCGGCGCACGCAACAGCGCCAGAAGACGGCCTTGGGCGGCCAGGGTTTTACTGTCGTCCACCGGGCGGGGCGGCACGCCATGGGGTGGGGGGAATTCTGCCAGTCCGGTTTCGGACAGGATATTGATAGCGTCGCCAAGGCGCGCGGCCTCTGCCGGATCATGGGTGACCATCAATACGGTGCGCCCCGCCAGATGCTCGGCGCTCAGGTCCTGCATCTGGGCGCGGGTGCGGGCATCGAGCGCCGAAAACGGCTCGTCCAGCAATACGATCGGGCGATCTTCCATCAAGGTGCGTGCCAATGCCACCCGCTGGCGTTGGCCGCCCGAAAGGGCATCCGGCGTCTTGCCGGCGTGATCGGTAAGCCCGACGCGTTCGAGCATCGCAAACGCCCGCTCGCGATCAACCGGCGTGCCGCGCAGGCGCGCCCCCAGCGTGACATTGCCCAGAACATCCAGCCAGGGCATCAACAGATCACCCTGCGCCATCAGCGCCATCCGCCCCGGCAAGGGCAGGCCGTCCGAGGCAGAGATCGTGCCGGTGAAATCACTCACATCGTCGACCCCCGCCAAAAGCCGCAAAAGCGTGGTCTTGCCAACGCCCGAAGGGCCGAGCAAACACGTCCAGCGTCCGGCGGGAATACGCAGGCGCAACGGGCCGAAAATCGGCGTGCCGTCAATCCGGGCGCTACCGTCTATCACAAGCTCGGGCGGTGTCGGGTGCATTGGCGGCCTTCCTCGGTTTGGCTCATGGCAAAGGGGAAGGGCGCCGGTGCGTGGCGCAATCTCCGTTCCCTCCGCCGGTGCGAGCCGGATCAGGTTCGGTGGGTTGGCATCCCTGCCTCTCAGCCCGAAACGGGCACCCCAACGGATATGGAAGATGTAGCAACGCCCTCTTGTCATGGCAAGCCTTGGCGGGACTCTGCGAAAAAACCGGCTGAACGACAGGCCTTCAAGGCTTGTTAACCCGGGCATGGCACAGTCACAGGACAGGAGTGGAGAATGCGATGCACGGGTTGGTTAACCGCGCCATAGAACGGTTTGTTCGCGATACTTATGGGCGTGATGTCTGGATTGAAACGATGGGACGGCTTGATCTCGGGTATACGGAGTTCGAGGCGATGATGATGTATGAGCCGCAGGTTACCAAACAACTGCTTGCGGCTGTTGGTGAACGGTTGGCAAAAACGGTGCCGGAGCTGCTTGAGGATATCGGCACCTATATGATCTCGCATCCCGATAGCGATGCGCCGCGACGGCTTTTGCGCTTTGGCGGGGTGGATTTCGTGGATTTTCTGCATTCCCTGGATGATCTGCCTGAACGCACGCATCTCGCGGTGTCCGATCTTGACTTGCCCGCCCTTGAACTGCGCGATCTTGGCGATGGCAGTTACAGCCTGACGGTCGGGCGCTCCAAGGGGCATGACCTGCGGCTGGGCTATGTGGTGGTGGGCATCCTGCGGGCCATGGCGGATGATTACGGCGCATTGGTTTTTCTGGAACACAGGGGGGCCAACGCTGGGCAAGAGGTGATTCTCATCCGTCTTCTTGAACCGGCCTTTGCCAGCGGTCGCGCCTTTGAACTTGGGGTTGGGGGGCTTGCCGGATGACGGTTGAAAGCTATCCCTTCTACGGTTTTCTGGATCTGCTGTGCCCGATGCATGCCGTGTTGGATGCGACCGGCCATGTGGTGCATGCCGGACCTACATTGCACAAGGTGTTTCAAGGTAAGCCCCTGATTGGATGCCGGTTTCTCGAGTTGATAGAATTACGCCGCCCGCATGTTGTGGATACGATGAAGGGCCTGCGCGGTTGTCATGGGCTACGTTTGCATCTGCGGTTGCGTGAGGGCCTGCGCACCGGGATGAAGGGGGTTTTGATTGCCCTCCCTGCGGATGGTGCGGCACCTGGCCCCTCGGGCGGTGCGATCATGAACCTGTCCTTCGGCATTTCCGTGGTCGATGCCGTGCGCGATTTTGGCCTGAATGCCGGCGATTTCCCGGCCACCGATCTGACCATCGAGATGCTCTATCTGATTGAGGCGAAATCCGCCGCGATGGAAGCCTCGCGCAAACTCAACCTGCGGCTTCAGGGCGCGCGCATTGCCGCCGAGGAACAAGCCTATACCGATACGCTGACCGGCCTCAAGAATCGTCGCGCGATGGATCATGTGCTTGATCGGTTGATGCAGAGCGAACAGGATTTTGCGCTGATGCATCTGGACCTGGATTTTTTCAAACAGGTGAATGACACCATGGGCCATGCGGCCGGTGATCAGGTCTTGCAGGATGTGGCGCGGCGTATTCTGACGGAAACCCGTGCCGACGATCTTGCCGCACGTACCGGAGGGGACGAGTTCGTGCTTATCTTCGCAGGGCTGACGTCGCGTGAACGGCTGGGCGAGATTGCAACCCGGTTGATCGCGCGGCTGGAAGAACCGGTCATGTATAACGGCGAGGAATGCCGCATTTCAGGCAGCATCGGGGCCACACTTAGCTGTGCCTATGACAGGCCTGATCCAGAGTGCATGATGGCCGATTCAGATCTTGCGCTTTATGCCGCCAAGGCCCGTGGGCGCGCGTGTCATGTGATCTACGATCCTGACCTGCGCGAGGACGCCCCGCTGCGAGGCGTCGTCTGAGATCGGCGAGGGGGCGCTAAAACCGGGCGGGGTCATAGGGCGACAGGTCGATATTGGGCTGCTCGCCCATGGCGAGCCCCGCAGCCAGTCGCCCGGTTTTCGGACCCATCATGAATCCCCAGTGGCTATGGCCAAAAGCGGCGATCAGGCCGGGTTGTCCGGGAACGGGCCCGATGGCCGGAAGGCTGTCGGGAAAAGACGGGCGCAGGCCCGACCATGTTTCATATCGCGCCCCGGAAAGATCGGGGCAAAGTGCGCGGGCCACCTTTGCGAGTGCCTGTGCCCGCGCCGGGTTCGGATCGGTTTCAAGCCCGCCGAACTCGGCGGTGCCGGCGGCCCGCAAGGCCCCGTCCATACTGCTGGCCACAAATTTCTTATCGGTGTCCATGACGGAATTGAAAAGAGTGACAGGCGCCTCGGGAAAGGCAAGGTGATAGCCGCGTTCGGCCTCAAGCGGCAGATCGATACCAAGCGGCGCCAAAAGCCGCGCCGACCAGGCCCCGGCGGCCAGCACAACGTTGGTGGCGCGGACCGGTCCGCTGTCAGTGCTGATCTGCCAATCCTGGTCGGTGCGCAAAAGCCCGGTGACCTTGGCCTGTATCACCTCGCCACCCATCCCGCGAAGCTTGTCCGCCAGAACGCCGCAGACCCGCCCGGGCGAGAGCGTGCGCGCTTGTCCTCTGATCAGCAGTGCCGATTTGAATGCTGGCGACAGGGCCGGTTCAAGATCACGCAAAGCAGTGGCGTCAATCGCCTCAAGATCTGCGCCGTATTGGCGGCGCAGCTGGTTGGTAAAGCTGTCAAGCTGCGCGGGTGCCGCGCTCCGGCTGGCCATCACATAATAGCTGTCCTGAATAAGGTGTTCCTGACCGGTTCCCGATAAAAGCTGGCGATAAAGCGTGATGTTGTCATGATTAAGCGCGTGCATCGCCCCAGCGGTGGCGCGTACGCGATCACGCTGACCCGCGCGCAGAAACCTGATGGCCCAGGGCAGGAACCGTGGCATGTAGCGCGGGCGCAGATGCACCGGCCCCAACGGGTCAAGCAGCCAGCGGGGGATGTCGCGCCACAGCCCCGGAAGCGATTGTGGCACCACGGAAAATGGCGAGATCACCCCGGCGTTGCCCATCGACGCCCCCTGGCCGGGGGCATCACGATCAATCAGGCGCACCGGCACACCGCGCTCGGCGAGGGCAATCGCCGTGCATATCCCGACGATGCCTCCGCCGATCACGACGATGGGTGGGGGCGTGCTCATACGTTCTGCGCCGGAACCGCCGCTGTACGGCTTGCAATGATCTGCATCGCGATGGCGGGGGCCATGACGATGAGCGCGGCGACGTCGCTGCCAAGGCTCGGGGCAACCAAAAGCACGCCTCCGGCCACAAAGCTCAGCCGCCAGAGCCCGCGCAGCGGCGCCATCAGAAAGCCCGCCACCGCGGCGCCGATGCAGAAGATCCCGAACCCGCAGGTGATCGACACCTGAAGGAATGACCCAAGCGTGAAATATTCCGGCAGAACGATCAGAATGGTTGGCGCATAGACAAAGACCATCGGCACCATCAATTTTCCCAGACCAAGCGTAAAGGCGGTCATCCCGGTGCGGAACGGGTTGGCATTGGCAATCCCCGCCGCCGCATAGGCCGAGGCACAGACCGGGGGCGTGATCTCGGATATGACGCCGTAATAAAGCACGAACATATGGGTTGCGAGCGGTGGCACGCCAAGCTGGCTAAGCGCCGGTGTGGCAACCGCGACCAGCATGATATAAAGCGCCGTCGTCGGAAGACCGTCCCCCATCAGGATACAGGCCATCGCGATCAACACCAGCGAGATGAACTGTTGCAGCGACGGCTGGCTGAACGCCTCGATCGGCATCCAGTCAAACAGCGGCGCAATCATCATCGACAGGTCAGAGGCGCCGTTGGTCACCATAAAGCCCATACGAAAGCCGACACCGGTGGTGTTGATCACCCCGACCACGATCCCCACAGCCGCCGAGGCCGCGCCCACCGCAAGCGCATATTGCACGCCAACGTGAAAGCTATCGAGAAGGTCGCGGAAATCCTGGCGTTTGTTGCGGTGAAGTGAGCCGATCAGCGTCAGCGCGCCAAGCACCCCAGCAATCGTTGGCGAAAAACCGGCGCCGCTGATCGGCGAGGCCTTCCAGAAGATGAAGCCCAGCAGAGCCAGGGGAATGATCAAGGTTGCGGGTTTGTCGATCCCGCAGAAGCCGACAATGATACAGAGCATCAAGCCCATGAAGGCCGCCATATTCGGGGAATAGCCGGAAAACAGCACCATCAAGAGTGCGACCAGCGGCACGATTGTGACCCAGCCTTCGCGCCAGACCGCCAGAAAGCGGGGCAGGTCTTCTTTGGCATAGGCATGAAGGCCAAGCCGGCGGGCGGTGAAATGTACGATCGAAATCACGCCGATGTAATGCATCAAGGCCGGTACGATGGCGGCGATCACGATGGTGGTATAGGGCACCTCAAGATACTCGGCCATAAGAAAGCTGGCCGCGCCCATGATCGGCGGGGTGATCTGGCCACCGGCCGAAGAGGCGGCCTCGACCCCGGCGGCGAAGTGGCCGGGATAGCCCATCTTCTTCATGTTGGGGATGGTCAGCGAGCCGGTCGAGACCGTATTGGCAATCGACGAGCCGGAAATCGTGCCAAAGAAGGCAGAGGACACGACCGACACCTTGGCCGGCCCGCCGGTATAGCGCCCGGCCAGCATCATCGCATTGTCGATGAAGAACTGGCCAAGGCCCATGCGCTGGGCGACGACGCCGAACAGCACGAAGTGAAACACCACCGTCGAGACCACCCAGAGGGTGATGCCAAAGATGCCCTCGGAGGGGAAATACATGTTGTTGACGAATTGCCGCCAGTCGACGCCCGGATGGCGCAGGATCTGGGCGGGCATTTGCGGGCCGAACAGTGCGTAGATTATGAACACCATGATGATCAGCGGCAGCACGAATCCGATCGTGCGGCGGGCGATTTCCAGCGTCGAGATCACGAGGATCGTACCAAGCACCACGTCGGCCGTGGTCGGGTTGCCCTGACGCAGGGTCTGTTCGGGGATATCGAGGCCAAAGCCGGTAAAGCCCCGCCAGCTTACCCAAAGAAACAGGGCGGCCATCACACTCAGGATGAGCAGCGCCCAGTCGTAAATCGGCACATTGCCCGGCGCCATCGTGCCCGGGCCCTTGTAACGCAGGCTGTTTGCTGTGCGGATCAGCGGGAAGCTTATGAAAATAAAGAAATAAAGCCCCGCCAGGTGAATGCCCATATGCACATGATCGACCGGCGTGCCAAAGCCTGCGGTCCAGATGTGGTAAAGTGCGAATATGATCGTCGCCCAATAGGTGATCTTTTTGAGCAAAGGCCCGTTATCGCGCGTATTGAGTGCGGAATCGTACTTTTTCTCAAGCTCTTCCAGAGCTTTGGCATCCAGCGCGTGCTCGCTGCTCATGGCGAAACTCTCCTGTCGGGGGCAATAGGGGGCAAAAAAACGAGGGCAGGCGCGATAGGGCCTGCCCCCGATAGGCGCGCCGGTTTACTTCAGCATGCCAATTTCGCGATAGTATTTTTCAGCGCCGGGATGCAGCGGCACGCCGATCCCCTCGACACCGTCAAGCGCAGTTTCGACGGTGATGGCCTTGCCCTTGGGGTGACCGTTGTCCAAAAGCTTGCGCGCGGTCGATGACCAAAGCGCCTTGGTGATCTCATAGACCAACTCTTCGGGCTGGTTGGCGTTGGTGATCAGCATCCCCGACACGGCCAGCGTATCAACGTCATAATCGACCCCCGGATAGGTGCCCGCCGGGATCAGCGACTTGATGTAATAGGGCACGGCGGTGTTGCCGGTGACCAGCTCTTCATCGCTCCAGTCATAAAGCTCCATGCCCTTGGTATTGTCGAGCTGGATCATAGCGGCAACCGGCGTGCCCGCAGCGTAGAAATAGGCGTCAAGCTGGCCGTCGGCCAGACGCTCGGCGCTTTGGGTATTGTTAAGCTCTGCCTCTTCGATGTCATCGCGGGTGATGCCATGCGCCGCAAGGATCAACTCGACCGCGATCTGCGTGCCAGAGCCCGCCTGTGCGATGCCGACGCGCTTGCCCTTGAGATCGGCCAGGCCGTTAAGCTTGGCGCCCTTGGGCAGCACAAGATGCAAATCCTCGGGGAAGAGGTTGGCGATCACACGCACGTCGGGCTTTTGGTTGCCCTCGAATACGCCAATACCCTTGTAGGCAAAGTGCAGCGTCGCCGCACCGGTAAGACCGGCCTCCATCTGTCCCGCCTGCACGGCATTCACGTTATGCGCCGAGGCATTGGTCGACTGCGCCATCGCCACAAGACCCGGCACGCCACAATTGCCGCCCTCGTCACAGGCCCGCGAACCGGGAGGGTTCGAGATCGCGTTGGCGATAATCCCGCCAATCGGGAAATAGGTGCCGCCCGCGCCACCGGTGCCGATGCGGAAAAACGTCATGTCCTGCGCCATCGCCGGTCCGGCCAAAAGCGCGCCCGCCATGAGCGCTGCCGAAAATCTTCTCATGAATGTCATTCTTGTTTTCTCCACTGTTGGTTTTGTTGCGGGCGGAACGTGAGTTGGCCCATCGGCAAATAGAATGGGCGTGGGGCCGCGCCCCCCGGTGACTCGCATCGTGGCGCAGAAAAAACATAAATACAAATCGCAAATTTTTGGATTAATATAATTATATATTATACGGGGGCGACGATGGATCTGCTGCAACTTACGGTGTTTCGCGAGGTGATGCTTGCCGGGTCGGTCAGCCAGGCCGCGCGCAATCTGCACCGTAGCCAACCGGCCATCTCAAGCACCATTGCCCGGCTTGAAACCGAGCTTGGATTCTGTCTTTTCGAACGCAAGGGCAAGCGCCTTTCTCCGGTGCCCGAGGCGCATTACCTTTTGGCCGAGGCGACTGAAATCCTTGACCGGATGACCTCGACACAGCGCAACATGCAAAACCTGCGCAACCTTGAAAGCGGCAGCCTGCGGATCGTGGCGATGCCTGGGCCTTCGGTGTTTCTGTTGCCGTGGATGATAAGCCGCATCACCGCGGCGCATGCCGGGATCAAGGCGACCGTCCTCACGCGCAGTTCACCGCAGGTGCATCAACTCATGTCGACCCAAAGCTATGATCTGGGAATTGCCGATCTTGGTGTCGAATTCGGGGTGAACACCCAGTTGGTGCGCTCTGAACCCTTCATGAGCGATTGCATCTGCGCGGTTCCGGCGGATGATCCTCTGGCGCAGAAACCGGTGCTTGGACCCGACGATCTTGACGGCATGCCGCTTGGGGCGCTGCACGCGGATCACCACAGCCATAAAGAGCTTCGAAAGGCCTTTTCAGCGGCCGGGCGGCATCTGGATGTCCGGTTCGAGACGCAATATTACCTGCCGCTTCTGACCTTTGTCGAGGATGGGCTTGCCTGTGCGATCATCGACACGCTCAGCGCGGAAAGTTACCTGCATTATCGCGGCGACGATCAAAAGCGGGTGGTATTCCGCCCCTTCCGCCCCGGTATCACGCTGGCCTTTGCAACGCTCACGCCCGCGCATCGCCCGCCTTCGAAACTGGCCGAGTCCTTCATGGCGCTCTGGC
This sequence comes from uncultured Roseovarius sp., assembly GCF_913054395.1. Taxonomy (GTDB): domain Bacteria; phylum Pseudomonadota; class Alphaproteobacteria; order Rhodobacterales; family Rhodobacteraceae; genus Roseovarius. The sequence continues at coordinate 15,297 of NZ_CAJXIP010000005.1, forward strand.
ATGAAGAGGTGCGGCGGATCAATCAATACTGGGCGGCAATTTAGGCGGCGACTGTCAGGGCGCGTTGGTTACGCTTTCGAGATAGGCCCAGACATCGCGCGCCTTCGCCGTATCGCGCAGCTTATAAGCCATCTTGCCGCGCGCCGTGTCATCGCCAAGATAGGCGCGCAGAAAACTGGTCGCGTCTTTCACGTAGACGACGAAATCCTCTTCGTTCCAACGAAGCCCGTTCCGACCGGCGGCGACCATCGACGTTGAATACGGAAAATTCGGCACGCTGCCTGCATGCCGGCCAACCACGCCGTAAAGGTTCGGCCCGGTGCGCCCGCCGCGCAGGATAACGGTTTCTGTCTCATCAATCACCGAATGACAGGCGCGGCAATCCTTGAACAGAACCTTGCCACGCACGATATCACCGGCGAAAGCGGGCAGCGCAATCAGTGCTAAAGCCACCGTGGATATGTTCATTGTAAGGTTGAGTGGCATGGCGTCACTTCGCGTCTTCATGTTCTTCCATTAAGGCGCCGAGGCAGGCTCAGAGTCAATGGATACAAGCGCCTGTTCACGCTCTTGTCAGGCAGTGGCACAGGCAATCGTGAATTGTTTCCAAAGGCTTGCCAAAGCCGCCGCAAGTTGTCGGGCGAGGGTCGCGAAAGCGTGCCGACCCCTCTCAGGCCGCTGGAATAGACCAAAAGATCGCCTTGCGCATACTGGCATCCCTGCAAAACGCCTATTATATGTCGGGCGAGTGGCGCGCCCCGTTCGTGTCACTGTTCTATGACATGGATACGCAACGTCTGACATTCGAGGCTTGTATGAACAAGAAACTGGTGTGCGCGCGCGGTCTTGCGCGGATAGCGCCCGCGTCCCGCGCATGATGGTGCTTATCCCGGCATGGGTGGGCGGCGATCTTGTGCCCGTCGAAAAGCTTGAGGTGCATCAGCGCGGATTGCGTCACAAGGCGGTCTCGGTCTTTGTGATGGCGGGCGATGATCTTTTGATCCAGCGTCGCGCTCTTGGGAAATATCACACGCCGGGTCTCTGGGCGAATACCTGTTGCACGCATCCCAATTGGAACGAAGATGCCGGGGCCTGTGCGCATCGGCGCCTGGCCGAAGAGCTTGGCATCACGGGGCTGAGCCTGAGCCATCGCGACCGGGTGGAATACCGTGCCGATGTGGGGGCTGGCCTTGTCGAGCATGAGGTGGTGGATATCTTCATGGCGCGGGTTCCCACGCGCATCCCGCTTGCCCCGAACCCCGAAGAGGTAATGGATACCCGCTGGGTCAGTCTGGACACGCTTCGTGCCGGGTTGCAGAGGCAGCCCTCTGATTACACGCCCTGGCTTCGGATCTACATGCAGGAGCATGCGGCGCAGATCTTTGCCTGAGGCGGATAAAGGGGGCGCTGCCCCCATCGCCGCCAGGCGGCGATTCCCCCGGGATATTTAAGGCAAGAAGAAATAGCGGGGTCTATTTGCCCTTCCAGACCGGATCGCGTTTTTCAGAGAAGGCGCGCGCCCCCTCCAACTGATCCTCGGAGGCATAAAGGGTGTCCACCGTCGCCAGTTGGCGCTTGGTGATCCGGTTCATCGCATCCTGAAAGCGCAGCGCCTCGGCATCGCGCACGATTTCCTTGATCGCCGCATAGACCAGCGGCGGGCCGGAGGCCAGTTGGTCGGCCATGGCGCGGGCCTCGGCCATCAGGCGGTCGCCCGCGTGCAGGTGATTGACGAGGCCCCAGCGGGCGGCCTCCTGGGCGTCAAGCCAGCGACCGGTCAGCAACATTTCCATTGCGATATGATAGGGGATGCGTTTGGGCAGCTTGATGCTGGCGGCATCGGCCACCGTGCCGGAGCGGATTTCGGGCAGGGCAAAGCTTGCGTGATCCGCCGCCAGGATGATATCCGCCGAAAGCGCCAGTTCAAGCCCGCCGCCACAGCAAATCCCGTTGACTGCGGCGATCACCGGCTTGTTGAGGTCACGCAGTTCCTGAAGGCCGCCAAAGCCACCGACGCCGTAATCGCCATCGACCGCGTCACCCTCTGCTGCCGCCTTGAGATCCCAGCCGGGACAGAAGAATTTGTCGCCCGCCCCGGTGACGAGCGCCACGCGCAGGTCCGGATCGTCGCGGAAATCGCGAAACACCTCGCCCATGATCCCGCTGGTTTCAAGGTCGATGGCATTGGCCTTGGGGCGATCAAGCGTCACCTCGAGAACGGCGCCGCGACGTTCGGTTTTCAGGGGGCTATGGGTCATTCGGGGTCTCCGGTCCGGATCAGGGCATCTGCGGCCACGGCGAAATCCGCGCCGCAGATCAATGGGTTGATTTCTATTTCGTCTAGCTGCGCGGCATGGGCGATGACATAAGCCTGCACTGCCAGAACGGCCCGTGCAATGGCCTCTGTGTCCACCCCCGGTTTGCCGCGATATCCGGCGAGAAGCGGGGCGATACGCAGCCGGGTCAGGGCGCCAAGGATATCGTCCTTCCCGGCCGGTAGCAAAAGCGACTGGCTGTCGGCCATCACTTCGGTCAGGACACCGCCCGCCGCAAGCGTCAGCACGAAGCCATGCGCCGGGTCGCGAAGGACGCCGATCAACAGCTCGACAAGCCCGCCCGCAACCATGGTCTCGACAAGAAAGCCGGGGCTGTCCATGCGCGCGGCGGCGGCGGTCACGGCTTCGACATCGCATAGGTTGAGTGCGACCAGCCCCGCCTCGGATTTATGCGCGACGCCTTGCCCCTTGAGAACGACAGGAAAGCCAAGCTCTGCGGCGGCGTCGGCGGCCTCTTGCGGGGTGTTCGGGCAAAGCGACGCAGGCACCGAAAGCCCGAATCTGGCCAGTGCGCGCTTGGCCTCGGCCTCGGGGAGCATGCGCAAGGGGCCCGGCGTGCCGGGGGCCAGGATCGGCGGCGGCAGAGCGCCGGCGCGTCCCAACTGCGCGGCAAGCGCGATTGCGCTCAGCCCATCGTCAAGCCCGATCAGCGGGATCAGACCGGTAGCAAGGCAGCGCTCGATCATCGGCTCTGGCAGGGTCTCGGGAAGGGTGGACAAGAGCGCCAGAGGCTTGCCCGCCTCTGCGCGCGCGGCACCGGCGGCGTCAATCACGCAATCCCAGGCCGAAGGATCACAGCGATCCGCGCGCGGGAAATCGACGATGATACAGCCCATCGCCACATCGCCCGCCAGCATAGCCAGGAAGGTATCCCGCATGCGGTCGACGTCACCCCAAATAAATGTATGGTAATCCAATGGGTTGGCAAGTGCCACACGTGGCCCTAGCGCCGCGCGCAGGCCCGCGATCTGGGCCTCTGCGAGCGGTGGAAACATCAGGTCATGCTCGACCGCGCTATCCGCCATCAAGCTCGCCTCGCCCCCCGAACAGGACAATGAAACGATCCGGTTCGAGGGCAGCGGCCCCGCCAGATGCAAAAGCTTGAGGGTCTCGAGCAGGGCGGGCAGGCCATCGACCTGTGCCACACCGAGGCGTGCCAGAAGTGCGCGGGCACCGGCGTTGGATCCAGCCAGAGACGCGGTATGCGAAATCGCTGCGGCGCGCGCCTGCTCGGACTTGCCTGCCTTGAGCGCCACGATCGGCTTGCCAAGCCTTCGTGCTTCCTGGGCGAGGGCCTCGAACCCGGCCAGCTCACCGATTCCCTCGATATGCAGACCAAGGGCGGTAACGCGGCGATCGGCCAGTAGTGCGCGGCCCAGATGCGCCAGGTCCAGTTGCGCCTGATTGCCGACAGTCATCAGATAGGCAATCGGCAGGCCGCGCGTCTGCATGCTGAGATTGATCGCGATGTTGGAACTTTGCGTCAGGATCGCCACGCCGCTTTCAACACGACGCCCGCCATGCTGATCCGGCCATAAAAGAGCGCCATCGAGATAGTTGATGAACCCATAGCAATTGGGGCCGATGATCGGCATGGCGCCAGCGGCCTCTAACAGACGATCCTGCAAGGCGTCGCCATCGCCGGTCTCGGCCTGCATCTCGCGAAATCCGCTGGCGAAACAGACCGCTCCACCCGCGTCCATCGCCGAAAGACGTGCCACAACATCAAGCGTGGCCTCGCGATTGACGCCAATGAAAACCGCGTCCGGCACTCCGGGCAGGTCATCAAGGCTGGCAAAGGCCGCACGCCCTGCTATTTCCGATCGTGTCGGGTGAACCGGCCATACCGGCCCGCCATAGCCGATCTTGCCAGATTGCTCGATCACCGATGTACACCAGGCGCCGCCGCCGACGACCGCGACAGAAGCGGGGCGCAAAAGCCGGTCCAACGAGCGCATCATTGGCGACCACCTGCGTTTGCCGCGCAGTCGGAAGCCTCCGGCGGGGATATTTCCGGCAAGAAGAATTGGCAGTAACGCGATATTAACCGAGGACCGTCAAGTTGAAGGTACGGTACAGGCGGGGACGCCGATGACCGTGCAAGGAGAAGAGGCATGACCTTTTCACCGGGGGGGGCTTTGCGGCCTCCCCTTTTCTTCTTGCTCCAAATATCCCCGCCGGAGGCATTAGCTCTCTTTTGGACTGCCATTGCCTCAGGCCCCCAAGGGGCGAAGCAGGTCGCGGCTTATGATGTGGCGCTGAATCTCGCTTGTTCCGTCCCATATCCGCTCGACCCGTGCATCGCGCCAGAAACGCTCTATGGGGAAATCGTTCATCAACCCCATGCCGCCATAGATCTGTAGAGTGGCATCGGTGACCCGCGCCAGCATTTCCGAGGCGTAGAGTTTGGCGCTGGCGATTTCGCGATTGGCGGGCAGGCCCTGATCCAGCCGCCAGGCCGCGTTGAGGGTCAGCAGGTCGGCGGCGTCAATTTCCGTGATCATATCGGCGATCTGAAAGCTGACCCCTTGGAATTTACCGATCTGCTGGCCGAATTGTTCGCGTTCGGCGGCATAGTGCAGCGCGTAGTCAAAACAGCGCCGCGCGCGCCCGACACTCATCGTGGCAACCGTGATCCGGGTGGCATAGAGCCACTCGTTCATCACTGCAAAGCCGCCATCGACCTCGCCCAGCACCTGGGCATCGGGCAGACGGCAATCGTCGAATTCCAGGATCATGTTCTTGTAGCCCCGGTGGCTCACGGATTCATATCCGTTCCGGATCGTGAAGCCTGGCGTGCCGCGATCAACCAGAAAGGTGGTGATCCGTTTCTTGGGGCCCTTCGGTGTCTGATCCTCGCCGGTGGCGACAAAGACGATCAGGAAGTCGGCATGGTCGGCCCCCGAGATGAAATGTTTGGTGCCATTGAGAACCCAATCGCCCCCCTCGCGCCGGGCGCTGCACTTCATACCACGCACATCTGACCCGGCGCCCGGTTCGGTCATCGCAAGCGCGTCCATCCGCTCGCCGCGCACCGCCGGAAGAAGGTAACGCTCGCGCTGTTCGCCCTCGCAGGCCATCAGAATGTTCTGCGGGCGGCCAAAGAAGTGGTTGAGCGCCATCGACCCGCGCCCCAGTTCGCGCTCGACCAGTGCGAATTCAAGATGATTCAGGCCCGCGCCACCCACCTCTTCGGGGAAATTGCAGGCATAAAACCCAAGATCAATCGTCTTTTGCCTGATCCGTTCGGCCACCTCCGCAGGTACCTCGCCGGTGCGCTCGACCTCGGCTTCATGCGGGTAGATCTCGTTCTCGACAAAGCTGCGCACCGCTTTGACGATCATCTCCTGTTCGTCGCTCAGTCCGAAATTCATATCACTTATCCTTGTGCAAAGCGGCCAGCGCCTCGACCCGCGCCAGAACCCCGGGCAGGGGATCGCACGAGCGGCGCGTTTCGAGGTTCACATGCAGCATGAACTGATCCGCGGTTGCCAGAACCGCGCCATCGCTTTCGCGCTTCATCTCGTGATAGCAGCGCAGTTTCTTTCCCTCGCCCTGGGTCACGCGGGTTTCGACGGTGACGTGTTCGCCGGCTTGTGCCTCGGACAGGAACCTGATCGTGGTCTCGGCGGTGAAATAGCTGTTACCTGCCTCTATATAGGCGGCGTCGGCGCCGACATGGGTCATCACCGCATCGGCGGCATCGCTGAACAGCTGCCCATATCGGCCCTCGTTCATATGGCCGTTGTAATCGGTCCAGTCGGCCGGAATGACGCGGCGCGCACTTACGATCGGCGGGCCATCCTCAAGGGCGGGGCGGAACGTCACCTGATGCTCGTTGATCAGCCGACCGGCGGCGTTGCCTTGTTGGCGAAGGGCGCGCATCATTGCGATCAGGTTGTTGTCGCGCTTGCGCTCAAGCTCTCGGATGCTCAGGTGGCCCGATTGCGCATCGGACTGATCGGCAATCATCTGGGTCAACTCTTCGGTCAGTTCCGGCACATCCATCAGCTTGGTCCAGGGCCATTGAAGGCAGGGGCCGAACTGATCAATGAAATGCTTCATCCCGGCCTCGCCCCCGGCGATGCGGTAGGTCTCGAACAGGCCCATCTGCCCCCATCTCAGGCCGAATCCAAAGCGGATCGCGTTGTCGATCTCCTCAGTGGTGGCAATACCGTCCTTGATAAGCCAGAGTGCCTCGCGCCACACCGCCTCAAGGAAGCGGTCGGCAATGTGTGCGTCGATTTCCTTTTTGACATGAAGAGGATAGAGGCCAAGCGCCGTCAATGTGGCGCTGGCTCGGGTCACCAGGTCGGCGCTGTTTTTCTCGGTGGTCACCAGTTCGATCAGCGGCAAGAGATAGACCGGGTTGAAGGGGTGCGTCACCACGATCTGTTCAGGGCGCGTGGCGCAGCCCTGCAACTCCGACGGCTTGAAGCCAGAGGTTGACGAGCCGATGATCGCATCGGCATCGCAATGCTCCTGAAGGGTCTGATAGACCTTGCGCTTGAGGGCGAGGCGCTCGGGCACGCTTTCCTGAATCCATGATGCCCCCGCGACGGCCTCTGACATGGTGTCGTGAAAACTCAGGGTGCCCTCGGCGGGCAGGGCCACATCGTAAAGCATCGGAAGCGCGTGGCGCGCATTGCCAAGCACCTCGCCGATCTTGCGCCCGGCCTCCGGGTCGGGGTCGAACACCCGCACATCCCAGCCGTTGAGCAGGAACCGCGCCGCCCATCCGCCGCCGATCACGCCGCCGCCGATAATTGCCGCTGTTTTCGTCATTTTTCCACTCCTGTTAGCGCTGGATCATTGCGCCGATGTCATATCCGTTGAAATCCAGAACCTCGCGTGCGGCCGTGATCCGGTCAGCACCACCTTTGACGCTTCGATCCAGTACCCAGCCATAGCCCCCATCCGGCGCGCCGATGGCGGCGGTGCGATAGCCCTCATCGACCCAGATCACCCAGAGATCGCGCGCCGCGCCACCCTTGGGATCGGTAAGACGCCAGCGGTTGGGACCAAGCGGTTTGGCTTGCCAGACCTCGCCGGCACCCTCGCAATCGCCATTGGCCGCGCAGGCGCGAACAACCAGTTCAAAAGCCTCATGGCCTTGCCTATCACGCAGATAGCTGACCTGCCTTAGCCCCTCGTCACCGGGATAATGGCCGCGTAGGTGCCATGCACCCGCCAGGCGGCTGACATCGCTGCGGCTGGTATAGGTCAGCGGGCGTGAGGTGTCGCGATAGCCCGCAGCCTCCGGTGCGGCGCAGGCCGCTACCAGACTCCCGAAGGCCAAAGCGACACAGACCCTCATGGCACAAGGGTTTCCGTATGCCCGTCCACCGCCAGAACCTGCCCCGAAATCTTGCGTGCGGCAGGCGAGGCGAGGAACAACGCCATATCCGCCAGATCATCGACATCGACCCAACTGCGCAGGCTCACGCCCTTGACGTATTGCGCGCGCACCTCGTCTTGGGTTTTGCCGCCTGCCGCCGCTTCCATCGCCACGACGCGGTCCATCCGGTCGCCCTCGACCGCGCCCGGTGCAATCGCGTTGACGCGTACCCCGACTGGACCAAGCTCCATCGCGAGGGTCTTGGTCAGGCCGACCAAACCCCATTTCGCCGCCGCATAGGGTGCGCGCAGCGGATAGCCGAACAGCCCTGCGGTCGACGTGGTGATCAGGATCAACCCATTGCCCTGTGCACGCATCACCCGTGCCGCCCATCGACAGGTCAGGAAGGTGCCCGACAGGTTCACGTCAAGACAGGCGCGCCATGCGTCATAGTCCAGATCCTCGATCCGCCCCGCAGGGCCGCCGGTGCCCGCATTGGCGCAGACCACATCGACGCCGCCCCATGCCTGTTCCACATCAGCGAAAAACCCCTCCATCCGGGCCTCGTCGGTGACATCGGCCTGGGTTGCGATGAAATCGGGATGGGCGGCCCTGAGGCGGGCGACCGCCTCGCCATCGGCATCACAGATCGCCACCCGGTCACCGCGCGCCGCAAAGCGTTTGGCAAGGCCAAGCCCGATCCCCGACGCGCCGCCGGTGATCAGAACGCGCATGCTCATCCGCGCGGTGCCTGTTTGGTGAGGCGCAGCTTGTCACGGACTTCTTGCGGGCCGATCACCCGCGCACCGAGGTTTTCGATAATTCCGACGGCGCGTTCGACAAGCTGTGCGTTGGTCGCCAGAACGCCGCGATCCAGCATCAGGTTATCCTCAAGCCCGACCCGCACATTGCCCCCGGCCAGAACGCTGGCCGCCACATAGGGCATCTGGTTGCGGCCAAGGCTAAAGGCGGAAAATGTCCAGTTATCCGGCACGTTGTTGACCATCGCCATGAAGGTGTTGAGGTCATCCGGCGCACCCCACGGCACCCCCATGCACAACTGCACAAGCGCATCGGGTTCCAGAATGCCGTCGGCGACAAGCTGTTTGGCAAACCAGAGGTGGCCGGTGTCAAAGGCCTCGATCTCTGGCTTGACGCCAAGGTCGGTCATCATCCGGCCCATCGCCCGAAGCATGCCGGGGGTGTTGGTCATCACGTAATCGGCCTCGGCGAAATTCATCGTGCCGCAATCGAGCGTGCAGATTTCCGGCAGGCATTCGGCCACATGCGCGACCCTCTCTGTCGCGCCCGCCATATCGGTGCCTGCCGCTTTCGGGGGAAGCGGATTTTCAACCCCGCCAAACACGATATCGCCGCCCATCCCGGCGGTCAGGTTAAGCACCACATCGGTGGCGCTGTCGCGGATGCGGTCGGTGACTTCGCGAAACAGGCCAGGATCACGGCTTGGCGCGCCGGTTTCGGGATCGCGCACATGGCAATGCACCACGGCAGCCCCGGCCTTGGCGGCCGCAATCGCGCTATTGGCGATCTGTTCGGGCGAGCGCGGCACATGCGGGCTCTTGTCCTGTGTGCTCCCCGATCCGGTGATGGCACAGGTGATGAAAACCTCGCGGTTCATGGTAAGCGGCATGGTGTCCTCCGGGGATAGTGTTCCGGGCTAGCCTAGCGCGCTGGTGCTGCTATATATCTTGCCGTAAAAGACAAAAATCATGCCTAAATGGACAAAATCACCTGACGCGCCCGTCAGCATCGCCTTCCTGATCTTTGATCAGTTTTCAAACCTGTGCCTTGCCAACTGCCTGGAACCGCTACGTGCGGCCAATACCCTGACCCGGCGGCAAAGCTTTGACTGGCAGATTCTGACCCGAACCGGCGAACCGGTCCTGTCCTCTTCGGGGATGCAGGTGGTGCCGCATAAGCCGCTCAAGGCGCTTGAGGCCTGTGATTACCTGTTCGTTGTAGCGAGCTATGCCCATACCAAGCACGACACCGCGGACACCCGCCGCGCCCTGCGCGCCGCCGTGACCCGCGCCAAAAACGTGGTCGGTCTTGATGCCGGGCCCTGGCTTTTGGCCTCGGCGGGCTTGCTGAACGGACGCCGCGCCACGGTGCATTGGGATCTGCTTGATGCCTTTACCGAGCGGTTTCTGGACATAGAGGCGGCGCAGGCGCGGGTCCTGACCGATGGGCCCTATATGACCTGTGCCGGGGCGATGTCGGCGCTTGATCTGATGCTTGGGCTTATTGCGGATCGCTTGGGGCTGTCGGTGCGCCTTGATGTCGAGGCGATGTTCATCCACGGCGACCCCCCGGTCAGTGCGGCCCGCGAGGGGCAGGCGGTGGGCGATGCGCTTGTCCGCCGTGCCCTGACGGTGATGCGTGATACGCTTGAGCGCCCGTTGTCACAGGCCGATCTGGCGCGGCGCCTGTCCTGTCAGGCACGCACGCTTGATCGGCGGTTTCGCGCGGGACTAGGGGCGCCGCCGGGCACGGTCTATCGGCACTTGCGCCTTTCGTCGGCGCGCAAGATGCTTGAGGGCACCAGCCTTGGCATTGCCGAAATCGCCCTGCGGTGCGGGTATGATTCCCCCGCTGCCATGGCCCGCGCGATGCGGCGCCACTATGGCGCCAGCCCGCGTGAGTTGCGCAAATCCGGCTAGGATCGCTCAGAGAGCGGGCAGGCGATACATGCCGGAGCTGGAAAAGGCGATTGAACTGCCGTCCTCGATATCTTCGGAAAAGCGCTGTGCAATCACCCGAAGCGCGGTCTGGCGCCCTTTGGCCACAAGCGCGCGACGCGAGGGCAGGGCCGGGGTCAGCCCCGGATTGAGCAGGGTCTGAGACCAGATCAGCGGGTGCAATTCATGCAGATGGTTTTCCAGCAGCCAGTCAAGACAGTCGTGCACCCTTGCCCGCGTCGCCTCGGATCCCGAGGGCAGGCGCGCCTTGCCGCTGCGCGGGGTCATTACGATGCCGCAAAAGGCAGAGAGCTGGTTGATCACATGCTGGTCGCGCTTGCGCGAAACGATATCGCGCAGCCCGTCAATGAAAAAGTCGCAGTCAAGCCGCTCAAGCGCCCCCGGATCAAGCGCCAGGGCATCAAGGTAAACCCAGGCATAGGCGCCTGCGCCCCACACCTCGCCGGTGCGCGCGGCCGTGCGGCGCGCCTCTAGGTCAAGCATCTCGTAACTGCCGTAGCGCGCCGGCAAAAGCGCCTCGCCAAGGGCCCGCATGTGGCGCGGGCTGTCGGGATCAAGGTCGATAAGCTTCTCGTAATCATCCGCCACCCGCAAGCGCGGCTTCTGACGCCCGGCCAAAAGCGCACATTGCGCTGCGGCCAGCGATGGCGCGTCAAGATCAACCCCGTCAAACTTTGCCAGGAGTTCATCGGCGCGCTTGAAATGACGATGAAACCGCGCTTCATGCTCGACGGTGCGCCGTTCGGTTGCGCTGGCCCGCCAGGCCCAGCCAATATCAATATGGGTCAATGCGGCAATCAGGGCACAGGCATAGTTGTCATGATGCTCCGCCTGCATCTCCTCAAGCGCACTTATGCCCGAAGGGTCCGGCTCTACTCCGTCATGCAATGCGTCCTCTGCCGCCGCAACCACGTCAGCGCGCGCGCCATAGGCCAAAAGCATCGTGGCATTCTCGCCGCCGGGCGTGCGCAGACGCGCGCCATCACCATATTCGATAAGGCGTGCCAGCTCTTCCCACATCTCCTGCCGGGCCAGTTTCTGACCTTTGTCCTGATGGGTGGCGCGGGCCATTTCTTCGTCCGTGACCGGGAGCGACGGCAGCAGAATCCGCTTGGTCAGGTTGTCGATGTCTTTTTGCGGCTTGCGACGTAACAGCCCCAGAAGGTCAGGCAAAAGCCGCCCGTCACGGCCCTTGCGAGGGCGATCGTCCTGGGGGAAATTGTCTGATTTTGCGATTGGTTCGAAAGGCATGGCATCTCCGGGCTCCTATTCGAGCCTATTGTGAATCTGCTTTTCGACAAAAAGAGGGCAAGCCTTGGGTGAAGGCAGGGAAATTCCGATGCGCCGACTGGGCGTTGCCTTGATGCGCGACTCGGGGCAAACTTGAACAATGAAAAAGCTTTTGGTCTTTGTTTTCGTTGTGGTTTTTCCGGTATCCTGCCTCGCTGAAAGCGATGCGACTGTGCTATTGCCCCTTTCTCCACCTGCACGGGGCGGCAACATTCCGCGCACAAGGTGGGAACATCGCACAGATGCGCCACTTTTGACCCGCGCCGCCTTGTCTGCGCTCAAGGCTCACGGGGCGGCGCTGACAGGGGTCGTGCCGCGCGATATCGCAAACTGGTGCCCTTCCTATCCTGCGGCTAGCGATGCCAACCGCCGTGCATTCTGGGTGGGTTTTCTGTCGGCCCTGGCAAAACATGAAAGCACATATGATCCGCGCGCCGTCGGGGGCGGGGGGCGGTGGTTCGGGCTTTTGCAGATCCTGCCTGCCACCGCGCGCGGGTATAAATGCCGCGCCGGGTCGGGGGAGGCGCTGCGGGATGGGCCGGACAATCTGTCCTGTGCCGTCCGGATCATGGCGCATACGGTTGTGCGTGACGGCGTCGTCTCTGAGGGCATGCGCGGCGTGGCTGCGGATTGGGGACCGCTGCACAGCGCGAGCAAACGTCGGGACATGCAGCGCTGGACGCGGGCGCAAAGCTATTGCAAGCCGCTGTCCTCGGTCCGCCCCCGCATGCGCCCTGCGCGTCTGGCGCGGGCTGTCGATTAGCGCCCGGAAAATACCCCCCTCAGACCCCGCGAATACGGGTGGCCATTTCCGTTGTATCCCGGCTTAGCCCCGGTGTGTCCAGGATACGGTCCAATTCCGTGCGGATCAATGTCTGGCGTTGTTGGTCGTATCGCCGCCAGGTCTCGAACGCTGAACACATGCGTGCCGTGGTCTGCGGATTGAGCGGGTCAAGCCTGATCAGCCAATCCGCCAACACCCGATACCCCTTGCCCGAGGCATGGTGGAAGCCGGCCGGTGACATCGACAGCGCGCCGAACGTCGCGCGAAAGCGATTGGGGTTGGCGATGTTGAAATCAGGATGAGTGGCAAGGCGCGCCGCGGTATCGGCCGTGTCCTCGGGGCTGGCATGCACGATCTGAAGGCTGAACCACTTGTCGATCACAAGGCGGTCTTCCTGCCATTGATCATAGAATGCCCTGGTGGCCGCTTCGCCTGCGCCCGCCTGCAACAAACAGGACCAGGCCGCCAGTTGCTGGGTCATGTTGTCGGCACTTTCAAATTGCTTTGCCGCCAATGCGCCACCGTCCATGCGCGAGATCATTGCCAGAGCGGCATTGGCCAGCGCCCCCGCGCCGGCCTGATCGGCATCGGGGCGATAGGGGGCGGAAACCTGATGTTGTGCATAAAGGTCGCGCGCCAGCCCCTCGATGTTCTCGGCGCGCGCATTGCGCAGCGCTTCAAGCGCCTGCCAGATGATTTGGGGGTCTGGCGTATGCCCCATTTCATGCAGGCTTTGCGCAAGTTCGTCCTCGCTCGGCAGGCCAAGCGCCAGAGCGCGAAACGCCGGGTCCAGGGTTTCGTCGCGGGCGACCATCCTGATCGCGTCGAGATAGGCCGCATCCGGTGCGGCCCCTTCGCGGACCATCGCGATCAGCCCCTCGCGGGCAAGGGCGCGCCCGGCCTCCCATTTGTTGAAGGGATCGGTATCATGCGCCAGAAGAAAGGCGCGCTCGGCATTGCTGGTTTCGCGCTCGAGGATGACCGGAGCGGAAAAGTCGCGTAAAATCGAAGGTATGGGGCGCGATGCCAATCCATCGAATGAAAAGCTTTGCTTGGCCTGCGTCATTTCAAGAACGCGGGTTTTCTGAACCTCGTCACCATTGGCGCCAAGCAATCCAACAGCAATCGGAATGACCCGCGGAAGTTTTTCTTCCTGCTCGGGTGTCGGCGGTGTTTCTTGTGAAAAATGAAGGGTATAAGTGCCGTCGCTGAAATCATCCGTCACCTTCAGCCGGGGCGTTCCGGCCTCTTCGTACCACCGTTTGAACTGTGCCAGGTCACGGCCAGTGACCTCTTCAAACACGGAAAGCCAATCCTCGATCGTGCAGGCCTCTCCATCGTGGCGTTCAAAGTACAGATCAAGCGCCTGTGCGTAGGCCGCATCGCCCACCAACCGCTTGAGCATGCCGATCAGTTCGGCGCCCTTTTCATAGACGGTGGCGGTATAGAAATTGTTGATCTCGACGAAACTTGCCGGGCGCACCGGATGTGCCAACGGGCCGTTATCCTCGCGGAACTGCCGTGCGCGCAGGTCGATCACATCCGAGATCCGCTTGACCGGGGCAGAGCGCATGTCCGAGGTGAATTGGGAATCGCGATAGACCGTCAGCCCCTCTTTCAGGCAAAGCTGAAACCAGTCGCGACAGGTGATCCGGTTGCCGGTCCAGTTGTGAAAATACTCATGCGCGATAATTGCCTCGATGCGTTCGAAATTCGCATCGGTCGAGGTCTCGGGCGTGGACAGGACACAGGATGAATTGAAGATGTTCAGGCCCTTGTTTTCCATCGCCCCCATGTTGAAATCATCCACGGCGACGATGTTGAAGATATCGAGATCATATTCGCGCCCGTAGACATCTTCGTCCCAGGCCATGGATTTCTTGAGCGCCTCCATGCCAAAGGCGCATTTGTCCTCATCGCCGGGGCGCACCCAGATGTTGAGGGCAACCTCGCGGCCGGATCGGGTGGTAAAGCGATCCGGGTGGTTGACCAGATCGCCCGCAACAAGCGCGAAAAGATAGGCCGGTTTCGGCCATGGATCATGCCATTCGGCAAAGCCCGCGCCCTGCGTGATCGCATCGCCATTCGACAGCATCACCGGCGCGTCGCCCTCGATCCGCACGGTGAACACGCCCATCACATCGGGGCGGTCGGGGTAATAGGTGATCTTGCGAAAGCCTTCGGCCTCGCATTGGGTGCAATACATGCCGCCCGACATGTAAAGCCCTTCCAGTGCGGTGTTGGCGGCCGGGTTGATCTCGACCTCGGCCTCAAAGGTAAAGGGCGCGTCGGGCACCTCTGCACGCAAGCCTTCCGGCGTGATGTCGAGGGATATCTCCATGCCGTCAATCATCGCACGGATAAATTCAAGCCCCTCTCCATGCAGGAAAAATTCACGCCCTTGCGCATCGGGGTTGGGGCGAAACCCGATTCTGCTGATCACGCGGGTCCGGTCAGGAGAGAGGCGAAAGGTCAGGTGGACCTGATCCACAAGATAGGCGGGGGGCGTGTAATCCGAAAGATAGATCGGTTGCGGGGCGGCATCTTTCATCGCGTGCGTCTCCTTGAGGGCGGGGCGTTTCGCGTGACCCTAGGGCGTGGCGCGCGGGGCTGCAATGGGGGCTTTTCCTGTCTGCCCGTCCGGGTGTTTGCGCGGCCATGGCACGCGGCGTCATCCGTTGGTGCAAGCGTGATTTGCCTCTGTGCGATACCGGGCGGCGGGGCACGCCGCACGGTGGCGCCGCCCGTGCTCTGGTGTGGACGCCGCAGCCCCGGCCGACCGGGATGCCTATGGCCGGTGACGGGGCCGGGCATGACCAGGGGCCATACCCGTTTGCGCCGCCCACGGATCACCCTTGGCAGTTCAGGATGAACATTCGGTGCATAAACTCTGTGCAGTTCTGCGGTTACCCGCATTTTCATGTGCGCGCTTTGAGGTTTTATTATTCAATTTGGCGCTATATTTATTTCTAATGTGAGGCAAGGAAACGGCAGGCACAGAATAGCTATGAAACGCCCGATCATAGGCATTATCGGCAACGAATATGTGATTGAAAACCGCTATCCCATGCATGCAGGGGGCACGCTCAATTCCTCTGCCGTTGCGGATGTCGCGGGATGTATGCCGCTTATCGTGCCGTCCGATCCGCGGTTTGTCAGTGTTCCGGAACTGCTTGAGGCCTGTGACGGGTTCCTGTTGACCGGCGGGCGCCCGAACGTTCATCCGCAGGAATACGGCGAAGAGGCCACCGAGGCGCACGGCAAATTTGACCGCGCGCGGGATGCCATCACCCTGCCGCTGGTGCGTGCCTGTCTTGAACGGGGGCAGCCCTTTCTTGGGATATGCCGCGGCTTTCAAGAGGTGAACGTGGCCCTCGGCGGAAGCCTGCACCCCGAAATCCGCGATCTGCCGGGGCGCGACAATCACCGCATGCCCCCCGAGGGCACGATGGCCGAACAGTTTGCCCTGCGCCACAAGGTGCGCTTTGCGCCGGGCGGTGTGTTTCATCGCCTGATGGGCGCCGAAGAGGTGATGACCAATACGCTGCACGGGCAGGGCGTCGTGCGCCCCGGCCATGGCGTGGTAATCGACGGTCATGCGCCTGACGGGACGCCCGAGGCGCTTTATATCGACGGTGCCCCCGGTTTTACCCTGTCGGTGCAATGGCACCCTGAATGGAACGCCGCCAACGATCCGGTCAGCCGCCCGCTGTTTTCCGCTTTTGGCGATGCGGTGCGGGCCTGGGCCGAGGGGCGGCGCACGCCGGTTCTGAAAACCGCCTGACGTTTCAGAGGGCGGTCAGGTTCGGGAACCCGGCGTCAGGGGCAGGAAAGAGCCGCTACGATCACATATTTATCGACGCCGTCAGGCTGATCTGTTGAACCAGAAATCTTCCAGGTTTTTTCCATAGCGCTGGCTTTCTCTTTCCGCGCTTTCGTATGCCTGAGCGAGGGCATCAACCGCCCTGTCGCCGGATTTCCAGACCAGGCGAATGACAGCGCCTGCCGAGACGCTCACATTCATCGGCCTGCCGTCGTTGAAACTCAACGCCATTTGCTGAAGGATCAGGTTCACCTTGTTGGTCAGCTCAACCGAATCCGGCAGCCAGCCCTCTTCCAGAATGCATACGAAGGTCCCGCTTCCGGCATAGGAGATCAGGAATTGATGGTTCTCAAGGCAGGCCGCGATAGCTTCTGATACATCTGTCACAAGACATTCGAATTCGAACCATGAGGTTTGCTTGAACAGGTCCCGTATGCCACGAATGCTGAACGCCAGAATAGATGATCCGAAGAGCTCTTTCTTCGAAATCAGGGAGACATAGTTTTCAAGTGCCTGATGTCCGATCACCCCATCCACATTCTTGATGTGAAACGGTTCATGCAAAGGCGGCCGTGAGTCGATGATGACTCCGTTGAGTGCTTCCGTGCCAGAGTTCACGGACGCCGTGCCGGAATCTTTAATCAGTTTTTTGCGGCTGACGACGAGATTTTCCACCAATGCAAGGCGGCCCCGCATTTCGTCGATCTCGAAAGGCTTGGTAATGTAATCATTCGCCCCTGCGGCGAAAGCACGGTCGATATAGGATTTATCTGACATCGCGGTCAGCATCAGGATGGGGGTTTCCCGGTGCTCGGGGCGGTCGCGCAGAATCTTGCAGAGCTCGATTCCATCTGTACCGGGCATTTGAATGTCTAACAGAAAACAGTCAAATGGCGCTGTATCCGATCGTGCGACCAGATCGAGCGCGTCCGTAGCGCATAGCGCTGTTTCCAACGTGTTGTCCCCGACTGCATCCACAAAGGCCTGAAGCAGATCAAGAATACTTTGTTCATCATCGACCGCGAGAATATGCATCTAATGTCCTTCTAAGATATTTAACCTCCCTGAACTGATACCCCTATGATTGATATCATAGATTGAACAACAATCTTAACATGATCTTTCAATTGCGAATATACAAGGGGATTATGGCTGCTTTAAGGAATTTGAAGACAAAAAGATCTCTTAGGCACATAAAGATGGCTCCTGAAAGCAGTCCGGAGCAATCAGTAGTCGCAGGCGGTGCCGCCCGAGCGAAAGCTGACATCAGCCTACGTCGGGTAACCGCCTCGAAAACTGCGGCTGGTTCAGAACTGGCC
Source organism: uncultured Roseovarius sp. (assembly GCF_913054395.1). Classification (GTDB taxonomy): domain Bacteria; phylum Pseudomonadota; class Alphaproteobacteria; order Rhodobacterales; family Rhodobacteraceae; genus Roseovarius. The sequence continues at coordinate 32,907 of NZ_CAJXIP010000005.1, forward strand.
GCCAGCGATCTCGATGGCCTGACCGTTCACGCTCTGCGATCCGGGGCCGCAGAGCCAGAGCACGGCCTGGGCCACCTCGTCGGGCGCGATAAGGCGGTTGTGGCGGTTGGCGCTGACCATCATGGAGCGGGCTTCGTCTTCGCTTACCCCGGCGCGCTTGGAGATCGCGGTGACATTGCGGCTTACGATCTCGGTGTCGACATAGCCCGGACAGATCGCGTTGAAGGTGAACGGGGTGCCAAGGTAATCCTCGCTCAGGCTTCGGATCAGGCCGATCATGCCGTGTTTGCTCGCCGAATAGGCCGCAGCCCCTTTGAGCCCCTTGAGCCCGGCAATCGAGGAAATCGCAATCACCCGGCCCCAATCGGTGTCGCGCATGCCGCCCAGGCATTCGCGCACCGTGTAAAACGCGCCGTCAAGGTTGGTGGCCATCACCTGACGCCAGAAGGCGGCGTCGGTCTTGTGCACCGCGCGCCCCTCGGCGATGCCGGCATTGGGGATGCAGATCTGGACCGGGCCACGCTCTGCGACCGCGCGCGCCACGCCTGCGACAACCTGCGCCTCGTCGCTCACATCCATCGCAAGCGGGTAAAGCCCGTTCCCGGCCACGCCTTGCAGCACGGAGTCGCGCCGCCCGGTGATCGTCACTTCGGCACCTGCGCCTGCGAGCGCACGGGCAATCGCAAGGCCAATACCGCTTCCGCCGCCGGTGATCAGCGCGTGTTTTCCGCTCAGTGTCATCTTGCCTCCGCCATATCTGGCGTTACTCTAGCGCTCTGCCGCGAACTGGCAACCGCCGGATGGCGATCACAGGGGGAATGAACAGTGCTGAAATGGATTGATATGCCGCCGGTCTGGCTTTTGGCGTTTCTGGTCACGGCCTGGATGCAGGCGACATACCTGCCCATGTGGCTTGATTTCGGCGGGGCGTGGGCGGATCTGGCGGGTGGCCTGCTGGTCGGAGGCGGGGTGTTGTTGGTTGTGCTGGCCGCAACCGAGTTTCGCCGCCATCGCACCACCATCGTGCCGCACCAAGAGGCCGAGCGCCTGATTCAGTCGGGTATCTTCACCCGTTCGCGCATCCCGATCTATCTTGGCGATGGCCTGATCCTGGCCGGTTTTATCCTGCGATGGGACGCGGTTTTGGCACTGCCGCTGATTCCCATCTTTTTCTGGATCATCGAAAAACGCTTCATAATCCCGGAAGAAGACCGTCTGAGACGGAAATTTCGGATGGATTTTGCCCGATATTGCGAAAAAACCCGTCGTTGGCTCTGAGGGGCGCGACAATCTTGGTGTCGCCTCTCACGTTTTTGTGTGAAATAACGACGCTCGGGACTAGGAAACCGGCACCTGCCATGGGCGGGGCCACAGAACACGTGATCTGCCAGAGGGGGACACAGCATTGAAGATCGGAACGCCAAAGGAAGTGCTTGAGGGCGAAAATCGGGTGGCCATGACGCCCGATTCAGCCCAGCAGTTGCAAAAACTCGGCCATAGCTGCGCCATTGAAGCCGGTGCAGGCGAACGCGCCGGGTTCTCGGACGCGGCCTATAAAGAGGCCGGTGTGGAAATCATCAAAACGGCCGCCGCGCTCTGGAAAGAGTGTGACATCGTCGCCAAGGTGCGCATTCCCACCGATACCGAGGTCAAGCGGCTGCGCGAAGGCCAGACCCTGATTTCGTTCTTCAACCCCGGCGGGAATGAAAAACAACTCAAGATGGCCGCCGACAAGGGGGCGACCGTGATCGCCATGGAAATGGTGCCACGTATCAGCCGCGCCCAGAAGATGGATGCGCTAAGCTCGATGGCGAATATCGCCGGCTATCGCGCGGTGATCGAGGCGGGCAACAATTTCGGCCGTTTCTTTACTGGGCAAATTACCGCTGCGGGCAAAGTGCCACCAGCCAAGGTTCTGGTGGTTGGTGCTGGGGTTGCCGGTCTGGCTGCGATCGGCACCTCGACATCGCTTGGCGCGATCACCTACGCCTTCGATGTGCGCCCCGAAGTGGCCGAACAGGTCGAATCCATGGGCGCGGAATTCGTCTATCTCGACTTCGAGGAAGAGGCCAAGGACGGCGCCGCCACCGGCGGCTATGCATCTGTCTCCTCCCCCGAGTTCCGCGAAGCACAGCTTGCCAAGTTCCGCGAACTGGCGCCCGAGGTCGATATCGTGATCACCACGGCGCTTATCCCGAACCGCGAAGCGCCCGAGCTTTGGACCGAAGACATGGTCGCCTCGATGAAGCGCGGCTCGGTGATCGTCGATCTGGCGGCGGAAAAGGGCGGCAACTGCAAGCTGACGGTGATGGACGAAAAGATCGTCACCGATAATGGCGTGACGATCATCGGCTATACCGATTTCCCAAGCCGGATGGCGACGCAGGCCTCGACGCTTTATGCGACCAACATCCGCCATATGATGGCCGATCTGACGCCCGGCAAGGACGGTGTCGTCAATCATGACATGGAAGACGACGTGATCCGGGGCGCGACCGTGACCCACGACCACGCCGTCACCTTCCCGCCGCCACCGCCAAAGGTGGCCGCGATTGCCGCGCAACCGAAGAAAGAGGCCCCCAAGGAGCTGACCGCAGAGGAAAAGCGCGCCAAGGAAATGGCTGCTTTCAAGGCACAGACCAAGAACCAGGTCACCCTGCTTGTGGTTGGCGCGGTGCTTTTGCTGGGTGTCGGGCTTGTCGCCCCGGCCAGCTTCATGCAGCACTTCATCGTCTTTGTTCTGGCGGTCTTTGTTGGCTTCCAGGTGATCTGGAACGTGTCGCATTCGCTGCATACGCCCTTGATGGCGGTCACGAACGCGATCTCGTCGATCATCATTCTGGGCGCGCTGATGCAGATCGGATCGGGGTCTTTCCTCGTGATCCTGTTGGCGGCGCTGTCGGTCTTCATGGCCGGGATCAACATATTCGGCGGTTTCATGGTGACACGGCGCATGCTCGCCATGTTCCAGAAGTCGTAAGGGGGCAGGTATAATGGATTACGGTTTTACAACGGCCGCATATGTGGTCGCAGCTATCCTTTTCATCCTGAGCCTTGGCGGTCTGTCAGGTCAGGAAAGCGCCAAGCGCGCGGTATGGTACGGCATTGCGGGCATGGCGCTCGCGGTGGTGGCCACGCTTATCGGGCCGGGTTCGGGCCTGTGGTTCTTGTCGGCGGTGCTGATCGCGGGCGGCGGGACGATCGGTTACTTCGTGGCGCAACGCGTGCAGATGACCGAGATGCCACAGCTTGTGGCGGCAATGCACAGCCTTGTGGGCCTTGCAGCCGTCTTCGTGGGCTTCAATGCGCATATCGAGCTGAACAACGTCCTGGCCATGGCGCATGATGAGCGCGAAGCCCTGGAAGGGTTTGCCGCGCTTCTGGCTCATAAGACTCCGGTCGAACAGTCGATCCTGCGGGTCGAGCTTTTCCTTGGCATCTTCATCGGGGCGGTGACCTTTACCGGCTCGATCATCGCTTACGGCAAACTGGCGGGCAAGGTCGACACGGCAGCAAAGAAGCTGCCCGGCGGGCATGTGCTCAACGCCAGCGCGGCGGCGATTTCGCTGCTCTGCCTGATCTGGTACTTCAATACCGGTGGCTTCCTGCCGCTGGCCCTGATGACGCTTGCGGCCCTGTTCATCGGCTATCACCTGATCATGGGGATCGGCGGCGCCGACATGCCCGTCGTCGTGTCGATGCTCAACAGTTATTCCGGCTGGGCGGCGGCGGCGATCGGGTTCAGCCTTGGCAATGACCTTTTGATCGTCGTGGGCGCGCTTGTCGGTTCAAGCGGTGCAATCCTAAGCTATATCATGTGCAAGGCGATGAACCGTTCGTTCATCTCTGTCATTCTGGGCGGCTTTGGCGGCCCGGCAGGCGAGCAGATGGCGGTTGAGGGCGAGCAGGTCGCGATTGACGTCGATGGCGTTGCTACGGCGCTGAACGAGGCCGATAGCATCATCATCATCCCCGGCTATGGCATGGCCGTGGCGCAGGCCCAACAGGCGGTGAGCGAGCTGACAAGCAAGCTGCGCGCCAAGGGCAAGACCGTGCGCTTTGCCATCCACCCGGTGGCGGGGCGTCTTCCGGGGCACATGAACGTGCTTCTGGCCGAGGCGCGGGTGCCTTATGATATCGTTATGGAAATGGACGAGATCAACGAGGATTTCCCCGATACCGATGTGGCCATCGTCATCGGCTCGAATGACATCGTGAACCCGGCCGCCCAGGAAGACCCCAACAGCCCCATTGCCGGAATGCCGGTTCTGGAATGCTGGAAGGCGAAACAGGTGTTCGTCAGCAAGCGCGGACAGGGCACGGGATATTCCGGCATCGAAAACCCGCTGTTCTATAAGGAAAACACCCGCATGTTCTATGGCGATGCCAAGGACAGCGTGTCGAGCCTGCTGCCGAAAATCGACTGATCGCGGCACGGGACGTATCCTTGAAGGGGCGCTCTGATCGGGGCGCCCCTTTTTCATGTTATATGCATGGCGCGCCCGCCGGATTTTGAGTATTTTTGCCAAGAAGAAGCCTGCACCTTGGGCAGTATACGATTGTGTGCTGCTAAATCATTGGAATTTATGGAAAAACGCTTTTGCTGGGCTTGCGGAACGGCTATGACGCCGATGAGTTAAGGAGAGCGGCCAATGCCCCCGATTGATGATCATCCGCTGCGCTATGAGCTGGCCAATGAATTGCACGCGCGTCCGTTTCCGTCGCTGAGCGCGCCCTGTACGGCGGCCTATCTGGCGATCAAGCAGCCGCAGGATGCGGCCAAGCGGGATCGCGCGGCGGATCTGGCGCATCTTACCGCCTTGCTTGATCGCTATGGTGCGCCCCACCCACAGCCTGGCGCCACGCATTATTCGGGCGAGATCGGGCGGCATGTCCTGAAATGGGAAAGCCATACCGAATTCGTGACCTATACGGTCTTTACCGAGGGGGTCAGCACGCGGCCCTTTGATCCGGCCGATTTCGAAGTGTTTCCCGCCGACTGGCTTGCTCGGGCGCCGGGGATGCGGGTGACCTCGGCCTTGATTCGGGTGACGCCGTGGAAAAACAAGGAGCAGACCTGCGAGGAAACCGATCAGTGGTTTGTCTCGGAAAGCGTGGCGGTGGCGCGGGTGTTGGATGATGCGGCGGTGATCGCGGGAGATTTCCGGATTGATACGGCGGGACATTTGCGGTTTTCGGTCAGTGTTGCCCCAAACACGGGGGCGCGCCGGATCGGGCGCATTGTGCAGCGTCTTTGCGAGATCGAGACCTACAAGTCGATGTCGATGCTGGGCTTTGCGCGGGTACGTGAAATGGGCCGCCAGATGGGGGAGACCGACAGCCAGCTGAGCCGCCTGATTGGCGACATGACCAGCGGGAGCCAGCCCGCCGACGAGACCCTTCAGGATTTGCTGCATGTTTCGGCAGAGCTTGAATCTCTGGTGGCGCAATCCTCGTTCCGTTTCGGGGCGACGGCCGCCTATGAGCAGATCGTCAATCAGCGCATCAGCGTGCTTCGCGAGGAACGTTTCGAGGGGCGCCAGACATTTGCTGAGTTCATGATGCGCCGCTATGAGCCGGCCATGCGCACAATGCGCGCCACCAAGGAGCGGCTGGATGCGATGGCTGACCGGGCCATGCGCGCAGGAGAGTTGCTGCGCACCCGGGTGGATGTGGAACGCAGCGCGCAGAACCAGAGCCTGTTGGAAAGCATGGACAAGCGCGCCGATCTGCAACTGCGCCTGCAACGCACGGTCGAGGGGCTGTCGGTTGTCGCGATCAGCTATTACGCGGTGTCCCTGGCGGGCTATCTGCTGTATCCGCTGACCGGGGTTCTGGGGCTGAGCAAGGGGATGATCACCGCCGCGGTCACCCTGCCGGTGATTGCGCTTGTCTGGTGGATGGTGCAGCGCATTCGCAACAAGCTGCATTGACGTTTTGGCGCTGAGCGCGGGCGGTGTATACTCGGGCTTTCAGACGTGAGGTAATGCCAATGCCCTTTCCCGATTTCATCATGTCTTTCCCGCCGATCGACGTGCCATTCTCCGAAGATGTCGTGCAGACCCGCGCCATCCGTTCCGATCACGGGTTATGCGTCTTTTTCACCTTCCTTCAGGATATGGAATTGCCACCCCATAGCCATGGCGCACAATGGGGCACGGTGGTGGAGGGCGAGATCGAGTTCACCATCGGCGGCGAGACCCGGATATATCGCCCCGGTGACAGTTACTCCATTCCCGCCGACGTGGTGCACGGGGCGATGATCAAAGCAGGCACGCGGGTGATCGACGTGTTTTCAGAGCCGGACCGCTATCCGATCAAGACGGCATAGCCGTTTGCACGCGCCCCTGCGGAGCGCCTAGCCAAAGGCGCGACGCATGGCTCAGTTGATATAGTGCAGCGTGTCGAATTCCTGCCGCCAGGCCGAGACTTCCGACAAAAGCGCGGCAGCATCGTTGCTGCGCAGCGCCTTGGCGATAAGGCCTGCCATGCGCGGGGCATGCTCCGGGGTCACGCCCCAACGCACCAATTCCGGTGTGCCGATGCGCAAACCGTTCATGTCGCCCGCCACCGGATCAATCGGCAGGCCGATGCCACAGGCCAGGAAACCCGCCTTGCGCAGGGTCTTTGACGCCGCCTGACCCCCGCCGAACCCGGCGGCGGCGATCGCGAACTGATGCGAATTCGTTGCCCCCTGCGTGCCCTTGAATACCGGCAGGCCTTCGGCCTCGAGGGCTGCGGCAAGCGCTTGGGCCAGGGCAACCATTTGTGCACCATAGGCCGTTCCGTGGTTGCGCCAATCGAGCAAAGTCACAGCCAAGGCCGCCGATTTTGCCGCGTCGAAATTGGCGGTCATCCCCGGAAAGGCAATTGCATCAAGGCGTTCGGCAATAGCGGCGTCATTGCTGATGATCAGCCCGCCCGCCGGGCCGCCAAGGCTTTTATAGGTACTCATCGTCATCATATGCGCGCCCTCGGCCAGCGGGTTGCGCCAGGCCTTGCCCGCGATGATCCCGCATTGGTGCGCTGCGTCGAACATCAGCTTCGCGCCGACCTCATCGGCAATCGCGCGGACCTCGCGCACCGGATGCTCGAACAGGTTCAGGCTGGCGCCAAGGGTGATCAGCGCGGGGCGCTCCTTATGGGCCAATTCGGCTAAACCGGGCAGATCGACACTATAGCCATCCGCATCTACCGGCGCCTCGACGATCCGCAGGCCGTAAAGCCCGGCACAGCCCGCTGCATGATGCGTTACATGCCCGCCGATGCTGGCCGGGGGGGCGATGATCGTGTCGCCCGGCTTGCAGGTCGCCATGAAGCCATAGAGGTTGGCAATCGCCCCCGAGGGCACGCGGATTTCGGCAAAATCCGCCTCGAAGATTTCGGCGGCAAGGTTGGCGGCGATCACCTCGATTTCCTCGATCGCTTCAAGCCCCATTTCGTATTTGTCACCGGGATAGCCAAGCGAGGGGCGCGAGCCGATGCCGCTGGCCAAAAGGACCTCGGCGCGCGGGTTCATCACGTTGGTGGCGGGGTTGAGGTTGAAGCACTCGGCCTCATGGATGCGCCGATTGTCGGCGGCAAGCGTCTCGATCCGGGCGGCGATACCGGCGCTGTCCCCGGCGCTTGTGCGCATGGCGAGGGTTTGAACAAGATCTTCGCAATGGGCAGGCACCCAAGCGCGGCGGGCCAGTGTCATGTCAAAATCTCCCTGACTGGTTTGGTCCAGACTGGCGCGGCACGGCTTGCCTGTGCAAACCAGATTATGTAAAAATCAGCTTAGAAAAACTAAGGCTAGAAAAATGTCAGTTTCACCGCCACGCCCAAAGGGTCCGCCGCTTAATGCGTTGCGCGCCTTCGAGGCCGCCGCCCGGCTTGGCGGCTTTGCCAATGCAGCGGACGAGCTTTGCGTGACGCCGGGCGCGGTGTCACAGCATATCAAGGCGCTTGAGGATTGGATCGGTGCCGATCTGTTCGAACGCCGTTCGCAGGGTGTGCGTCTGAGCGCCTTTGGCGCCGAGGTTGCCCCCGGTTTTGCACAGGCCTTTGATGCCATGGGGGCGGCGGTGCATGGTATGCGCGTGGCGGCACGCCACAAGACCCTGCATATTGCGGCCCTGCCGAGCGTGGCGCAACTTTGGCTTTCACCGCGCCTGCCAAGCGTGCGCGCCGCCTTGCCAGAGCTGAGCATCTCGGTTTCTGCGGTCGAAACCCCGCCCAACCTTGCGCGGGAACTGTTTGATCTGAGCGTATTCATCCGCCGTCCCACCGGCGGTGCGCGCGAAACGGCGCTGGCACCCGATGCGATCTTTCCTGTCTGTACCCCCGAGATTGCCGCGCGGTTGCAGACCCCTGCCGATCTGAGGGAGGAAACGCTTTTGCATGATGCGCTCTGGCCCGATGACTGGGCGCTCTGGGGCGCTGCGGCGCTTGCCGGTCAGGCGCTGCCGGACAAGGGGCCGCGGTTTTCGCTTTATAGCATTGCGCTGGAAGAGGCGCGTAACGGCGCGGGGGTTCTGATGGGGCATCAATTGCTGGTGCAGGCCGCGCTTGAGCGTGGCGACCTGGTTGCGCCTTTTACGAAAAAGGTCGAAACCGGCAAGGCGCTGGTGCTGGACCGGGCAGGCTTTGGAGAGGGGCCAAATCATCTGGCGCAGGTTCTGCGCCTGCTGCAACAGGCGTGATCCGTGCCATTCGCCTCTGGCCATCGCCGTCCGGCTGCGCTATCCGGGCCGGGCTATAGCCGCGAAAAAGGGGGCACCTGATGTCCGACACTGTGCCATTCGAAAAACCCGGCCCCGTCGAGGCCAACCTCAAGAGCGCCATCGCGCCCACCGAAGAGATCATCGCCGAGGCGCGCGCCGGGCGGATGTTCATCCTAGTGGATCACGAGGACCGCGAGAACGAGGGCGATCTTGTGATTGCCGCCGAATTTGCCACGCCCGAGGCGATCAACTTCATGGCCACCTACGGGCGCGGTCTTATCTGCCTGCCGATGACGGCCGAACGGGTTGACCGGCTTGGTCTGCCGATGATGGCCGTCAACAATTCGTCGCGTCACGAAACCCCGTTTACCGTTTCGATCGAGGCGCGCGAAGGCGTGAGCACGGGGATTTCGGCCGCCGACCGGGCGCTGACCGTATCCGTCGCGATCAACGAGCAGAACACCATGGCGGCGCTGTCCACGCCGGGCCATATCTTTCCGTTGCGCGCCCGTGACGGCGGCGTCCTGATCCGGGCCGGCCATACCGAGGCGGCGGTCGATATCTCGCGGCTTGCCGGGCTGAATCCCTCGGGGGTAATCTGTGAGATCCTGAAGGAAGACGGCACCATGGCGCGGCTACCGGATCTGATCGGCTTTGCGCAAAAGCATGGCCTCAAGATCGGGACGATTTCCGATCTCATTGCCTATCGCCACAAGCATGACAACCTGGTGCGAGAAGTGCGCCGCGAGACCGTCGAGTCGAGCCATGGCGGCACCTGGGAGATGCGTATCTTCGCCGACCAGATTACCGGCACCGAGCATGTCGTGCTGAGCAAGGGCGACATCACCGACGGCAAGCCGGTTCTGGCGCGCACTCACGCGCTCAACGCGCTTGAGGATGTGCTTGGCATCGGGCTTGAGGCATCCGCCAAGGGCGGGCCGACGGGCAAGCTGCCCCGCGCGATGGAGATCATCGCGGCCGAGGGACGTGGCGCCGTGTTCCTGTTCCGCCAGCCCCGCCCGAGACTTTCGGGCGAGATGGAGGATGACGAGACCCCACGCACGATCAAGCAGACCGGCCTTGGCGCGCAGATCATGTCGACCATGGGCCTGCATGAGCTGATCCTTTTGACCGACAGCCCCCGGACCCGTTACCTTGGCCTTGATGCCTATGGCATTTCCATCACCGACACCCGCCCCATCACATAGGTTGATTCCAAATGGCCGAAAAAGAATACTCCCTGCCGCGCGCCGAATTTGACAAACCCGTCAAGCTTCTGATCGTCGTGGCGCCGTTTTACCGTGATATCGCCGATAACCTGATTGCCGGCGCCAAGGCCGAGATCGAGGCCTCCGGCGGCACTTGGGATCTGGTCGAAGTGCCCGGCGCGCTGGAACTTCCGACCGCCATCGGCATCGCCGAACGGATGTCGAATTTTGACGGCTATGTCGCGCTTGGTTGTGTCATCCGGGGCCAGACGACCCATTACGAGACAGTCTGTAACGACAGCTCGCGCGGGATCACCCTGCTCGGGCTTCAGGGGCTGTGCATCGGCAATGGCATCCTGACGGTCGAGAATCGTGCCCAGGCCGAAGTGCGCGCCGACCCGGGCGCTATGAACAAAGGGGCAGGGGCGGCGGCTGCGGCCTTGCATCTTATCGCGCTCAGCCGTAAATGGGGCGCTTCGCGCAAGGGCGTGGGGTTTGTTCCCTCGACCCAGGAATACAAGCTGGCAGGCGAGCCGAAGGATACCCCGAAAGCATGACGACCCCCGATCCCGACAACAGCCCGGTTTCTGGCAACCAGAAACGAAAAATGCGCTCTGCGGCGCGCCTTTACGCGGTGCAGGCGCTGTTTCAGATGGAGCATTCCAGCCAGACCGTCGATGCGGTCTGTGCCGAGTTTCTTGACTACCGCTTCGGCGCCGAAGTGGATGAGGGCGTGGACATGGCCGAAGGCGATGTCGTTCTCTTTCGTAAGCTCATCGAGGATGCGGTGAATTGGCAGGCGCGGATCGACCAGATGACCGACCGCGCACTTGTGGCGAAATGGCCGATCGCGCGGATTGATCCAACGTTGCGCGCGCTGTTTCGGGCCGCTGGCGCGGAGATGACCCAATCCGACACGCCGCCCCGCGTCGTGATCATGGAATTCGTCGATGTCGCCAAGGCGTTCTATCCGGACGGCAAAGAACCCAAATTCGTCAATGCCGTGCTTGATCACATGGCACATGAGGCCAAGCCCGAAGGGTTCTGAGGCAAGCTGCCCTGCAAAGCGGCGCGCTGCCTAGAGGCCTCTGGCGCAGGGGCGGCCACATCGCCTCGGATGATCCACCCGCACAGCACCATCAGCGCGTGGTTGCGGCCACGTCCTTCATAGCCAACAGTCTGATTCTCTTGGGATATCCATGCGGATATCATGCCAGTGCATTTGCTTCATAAGACCGGATATTTCCGGCAGGAAAACGCGGCGATCAGTAGCTGTAGTCGGCGTAGATGCGATCGAGGTTGCCGTTCCAGTCGCCGTGGAAATGATCCAGCAATTCGTCCGCCGGCGTTTTGCCGGTCTCGATGCTTTCGTGCAGCGCGTTCAGGAAATGGGTCTCGTCCGGGATCATGCCGCCGCCGCCGGTGCGTGCGCGGGCCTTGAGACCGGCCTCGGATATGGCCACGGCCTGACGGGCGATCTCATGCAGGTTGATGCCGTTCACACGGGCATGGAGCCCATCGACGCTTGCGGCGACGCGCAGGGCCTCGCGGGTTTCAGTGTCCCATGATTTGCAAAGGTCCCAGGCCGCGTCGAGCGAGGATTGATCGTACATCATCCCGACCCAGAAGGCGGGAAGGGCGCAAAGCCTGCGCCAGGGGCCGCCGTCGGCGCCACGCATTTCCATGAATTTCTTGATCCGTGCCTCGGGGAAGATCGTGGTCAGGTGATCGGCCCAATCCGACAGGGTAGGCTTTTCACCGGGCAGGGCGGGCAGCTCGCCGCGCAGGAAATCGCGGAACGACTGGCCGAGGGCGTTGATATACTTGCCGTCGCGATAGACGAAATACATCGGCACATCGAGCGCGTAATTGGCGTATTGTTCAAAGCCGAATCCCTCGTCAAACACGAAGGGCAACATGCCGGTGCGGGCCGGATCAAGATCGCGCCAGACCCGTGCACGCCAGGATTTATGGCCGTTCGGCTTGCCCTCGAAGAATGGCGAGTTGGCAAAGAGCGCGGTGGCCACCGGTTGCAGCGCCAGGGCGACGCGGAACTTCTGGACCATGTCGGCCTCGGAGCTGAAGTCGAGGTTCACCTGCACGGTGCAGGTGCGGCGCATCATCGTCTGGCCCATGGTGCCGACGGTTTGCATATAGCTGTCCATCAGCTTGTAGCGGCCCTTGGGCATCAGCGGCATCTGGTCATGGGTCCAGACCGGGGCGGCGCCGAGGCCGATAAAGCCGACGCCGACCTTGTCGGCAATATCCTTGACGTCGCGCAGATGGGCGTTCACCTCGTCACAGGTCTCGTGGATGGTTTCCACCGGCGCGCCGGACAGTTCCAGTTGCCCGCCCGGTTCAAGCGAGACATTGGCGCCGTCTTTTTCAAGGCCGATAAGCTTGCCGCCCTCTTCCACCGGGGTCCAGCCATGGCCGTCGCGCAGGCCTTCGAGAACCGCCAGAATGCTGCGGGGGCCATCATAGGGGATCGGCTTGAGCGTATCCTTGCAATAGCCGAATTTCTCGTGCTCTGTGCCGATGCGCCAGTCGTCTTTGGGTTTGCAGCCGCTTGCCATGTATTCTGCAAGCTGGTCGTGATGTTCAATCGGCCCGCCGCCGGACTGTGGAATGGACATGATCGGGCCTCCTGATCGGGTCACCTAAGTTTGGAAATCACAAGTGGCCTTTAACGCGCAGAGTGTCAATGCAGCCTTGGGCGTGCGACCGTGGTTTGCGGCTTTTGCCAGATCACGACCACTTGACCGGAGGCGCGGCGCATCTGGGCCAGCATATGTTCGGTGCGGATGCCGGGCAGGGTGGCGAAGGCGTCAAACAGCGTATCGGCGCCTTCGGCGGTCAGCGGGATGGCAAGGTCAGGCTGGCCGGGCTGGCTCAGGATCCAATGGGCGGGGCGCGCGCGCGGGTCAAGCTTGAGCGCGGCAAGGTCGCCCATGGCCACAACGCCGCCCGTCAGCGGGCCGAAATAGGCAACCTGGCCTTCATCGACGCGCACCACGCCCGGCCCTCCAGAGCCCGCGCGAAAGCGGGCGCGCTGAAGGCCTGCGGCCAGGATCGCGATGGCAAGCACGAGCAGGACATAGCCAAGCCAGTACAACAGGCCGATAGCGGTCAGTGCCCACCACAGGCCGATGGCAAGCAGGCCCGCACCAACCAGCGCCTCGCGCCACCGCCACAAGGCGGCGCGTGCTTCGGGGCGCATGAAGCTCATGCCCAATCGCCCAGGGTGTGCTGCCAGAGGGTCATGGCGGCCACGGCGGCGGTGTCGGCGCGCAGGATGCGCGGGCCAAGGGCGATGGCATGGGCAAAGGGCAGCCCCGTGAGACGTGCGCGCTCGGTATCGGAAAAGCCGCCCTCGGGGCCGATCAGGATCGCCCAGGGCGCGCCCTGGGCAAGGTCGCCTGTCAGGGTGGATGCGCCACCCGCGAGCACCTCGTCGCAGAACATGAGCTGGCGCCCCTCGGGCCAGTCCGCAAGCAGCCGATCCAGTTTCTGCAAATCGGCAACTTCGGGGACAAAGGTGCCGCCGCATTGTTCGGCGGCCTCGATTGCATGGGCCTGAAGGCGATCCTGGCGGATGCGTTCGGAATTGGTGAACTCGGTCTGCACCGGCAGGATCCGCGCGGCGCCCATCTCGGCGGCTTTTTCGACGATGAAATCGGTGCGCGCCTTCTTGATCGGCGCGAAAAGAAGCCACAGGTCGGGCGGGTTGCGTTGCGCACTGGTCTGCTGTTCGACCCTGAGCAGGCCGCCCCGCTTGCCGGCTTCGGCCACGGTCGCGCGCCATTCGCCATCGGTGCCGTTGAACAACAGCACTGCATCGCCCACACCCTGTCGCATGACACCGAAAAGGTAATGCGCCTGGTCGCGGTCCAGAGGAACCGTTTGCCCTTGCCCCAGCGGGTGCTCTACATAAAGCCTGATCTTAGCCGTTTTCATGAGGCCAACATATGACCGGAAACAACCAGACACCAGAGGCCGCAAGCGAGAATGCCGGGCAGGTGGCCGATGCCTATCGCGGCAATTGGGTGGACCGTCTGGCGCCTTCGGCGACGCGGCCCTACCTGCGGCTTGCCCGGGCGGATCGGCCGATCGGAACCTGGCTTTTGCTCTTGCCCTGCTGGTGGGGGCTGATGCTTGCGATGGTAAGCGACGGGCGCGCGGGCTGGCATGACCTTTGGATTTTTGCAGGCTGCGCGATCGGCGCCTTCCTGATGCGCGGGGCGGGATGTACGTGGAACGACATCACCGACCGTCATATCGACGGCTCGGTTGCGCGCACCGCCTCGCGGCCCATTCCTTCGGGTCAGGTCAGCGTCAAGGCCGCCCTGATCTGGTTGGGGGCTCAGGCCCTGGTGGCCTTTGGTATCCTTCTGACGTTCAATCCGGCGGCGATTGCACTTGGCGTTCTGTCGCTTTTGCCGGTGGCGGTCTATCCGTTTGCCAAGCGGTTTACCTGGTGGCCGCAGGTCTTTTTGGGGCTGGCGTTCAACTGGGGCGCCTTGCTGGCCTGGACCGCCCACACCGGGCGACTTGAGGCGCCAGCGGTGCTTTTGTACCTCGCCGGGATCGCCTGGACGCTGTTTTATGATACGATCTATGCCCATCAGGATGCCGAGGATGACGCGCTCATCGGGGTGAAATCCACCGCGCGGCTGTTTGGGGAAAACTCGCCGCGCTGGTTGCGCTGGTTCCTGGTGGCGGCGGTCTCGATCATGGCGGTTGCAGTCATTCTGGCGGTTCCGGACGGGCGGCCGCTGGCCCTTTTGGTGGCGCTCTGCGGGCCCTGGGCGATGGGCTGGCACCTGCAATGGCAGATGCGCCAGCTCAAGCTTGATGACACGTCGCGGCTGTTGATGCTGTTCCGCTCGAACCGCGATGCCGGGCTTTTGCCTGTGCCGTTTTTCGCCGTCGCCCTGTTGCTGTGATTGATCTCGGGCTGACAGGGGCCTAAAGAAAAAGCCTAGGGAACCCAGGGAACAAGGACTGACCAGAACCTCATGCGATTATCCTCAGTGTTCACGATTGCAGCCACCTTTTGCGGTGCGGCGGTTTTATGTGTGGTGGCGGCGGGGTTTGCGGTCAGCGCCGTTGAGGATGGGTCACGCCGCGCGGTGCGCGATATGCTTGACCTGCGGAATATGGTCTGGGCCGAGGTCGATACCGATGGGTTGCAGGTCTTCCTTGCGGGCACCGCCCCGAGCGAGGCCGCGCGGTTCAAGGCGCTGTCGGTGGCGGGGACCATCGTTGATGCGGCGCGGGTGATTGACCAGATGCTGGTTCAGGATGCCGCCGACATCGCACCGCCGCGCTTTTCCATCGAGATCCTGCGCAACGACCGGGGGATTTCCCTTATCGGGCTGGTGCCCAAGGCCACCAACCGCAAGGCGCTTTTGGCCGATGTCGCCAAGGCCACCGATGGTGCGCCGGTTGCGGATTTGCTGGATGCGGCGGATTACCCCTATCCCGAAACATGGCCCGATGCGCTTGCCTATGCGGTGCGTTCGCTTGGCAAGCTGCCGCGCACCAAGATTTCGGTGAGCGCCGAGCGGGTTGAGATTACCGCCATGGTCGACAGCGCCGAAGCACAACGCCGGATGGAAACCGACCTTGCGCGTTCGGCCCCTGATGATGTGCGCCTTGCGCTTGATATCTCGGCGCCGCGCCCGGTGATTACGCCGTTTACGCTGCGCTTCCTGATCGAGGACGGGACGGCGCGGTTCGATGCCTGTTCGGCCGATACCGAAGAGGCGCGCGAGCGTATTTTGCGCGCCGCCAGCCACGCGGGTCTTCAGGCCAAGGCCGATTGCGTGGTTGGCATGGGGGTGCCCTCGCCACAATGGGCGCGCGCCACGGAACTGGCGATTGCCGCCGTCGGCGAGCTTGGGGGGGGCAGCGTGACCTTTTCGGACGCAGATATTGCGCTTTGGGCGCCACAGGGCACGCCGCAGGGTCAGTTTGACGATGTGGTGGGCCAGCTTGAGGCCGATCTGCCCGAGGTCTTTGCCCTGCAGGCGACCTTGCCGCCGCTGCCGGATGAAAGTGCGCCGGTGGTGCCTGAATTCATCGCCACGCTCTCGCCCGAGGGGCAGGTTCTTATCCGCGGGCGGCTCAACAGCGAGGCCACCCGCGACACCGTGAACAGCTTTGCCCAGGCGCGGTTTTCATCCGATGCGGTGCATGTCACTGCGCGGGTCGCCGAGGGTTTGCCCAAGACCTGGCCGCTGCGGGTGCTGACGGCGCTTGAGGCGTTGTCTTATCTGTCGAACGGAGCGGTGACGGTAACGCCGGATGCATTAAGTGTGCAGGGCAACACCGGACGTAAATCCGCAAGCGCCGAGATCTCGCAGTTTCTGTCGGAAAAGCTTAGCGGATCAGAGCAGTTTTCGCTTGATGTGACCTATAAGGAGGCGCTCGATCCGGTGGCCGGGCTGCCCACGCCGGACGAATGCGAAGCCAAGATCGCCGCCGTGCAGACCGGGCGCAAGATCAACTTCGAGCCCGGCTCGGCCAACATCGACAGCGCTGGCGCGGAGATCATGGACGAGATCGCCGAAATCCTGAAACGATGTGGCGAGATCCGGATGGAAATCGGTGGCCATACCGATAGCCAGGGACGCGAAGGGATGAACGAACAACTGAGCGAACAGCGTGCGCAGGCGGTTCTGAACGAATTGCGGCTGCGCCGGGTGCTGACCTCGACGATTGATGCCAAGGGCTATGGCGAGAGCAGGCCGATTGCCGACAATGACACCGAGGACGGGCGCGAGACCAATCGGCGGATCGAATTCCGCCTGATCCGCCCCGAGCCGGTGCCGGAACAGCAAACAGCCCTTGAAAGCCTCGAGCAACCGGTGGAAGAAGGACCTGAGGGACAGGATCAGGAAAACACGACCGATGAACAGAACTGAGTTTATCATAGCCACCGCCATCGTTTTGTTCGTGGCGTTTTGCATGGGCTGGTTCGCGAATTGGCTGATTCACCGCTTTATCCGGGTTGCCGGCTCCGATGTGGGCGAGCTTGAGCGCATGGCGCAGGAGCTTCACGAAGCCGAGGAAACCCGTGATCAGGCGATCACCTATCTTCAGCAGCGCGAGGCGGAGCTGAGCAACCAGCTGAGCCAAACCGAAGCTGAGCTTGCCGCCACGATGGACGGCCTGCGCGAGGCACGTTACGAGGCCGAGCAGATGCGGGCGCATCTTGAAAAAAACAGCGGCCGCGCGGCGGGATAAGCGCCGGAATCTGAGTATTTTTGCCAAGAAGAACGAGGGGCCGCTGTGCCCCTTGTTTGTGCTTTGCGTTCTAGCTTTGCGCGAAGTCGGCGATGGCCGAGGTCAGGCAATCAAGGCTGTCGGTCCAGGGGGTTGCCTCGGGCAGGTGGCCGGTCATCAGCGATAGTTCGGTGCAGGCCACAAGTATGTGGTCGGCGCCTTCGTTGATCAGCCTGTGCGCCTGGGCGTGCAGGCGAGAACCGAGGGTGGCGCCTGTGTCACCGGCCTTGACCGCGCGGATGATGGCCAGCAGGGCACTGTCGTCGGGCAGGGTGACGGGGATCAGCCCGCGGGCGGCAAAGGGGGCCTCGAATACGCGGGCGAGCCGGGTGGCGGGCGAAGCCAGCATGCCGATGCGCCGCGCACCCTGCGCGGCGAGCGCGGCCGCCGTCAGGTCAAGCATGTTGAGGAATGGCAGCGGCGTGGCCGCGACCACCGCAGGGGCATAGTGATGCGCGGTGTTGCAGGGCATCGCCAGAGCCGCAGCGCCTGCGATGTGCAGATCGCGCGCCATTCGCGCCAGAATGGGGCCGGGATCGGCGCCGGTGCCTTCGATAAGGGCGGCTATCCGGCTTGGGACCTGCGGGTTTTGATGCACGATCAGCGGCAGGTGATCGGCGTCGTCGCGGGCGGGTACAGCGGCCAGAAGTTTCTGCATCAGCAGAATCGTCGCTTCTGGACCCATGCCGCCGAGAATGCCCACGGTTTTCATGTCTGCCATCCTGTTTAGGGCCACCGGTCCTATCCTGCCTTGTCGCGCTCTGGCTGTTTAGCCTGCCGATGTTGCGGAACGGCGTTCGGCATTGCCCTGCGCCAGCCTTATATCAGCGGTGCGTGCGTGGCCCTCCATCCGTTCGGCTCGGCTCAGGCTGGCGGTGACCCGGGCCAGATCGGGCAGGGCGCGGTCATCGACCTCTTGCCAGGTGACCGTCTTGAGGAACTTGTGGACCGACAGCCCGCCGGTATAGCGCGCCGCGCCAGACGTGGGCAGAACGTGGTTGGGACCAGCCGCCTTGTCGCCAAAGGCCACGGTCGTCTTTTCCCCCAGAAACAGCGAGCCATAGGCGCGCAGCCGGGTGCGCCAGCCGTCAAGATCGCGGGCCTGCACATGCAGGTGTTCGGGCGCGCGTGTGTCGGCGAAGTCGGCCATGTCCTCGGCACTGTCGCACAGGACGATCTCGCCGAGATCGGCCCAGGCGGTGGCGGCGGCAGAGCGGTTCGGCTCTGGCAGGTCGGCGATCAGCGCCGGGATGCGCCCGAGAACGGCGCTTGCCAGGGCGCGGTCGGTCGTGGCCAGCCAGACCGGAGAATTGGCGCCATGTTCGGCCTGTCCCACCAGATCGGCGGCGACGGTTTCGGGGTCCGCGGTGTCATCGGCGAGGATCAGGCTATCGGTGGGGCCTGCGAACATGTCGATGCCGATGGGGCCGAACAGCTGTCGTTTGGCCTCGGCCACATAGGCATTGCCGGGTCCGACAAGAATGTCGGCGGGTGGCGCGCCAAACAGGCCAAAGGCCAGGGCCGCGATCCCCTGTACGCCGCCGATGGTCAGGATCCGGGTGGCCCCGGCCAGATCCATCGCGTAGAGCATCGCATCGGGAATGCCCTCACCGGCGCAGGGCGGCGAGCAGGCTGTGATATCGGCCACGCCTGCGACGCGTGCGGTGGCGATGCTCATCAGGGCGCTGGCGATATGGCTATAGCGCCCACCGGGCACGTAACAGCCCGCTGCGCCAAGCGGGATCTGGCGTTGGCCGGCGATCAGGCCGGGGCGCAACTCGACCGTCATGTCCTGCGCGGTGGCGCGTTGCGCCTCGGCAAAGCGGGATATGTTGTCATGCGCCCAGTCGATGTCGTCCTTGAGGGCTTGCGGGACTCGGGCGCTTGCGGCGGAGATCTGATCGCGGGTCACGGTGATTTCGCCCTGCCAGCCATCAAGGCTGCGGGCATATTCAAGCGCCACCTGCGCGCCGCCCGTGCGCAACCGCGCCAGCATGACCTGAACGGTATCGGCCACATCAGCGGCGGTTTGAAGCGGTTGGCCGGGGGCGGTTTTCAGATAGGTCATAGGCATGGGGCAATCTCCTTGGCCCATGAATGACGCGGCGCGTAGACATCAGGCAAGCGGATTGACGCGCCGGGGAGGTCATTTTTTCGTGGGCTGAAAGGGGCCTTCGGAAATCCCGAAGCCAGCCGCTCAGAGCGTTGCCGCCAGCCCGCGTGCCGCAGTTTCGATCAGATCAAGCGTGCCATCGAAATCGCGGGTGTAATACGGGTCGGGCACGTGATCCATGCCCGCGTCCGGCGCGAAATCGGTCATCAGGCGCACCGGGGTTGTATTGCCGGTCGGTCGCAACGCCTCGATATCGCGCAGGTTCTGGGCATCCATCGCGATGACAAGATCAAAGCGGGTGAAATCATCGGCCCGGAACTGGCGCGCGCGCAGGTCAGAGAGGTCGATCCCGCGGGCGCATGCGGCGGTCTGCATCGGGCCATAGGGTGGCTCGCCCACATGCCAGCCACCGGTGCCGGCGCTATCGGTCGCCACCTGCGGGGCGAGCGCGCGAAATACCCCTTCGGCGGCCGGCGAGCGACAGATGTTGCCGAGGCAGACGAATAGGATTGCACTGGTCATCGGGGACCCTTTCCGGCAGGTTTGCGAGGCGCAGAATAGGCAAAAGGGCCGCAATGGAAAAGATCGTCATTCTGACAGGTGCCGGGATTTCGGCGGAAAGCGGGCTTGCGACGTTTCGTGACGAGGGCGGGCTTTGGGCGGCGCACAGGATCGAGGATGTGGCGACGCCAGAGGCCTTTGAGCGGGACCCCGATCTTGTGCACCGCTTTTACAATGCCCGGCGCGCGCAGGCCGCCAGGGTGGCACCGAATGCCGCGCATCGCGCGCTTGCGCGCCTTCAGGAACGGCATGGTGGCGAGGTGGTGCTTGTAACGCAGAATGTGGATGCCCTGCACGAGGCTGCGGGAAGTCGCGCGGTGATGCATATGCATGGCACGCTTGCCGGGGCGCTTTGTGCGCGCTGCGAGGCGCGTTGGCCTGCGCCACTGGTGATGTCAACGCAGGATGCCTGCCCGGTCTGCGGCGCAAAGGCCACCCGGCCCGATATCGTGTGGTTCGGGGAAATGCCTCACGGGATGGAGGCGATCTGGACCCAT